>CANGUK010000053.1 GCA_947457095.1 Cyclobacteriaceae bacterium
ACCATCGCGCAGTTGGATAAAATTGTAGCCTTGGCCGAAAAATACCAAGCCTTGGTAATGACGGATGAATGCCATTCTACTGGATTTATGGGAAAAACGGGCCGAGGAGTACACGAGCATAGAGGCGTGATGGGCAAGATTGACATCATCACCGGTACACTTGGTAAAGCCTTGGGTGGTGCTTCTGGAGGATTTACTTCGGGTAGAAAGGAGATCATCGAACTCCTACGTCAACGATCTAGACCGTATTTATTTTCCAATACGCTTGCCCCATCCATCACGGGTGCTTCTTTGGCAGTCCTTGAATTGCTTTCAGAGACCACGGAATTGAGGGATACTTTAGAAAACAATACGCGCTACTTCCGTGAAAAAATGCAGGCCGCAGGATTTGACATCAAACCAGGGGAGCATGCCATTGTGCCAATCATGCTTTACGATGCCGTTCTTTCCCAGAAAATGGCAGAAAAGTTATTGGAAAGAGGGATTTATGTGATCGGGTTTTATTATCCCGTGGTTCCCAAAGGGCAAGCGCGGATTCGAGTTCAAATCTCGGCTGGCCACCAGCAGGAGCATTTGGATCAGGCGATCGAGGCATTTATCGCTGTAGGGAAGGAACTTGGAGTGATTCAATAAGATTAAAAAAAAGAGGGATGATAATTCATCCCTCTTTTTTTATCCTCCGACTTTAGGAGTTAAACTTTTTTTCTTCGCGAAATCGTGTTCGGATAGATTTTCAAATCGGTCGTACAAATCCTCGTTGTTGAGGTAGTCGTTGATGATTTCGCGAACTTCCTGGAAAGAGAGGTTGTGCAAGACTTTTCCATTTTTCGCCATGGAGATTTGCCCTGTTTCCTCCGAAATCACTAGAATGAGCGCATCTGTAGCTTCTGACATGCCAATGCCTGCCCGGTGGCGTAGTCCAAATTGTGCGGGTACCTCGCGTTCAGTAACAGGCAGAATACAACGTGCCGCTTTAATTTTTCCTTTGTGAATAATGACTGCACCATCGTGTAGTGGGCTGTGCTTATTGAAAATAGAAATCAATAATCGTTTGGACAATTCTGCATCAAGGATATCTCCACTTTCCGCATAGAATTTCAATTCCACGGTACTTGAAATTACAATCAAGGCTCCTGTATTGGAACCCGCAAGGACCTTGGCGGCATCAATGATTGGGCTGATGTTGAATCCTGAGTTTTCTTTTTTCCTCCAAAAAAACAAGAGATCCTTCCATACATTGTCATCCGAGAAGATGGAAGATCTGCCCAAGATGAGTAAGAATTTTCTAAATTCTGGAGCGAAAATAATGATGGCAGCAATAACGCCCACACCCATAAATTGGCCCAGTATGATGGTAAGCAACTCCATCCGTAATGCTTGGACCAATAAGTAGATCAAATACAGGGAAAGGAATCCTAAGAAAATTTTAATTGCAACAGATCCTTTCAAGAGTTTATACACCCGATACAATAGGGCCGCCACCAACGCAATATCGATCATATTGACGATGGAGATATCTAAAAATCCTATTTTGAAAAGTAAGTTCAAGGGTAGAGTTGTGCTGCTAGTTCAATTGTTTCTTTGGCTTCTTTTACATCATGTACACGTAAGATATCAGCTCCTTGCAACAAAGCAAACATATTTAGGGCAGTAGTGCCATTTAATGCTTCATTTGCACTGATTTCCAGTGTTTTATAAATCATCGATTTTCGAGATACTCCAACCAATACCGGGAATCCCAATCGTTTGAAGCTACTCAGATTTCTCAAGAGTTCGAAATTTTGTTCCCGAGTTTTTGCAAATCCAAAGCCTGGATCAAGGACTACATCTTTAATGCCAAGATTACTGAATTGTTTAACTTTTTCAGAAAAATAAGCCAAAACATCAGGAACTAGGTCTGAATATTTTGTCTCCTTTTGCATGCTTTGAGGGGTTCCTTTCATGTGCATGGCAATGTAGGGGACTCCAAGTTTTGCTACCAAGGGAAGCATGTCCGGGTCTAAATTCCCTGCTGAAATGTCATTCACAAGGTCAGCTCCTGCCTCAACTGCGGCTTTGGCAACCTGCGAACGAAAGGTGTCCACAGAAAGAAGGGTGACTGGAAATCTTTTTTTGATTTCAGAAATCGCAGGAATCACCCGAGCAATTTCCTCTTCAATAGAAATGTCTGCTGCTCCTGGCCTTGTACTGTATCCACCTAAATCTAAAAAATCTGCTCCTTCGTTTATTTTTTTTTCAGCTTCAGCCAAAATAGATTTTTTGTCTGTGGGAACCCGACTGCCTTCAAAAAAAGAGTCTGGCGTAAGGTTAAGGATCCCCATTACTTTGGGTTTATTCAAAGAGTATAGGCATCCCTTGATATGAAATGTATATTTTTGGGGAAATAATTTATCTTCGAAAGAAGAATTCATAGTTGATCCAGCAAATATTAAATCCAGTAGTGTGGAGACGCAGACTAGCAACGAATATAAGGAAGTAATCGCCCGATGTAAAGAATTGTTCCGGAAGAAAACCATTGATTACGGAACAGCTTGGAGAGTCTTGAGATTGCCTTCCCTTACAGACCAAATTTTCATTAAGGCCCAACGGGTACGATCCATTCAGGAAAAGGGAAGCCAAAAAGTCAATGACCCTATTGTAGATGAGTTTGTGGGGATCATCAACTACTGTTTGATTGCCTTAATTCAAATTTCACTTGCGGATGATGAGCGCATGGAAATTCCATTCGATGAGCTAGAGCCACTCTACGACCACTGGACTGCTGCCACTAAGGGACTTCTTGAAAATAAGAATCACGATTATGGTGAAGCATGGAGAGATATGCGTGTCAGTTCCATGACGGATATTGTGCTTATGAAACTCTTTCGCGTCAAACAAATCGAAGACAACCAAGGGAATACCCTAGTTTCCGAGGGTATTGAAGCCAATTACCAGGACATGATTAATTACGCCGTTTTTTGTCTCATTAAATTAGGTTACCATGAATAAGCAGGTATTTTTCTGGATTCTTCGCCTATTGGTGGGAGGTCTATTTGTATTCTCTGGCTTGATTAAAATCAATGATCCAGTGGGCACTGCCATCAAGTTGGAAGAGTATTTCGATGTGTTCTCCAATGACATTGCCTCCTTTTTTCACTTATTCAAGCCCTATGCGCTCCCTCTAGCTGTGTTTTTGGTTGTCTCTGAGGTAGTACTAGGAATTATGCTATTGATCGGGGTTCGCCTCAAGGAGACGGTATGGGCCTTGGCTAGTATGATTCTCTTTTTCACCTTTTTGACCTTTTACTCTGCTTACTTCAATAAGGTGACGGATTGTGGTTGCTTTGGTGATGCAATCAAGTTGACCCCTTGGGAATCCTTCTACAAAGACATCATCTTGTTGGTATTGATTTCCTTCTTGTTCATTTTCAGAAAGGATCTTCCACAGAAAACACCGAAATGGGCAACCTATACTGCTGGAGCAAGTTTGGTGCTATCCCTTGGTTTGGCCGTTTATGCGATTCAGAATTTGCCATTTATCGATTTCAGAGCCTATAAGGTTGGAGTTAGTATCCCAGTCAACATGCAGCCTTCTGCGCCTCTGGTATACACCTATGTGATGAAAAAGGGAGGTCAGCTAGTGTACCTCGATCAGTACCCTACAGACGAAAGCTATGAGTTTGTGGAGATGACACTCAACAATCCAGAAGCCTTACCAAAAATCTCTGATTTTGCCGCTTGGAATCCTGAAGGGGATCAAGCCGAGTATTTATTTCAAGGCAATAAGGTGATTCTTTTGAGCAGCAACTTGGCTAAGATGAGTGATGCTAATTTCGAGGAGTTGACCAAGCTTTTTTCTGCACTCGAAAAAGCACCTGTTGAGCTCATTTTTATGGCTGCAGCCACCCAAGAAGAAATCGATGCGTTAATCGCAAAAAATGGATGGAAGATCAAGGGCTTGCAGGCGGATGCTACGGTAGTGAAAACAATCATGCGCGCAAATCCAGGAATCATGCTGTTGAAAGATGGGGTAGTGGTAGGCAAATACCACCACAACAATACGCCAGAAGCTTTAAAGGTGCTTGAATTGTTTTGATGAATAAGCAGCTCAAAGTTGTATTGGTGGGATTACCCGGATCGGGGAAAAGCACCTTTGGCAAGCAGCTTGCTAAAGAAATGGATTTTCCTTTTTTGGATCTAGACCAATTGATTGAAGAGCGGTACCAACTAAAGATCTCGGAGATTTTTTCAATCCATGGGGAGGGTACTTTTCGAGATTGGGAATCTTTGGTACTGCAGGATACTTTAAAACAAGATCGTGCTTTTATTTTGGCTTCAGGTGGCGGTACTCCTTGTTTCAATGACAACATGGACTTGATCAACGCCGAAGCCATCTCGGTGTATTTGGATGTGCCATTGGGTTCGATATCTCGTCGACTGCAAACTTCTAAGGCACAGCAGAGACCTTTATTCCAAGGATTGGATCAAGGAGAGCTTACTTTAAAACTCAAGTCTTTATTGGTGTCCAGAGAATATTTTTACAACCAAGCAAAAATAAAGCTCAGCGGAGAAGATTTTTCCGCTGAGCTTTTATTAGTCGAATTGATTTCTAGACTTAAAAGTTAAATCCTACTGTCACCACCGCTGAGGTGATTGAATTTTTTATCTCCGTTAAGGGACCATAGTTCATACCGTTTCTATCGAGTACTTTATAGCTTCGGTACAGTGAGTTGAAGTTTTGATTGACCAGAGAAAAATCTACACGTAGTGCATCGAATTGTACTCCAATACCCCCGGAAAGTTGCTGCGTGCTTTGATTAAAACCTGAGTTATCTACAAAGGGGTCCCCTTGATGGGCATATCCCCCGCGAACCCTCCAGTTTTGCAATTTTCCTTCTGCTCCAAACCGGTAGTTGACCGTGCTGCCGTAGAGGTTTTGGATCACTTGGTTGTCTGGGCCTTCGTTGAAGTCATTGGAACTAAGTCGCGCAGAGCTGTAGTCCACCCAGTCCACATCAGCGGAAATAAACCCATATTTTCCTAAAAAGATTGTGGCGCCACCACCAACCTTAAAGGGAGTGTAGAGGCCATAGTTGCTCATGATGATATCAGAAACGGCAGTCTCTGTTCCCAAAGTTTTGTCTTCTGGTTCAAAATAATACTTGTCATACGTAGCGGTCATGCTCGCCTCATACTCTTCATTCATTGCAAACCAAGTAGGGGTTTGAAGTACAAAACCCAGGTTCACGTAATCGATGGGTTTGTAGATCAATCCTAAGTTGAGGTTAACTCCTGTGCCATTGATATACAAGTTTTCTAGCAGGGAGGAATTGATTAAAGGCTCATTTGTAAATTCTTCGTTATACTTCTTGATGGAAGAGAATTCGATGGAGCGGATTCCTATGCTGCCTCCGATAAATAGTTTGTGGTTAAAGTTGGCGCCATACCCAAAGTTAATCTGGCTTGCATTTCCTTCCTGGTTGACATTCTCGTCTTGAAATGGAACCCCCAAAACGAAAGAGTCGTATTCTTTTGGATTGGTGATGGGTTTGCCATTGGCATCAACAGCAATAGGATTGATCTGATAAGTTTGATAGGCCAAACCAGTAAGTCCACTATTCTCAATTTGGTTTTCAGGTACCCCAGAGGCTTGTCCCAAATAAAAATCAATGATAGAGCTATTTCCTAATTTGTCGGAATAGTACCCAAACTCATTTGAGAAATTTGCAATTCGTTGAATGCTGAATCCCCAAGCACCACCTTTAAAAGCGCCATTTTCTAGTGGGCCTTTTGGATTGGCCCCAACAAAGCTGAGGTTGGGAAGAGAAAAGTCTGAAGTGCGATACGATTTGGTCTGATCCAAATAGCTTGCATCAGCAGACCAAAGGTCGTATCCTAAGCTTAGACTTACTTCAGAATTTCGGAAAAAGCCTAAACCTGCAGGGTTACCAGCTAGGTTAGACACATCTCCACCTAGTGACCATTGGGTCCCCCCAACACCCACAATTCGTGCAGAGCCAGCAGGGGTTGCTTTACTGAATCGATACGCGTCTTCAAAATAGCCGCTTTGGGCTACTGCGGCACCTGAAGTGAACAGGCTAAGGCAGAGAAATGATGTAAGTAACCTCATGTAGGAAAGGGTTAAGTTGGATTAGTAACGAAGTTGTGGTTGTTTTCGGATAAAATTTCCAAAAAAAAAGGGGAATTAATTCCCCCTTCCTCTGGATCCTCCTGAGCTACTGCTGCCTGAGGATCCGCTTGAACTTCTACTTGGAGCACTTGTGGCACCTCCAGAACTAGATCTGCTCGGAGCGCTAAAGCTGGAAGAATTCGTAGAGGATGACCTGCTCGGTGCGCTTCCTGTGCTGTACCCATTTGACTCACTTCGGCCATAGGAAGACCGAGTAGCGCCATTGCTTGATCCAGTGGATCTATTGTAAGAAGGGCTGCTATTTGTCGAGCGAGTAGCTCCTGTATCGTAAGAACCCGTATTTGGGCTGCTAGAATAACCTCTTCCAGTACTACCTGGTATTGCAGATGGTCTTGCGGATTGTACTGAATTCCGAGAAGGGGTGCCTTCACCTCTACTCGAAGCAGCTGAGTTTACATTTCGTGTATTACTTTCTACACGACTTCTTCCAGAAGAATAGTAATCGTTTTGTGAGGTACTGAAATCACGAGCGGCAGAGCGATTAGATTCAATTGCACCCAATCTTCTTGGAGATGCGCCAGCAGAGTTGGCTACATTTTCTCTAGCTTGAGCTCTTGCGGTATTTGGAGTTCCGGCAGATTGTGCTACCCCGCCAGCACCATTGCTCATGGAAGAACCACGACTAGGTCTTGCACCATAAACGATACTGCGTCCACCATTTTCACTTCCTGGAAGAATAATGATCGGTCCATTCGCAATAATTGGTCTACCCCAAGGTGAACCCCAAGCATTTCCACCCCAGAACGGATCGTAAAATCCACCCCAGCCTAGGTAGGAATTAAAAGGAGAAAACATAGGTCTACCCCATCCAAAGCCCATATTAAATCCTGGTCTAAATCCGAATCCTGAACCCCAGAATGGATCAAACATTCCCATTCCGAAAGGACTCATTCCCATCATACCCATTCCAAATGGACTCATTCCCATCATCCCCATTCCAAATGGACTGTATCCAAAATTGAATGAAGCATTGCCCCAGCCAGAATTTCCCCAACCAGAGTTGAAATTCGAAACACGGAAGCTATTGTAAACATCAATATCCGGAGTGGAATTGGTCGCAGAAGATTGATTTTCTTCAAAGTAGACCACATCTTCTGCGGTAGAGGTATTCAGCTGCCCATATCTAGAAAGGTATTCTGGATTGACATTTTTAGAGCTAAAATTCTCTTTTGGGACCACAGTTGAACTGGCTAGGTTTTGAAACGTAGCAGGTTGGTTATTAGCAACTGCATTTTCCGTTGCTTTTTTCACGTCTGCGGACATGAAATACAAGTTGTCGTCAAAGGTATTCACTGCCATTTTGTTTGAAGAGCAGGAAACCAAGACCGAAGTGCACAAGAGTGCAGAGGCGGAAATAAAAGCTAGTTTCTTCATGGGTGAAGTAGATTTATGCTTGGTTATACGGATTGACCAAGCATAGGTTGTACTTTTTGGGTTATATTTGTACTTCCTTCTGACCAAAATAAACACTTTTCTTTCTATACAACAAGTAAATGAGTAAAGGACTTCCAAAACGCAGCGAAGATTATTCGCTGTGGTACAATGAACTGGTTAAACGAGCGGATTTGGCTGAAAATTCCCCAGTAAGAGGCTGCATGGTCATCAAACCCTATGGCTACTCCATTTGGGAAAAAATGCAGGCTGAATTGGATCGAATGTTCAAAGAAACTGGGCATACCAACGCCTATTTTCCGCTTTTTATTCCAAAATCTTTTTTAAGTAAGGAAGCGAGCCATGTGGAAGGCTTTGCCAAAGAATGTGCCGTAGTTACCCACTACCGGTTGAAAAATGCAGAAGATGGCTCTGGGGTAATTGTCGATCCTGAAGCAAAATTGGAAGAAGAACTCATCGTGCGACCAACTTCTGAAACTGTCATTTGGAGTACCTACAAAAACTGGATTCAATCCTACCGTGACTTGCCTTTGTTGGTGAATCAGTGGGCCAATGTGGTGCGCTGGGAGATGCGAACCCGTTTGTTTCTACGCACCACGGAATTTTTGTGGCAAGAGGGGCACACTGCGCACGCTACTTCCAAAGAAGCCATGGCTGAAACTGTGCAGATGATGAATGTCTATGCACAGTTTGCAGAAGAATTTATGGCATTACCTGTAGTGAAGGGGAGAAAGACTGCAAATGAGCGATTTGCAGGTGCAGATGACACCTTGTGTATAGAGGCCTTGATGCAGGATGGAAAAGCACTTCAAGCGGGTACATCCCACTTTTTAGGTCAAAATTTCGCGAAAGCTTTTGACGTTAAATTTGCTGCCAAAGAAGGGGGCTTAGAATACGTTTGGGGGACTTCTTGGGGTGTAAGTACGCGTTTGATGGGTGCCTTGATTATGGCTCACTCCGATGACAATGGCTTGGTCTTACCTCCTAAATTGGCTCCTTTTCAAGTAGTCATCGTACCGATTTATAGAGGTGAGGAAGAGTTGGAACTCATCTCGGTTAAGGCCAGAGAAATTATGGCTGACCTAAGAAAAGCAGGTATCAGTGTAAAATACGACGATAGGGATACCCAAAAGCCAGGGTGGAAGTTTGCTGAATACGAATTGAAAGGGGTACCTGTTCGCATCGCACTAGGCCCTCGAGATTTGGAAAACAAGACCTTAGAGCTAGCTAGACGAGACACCCTCACCAAAGAATCCTTCCAATGGGAGGAGATGCCTATTGCTGAAAAAATCGGCGGGCTTTTGGATCAAATTCAAGAGGGAATTTACCAAAAGGCTTTTGACTTTAGAAAAGACAACACCACTGAGGTCAATAGTTGGGAGGAGTTTAAGCAGGTATTGGAGGAAAAAGCTGGGTTTCTTTCGGCACATTGGGATGGTACTCCAGAGACGGAGGACAAAATCAAAGATCTCACCAAAGCCACGATCCGATGCATTCCTTTGGATCAAGTGCAGGAGGCTGGAACCTGTGTGTACAGCGGGAAGCCTTCCACAGGTAGAGTGCTTTTTGCAAAAGCCTATTGATAATCGATCTACTTTAACCCGGATTTTCCGGGTTTTTTTTTCTTTTGAACCAAGTATTCAGCAGATTCTAGTAGATTAGAGCCAATTCATTTTGTATTCTATGGAAATTCTAGTCCTAAGTACGCTGCTGCTCATCGGCTTAATCTTACTTTTGGTTGAAATTCTTTTTATTCCTGGAACCACCGTAGTAGGGATTTTCGGTTTTTTGGTAAGCCTTGCTGGCCTGGTATTCGCATTCCTTAATTTTGACTACACTGTGGCCATTTGGATTACTGGGCTAGCCTTGATTCTGAATTTTGCTGCAGTTTGGTATGGGTTTAGTTCTGGGGTTTGGAAAAAACTTTCGCTTAAATCTACCCAATCGGGGGGAGCCTTTGATGGTAGAACAGACGGGTTGGAAGTAGGAATGAAAGGTCATGCTGTATCCGATATCAAACCTTATGGCAAGGCTTCCTTCAACGAGATTTGGGTGGAAGTGAAGTCCGAATCTGGGTTTATTGAGGTCAATACCCCAGTGACGATTACGAAAATTGAAAACAATAAAATCAGTGTTAACTAAAAAACTATGTTTGAAGACAGTTCTTTATTCGTTCTGATTGCTGCCTTTGCAGGAATCATCCTTCTCTTTATTTTCTTGTATTTTGTACCTGTTAATCTGTGGATTACGGCTCAGTTTTCAAATGTACGGGTTGGGATAGGAGAGTTGATAGGAATGCGAATTCGAAAAGTGCCACCTAGCTTGATTGTAAATGCAATGATTACGGCAACCAAAGCAGGACTTCAGTTGACTACCAATGACTTGGAAACGCACTTTTTGGCAGGAGGCAACGTGCCAGCAGTGATCCGCGCATTGATTTCAGCGGACAAGGCAAATATCACCTTGAGTTTCAAGCAGGCCACGGCAATTGACTTGGCTGGACGCGATGTATTTGAGGCAGTACAAATCTCTGTAAATCCTAAGGTAATCAATACGCCTAACGTGGCAGCAGTGGCAGCAGATGGGATTCAGTTGGTGGCTAAGGCTCGTGTAACTGTTCGTGCAAACATTGCTCAACTCGTGGGTGGTGCAGGTGAGGAAACGATTTTGGCCCGAGTAGGTGAGGGAATTGTGACTTCCATTGGTTCGGCCGCTACTCACAAATCGGTGTTGGAAAATCCAGATAAAATTTCAAAGCTGGTACTTCAACGTGGTTTGGATGCAGGAACGGCTTTTGAAATTTTATCCATTGATATTGCTGACATTGATGTAGGAGCGAATATTGGTGCCAAGCTCCAAATTGATCAAGCTTCTGCCGACCTAAAAGTAGCTGAAGCGAAAGCAGAAGAGCGTAGAGCCATGGCCGTGGCTTTGGAACAGGAAATGAAAGCCAGAAATGTCGAAATGCGAGCCAAAGTAATTGAGGCAGAAGCAGAGATTCCTAAAGCAATCGCTGAGGCTTTCCGATCTGGACAATTGGGCGTGATGGATTACTACAAAATGGAAAATGTGAAATCCGATACTGCAATGCGAGATTCTATTGCCAACTCTGGCAAAGAGTCCAAAGATTCAGGGTCCTTGAAATCTTAAAAAATCAGAAAAAAAAAGGGAGTTTAAACTCCCTTTTTTCGTTTAGTTGCTGGACTGGTTTCCGTTTGCTCTACGGCTTGTCCCTTTCCTTTGACAAATACTTTTTGTTCGATCCAATCGATAGCAATTTGGGAGTATTGGAGTGGCAAAAATACGTCGCCATTGGCTCTCATGACTCCTGAAAAACCATCTTTGGTTACCATAAAAAAGTCTTTCTGCTCTACTTGTATCTGGTCAAAAGCAATGGGAAGGATGGGCTTACCAAGGGAATTAAGGAGTCCAGTTTTGGAGTTGTTTTCGACCAGGTAAAAACCCTCTTTCAATTTTGAAATCTGATCCAACCCCTCAGGGTAGGCCAAATCACCGGATGGGTAGATTAGGTAGAATTTTCCTACTGACTCAGCAATAGCTAGACCTCCAGAGAAATCAGTGATCTTCTCCCATTTGGCCTCTGTGAGTGTTTTTCCTTCGGAATTAATCGTTCCCCAAGTAGCTCCATTTCGGTAGCGGCTCACTTTTTCTGAAAAAGTCCCTACCTCAAGGTAGCTAGGAAGGATGATCCACTTTCCTTCGTTATTCACAAAGCCATAATTCCCATTTTTGAGTGCCGGAAAAAGGCCTTCGCTGCCAGTTCCAATCCACTCTGCATCTGAATTGGGAGCGACTAGCCACCCTTGTTTGCCAAGGAGACCTAGCTTATTTTCCCGGAATCGAATGTTGTATGCATCGGGTGCGATTTGTTTGACTGATTCCATGCCTACTGCATCAAGCAAGATGCCTTCTTCTTCTAGCACTCGCCGTAATTTACCATGAATGAATTCGAGCATGAGTTCGCCATCCTTGGTGATTTTGTGGTAAGAGTTGTATCGTACTTGCGCCCTTTCTTCAAACCCACGGATGAGTAGGTACTGATTTTCATCAAACCCATAATAATTATCTCCTCGGGTAGGTTCCAATTGCTCCATCACAGGATCCAAAACATAATCTCCAAATTGATTAATTAGCCCATATCCGGAAGTTTCTTTGGCGAGGAGGAAGTTTCCCTGATTTTCTAGTAATAGCTCGTAGGGTTTTTCAGGATTGGAAGACAGCGGCAAATAGTAGCTGCCCTGATTTTTCAAAATCACCTGCCCTGTTCGGGTGAGTTTGGCTTCTTCGGCAGCACCTAGCCACTTCGTTTTCCCTGTTGATTTTTCATAGACCCAATAGTCGGAACCCTTCCTTGCTAAAAGTCGATTGGTGAAGGTGGTTATCTCCTCGTATTCTAGAGGAAGGGCAGGCTGTCCATATTCATGAAATGCACCGATTCCTTTTGGTCCTTTAACCAAAATCCAAGGCTTAAGGTATTGAAAAACCTCCTGTCCTTGAAGGTTTACTACAGGGCGTAAATCAGGCGAGAGCAGGAATAAGCCTTCCGCATTTTTCCCAGTGATTACAGATTCTCCAAGAAGATCGATTTCTTGATAGGTTGCGGTGGTTTGGAGGCTACCGCCAAAGTCGTAAACTTCCCAAGATTGACCCAAGCTAGGTGAGGACAAGAACAGGAAAGTTCCAAAAGCAAGATAACTAAGACTTCTCATGGCAAGAATATGTAGTAAAAGGATAAATTAGTTAAGGACGGACAATCCGACACCTAATTTATTTTTCGTTTTTTGACTTCTCTAAGTCAAAAAGGTCTGTGATCAATTCAATCATTTCAGCAGCTTCGTCCCGTTGGCAGGCAGCTCTCAATTGGACTACAGGTACCTTGAGGATTTTCTGCATCATGCTCTTCGTGATTTTATCGATGAGCACGAATTCTTTTTCGTCCACATTTTTTAAATACCTACCCAGCTCTTCCTGTCGTATTTGCTCCAGGGATTGCTTTAACTTTTGAATGGTAGGGGAGACCACCATTTCTTTTTGCCATGCCCCAAACTCTTCGATACTTTCTTCAAGTATGGCTTCAACAGAAGGAATGGCATCCAATCTATTTTGTAGGGCAGCAGTGGCTTTACTTCGAATGTTGTCCACGTTGTAGAGGACTACTCCTGCGAGCTCTTCCAAGGAAGTTTCAATACTTCTAGGCACTGAAAGATCGATAAAAACCTTGAAACTTGGAATTTTGAACGATTCAACGAGCTGTTTGCTGATAAATGGTTCTTGCATGCGCACCGAGCAAACGATTACATCTGCTTCTTCCATAGCAGCAAGGCAGGATTCAAAAGGGATTACCTCAAATCCTAAGGGAAGCCCAATCTCCTCAGCTTTGGAAAGGGTTCTATTTGTAATTTTGATTTGGGCTGTTGGGAGATGCACCATGTTTTTGGCTACATCTTCGCCAATCTCACCTAGGCCAATCACTAAAACGCGGGGCTGAAAAATATTCTGAGTAAGGCTCTCGATTAATTCGATTGTGGCATAGGATAGTGACGCTGCACCATCTCGAAAGGCAGTTTCCTGGACCACACGTTTGTTGGTGAAGAATATGGTATGCATCAAGCGATGCAAGAAGGGTCCGGCCAATTCCAAGTCTGCAGCAGTCTGGTAAGCTCGTTTGACTTGATTTGAAATTTGAATATCGCCAACAACCTGTGCTTCTAGTCCCATGGAAACACGGAAAAGGTGGCTAACCGCTTCCTTCTCTTCGTTCAAAATTTGGAAATAATCGAGGTAGGAAATTGCATCAGACAATCCACGTTCGATACCGATCAACTTGACCAATTCAACACTCAGGTCCGATTCATGACTGTAATAGATCTCGGTACGGTTGCAGGTGGAGAGTACCAAGGCGTCTTGGACACTAAAAAATTCCTTTAGCTTAAGAAGCAAGCGTTGAATAGCCGCCTCATCCAAGGAAATTAATTCCCGAATGTGAACAGGTGCACTTTTATGAGATAAACTGACTACTCGAAATTTGGTCTGCATCACAATTTACTAAGCCTACAAATTTAACAGAACTAGGTCCCTCAAAAGTTTCTTTGAATCAAGACTTCTCTAATTTAAAATCAATCTAAATAAAAAATTAACGGGTTGCCTTGCATCTCTCTTTGGATAGGAAGTTTAAACCGCTTAAATTCATTGGATTCTACTTTTTTAACTTTACTTCATGCGTCAAAGGCTATTTTTTTGGTTTAAAACACACCTTGGTTTTTCGGCCAAGGAATCCCGGGGGTTTTTACTTCTGATTCCATTCTTACTGGTTTTGATAGGAGCTTCTCAGGTACTTGCTTGGGCTAAGGATCGAAATGCCAACAAACTATACCAGAATTACCTGAATCAAGTGGATAGCTTGGAACGAGCAGGGGTCAAATTGCTGATTTCCCCATTGCCTACTTTTAATCCTGAGGATACCATTAGACGTACGCATTCAAACAAAGTTGCGGAAAGGATCCTGCGCCTGCCTTTTTCCGAAGCAGATTCCGTGGTGTTGCAGATTGTGCCAGGCATCGGAGCCTTGACCGCGGGTAGGATCATCAAGCATCGGGAAAGTTTAGGAGGATTTATCCTGATAGCTCAACTGAATGAAGTCTATGGGCTTAAGCCGGAGACTATCCCGATTATTTGGGAGTATTTTGATTTTGATACGGTGGCGCCGCGGCAACTTGACATCAACACTGTTCCTCTGGAGGACCTGGCGAAGCACCCCTACATTAGCTATCAAGAAGCGAAAGTTTTGGTGGCTTATCGCTTGCAACATGGCCCTTACCTTCAATTGGATGACTTGTTGAAGATTAAAATTTTTAAAGCAGATTGGGTAAACAAAATTGGGCCCTATCTAGACTTTGAAGTGAAGGAAGTGGATGCAGGAAAGAAGTAACTAGAATTCTAGTTAAAAAGCCATAATTTGCAGTGGGAACCAACTCTTTTCCCTGTGATTTCCTTACCTGAACTCAATTTACCTGCTATTGAACCCCAACTTCTCAAAAAAGAAGATCAGGTATTTATTTTCGATTTTTTACGTAAAAAACAGTTGTTACTTACACCAGAGGAATGGGTGAGGCAACATTGGATCCGATTTCTTATAGATCACCAAAAATTCCCGAAAGGATTGGTGACTAGTGAAAGAGGTTTGGTCTACAATGGTTTACATAAAAGAACCGATTTATTGGTTTTTGATCGACAGGGCCTTCCCTATTTTTTAATTGAATGTAAAGGTCCCGATGTTGAGATTAACCAAAATGTACTAGCCCAGGCGATCGCGTACAATCAAACCTTGAAATGCCCATTTATTGCGCTCAGTAATGGGAAAAGGCATGTATTTATGGGTTATGTGGAAGAAGAAGGAAAATTTGTGCAGCAAATGAACTTGCCTCCTATCCCATAAACAAAAAATAATAATTGAATTTATGAGTGATTTTTTTTAACTTTTCTAAATTTTTTTTCAAACAAGTTTTTTTATGCTAACTACTGTTTCAAATACACCTTGTGACCTTTGCGGTTCTAAAAAGCACTCCCTCTTTTCTGAGCTTCCAGAATCTCAACTCTGTACCATTTCTGAAGCAAAAAGTCTTGTTTCTCACCGTAGAGGACAGATCCTCTACTACGAGGGAACTAAGCCATTGGGTATTTTTTGTGTGAATGCAGGAGTAATCAAGGTCTATAAGACTGCCTCCAATGGGAAGGAACAAATTTTATATTTAGGCAAAAAGGGAGATTTTTTGGGATATGCTGCATTGTTAGGGGAAGAAAATCACACCAATTCGGCCATGATTATCGAGGAGGCAAAAATTTGCTTCATTCCTCGTGAAGCATTTCTGAGTTCAATGATGAAAAACCCTGAGTTTTTCAAACGAATTACCAAGCAACTTAGCCATGAGCTTGGGGTCATGGAGGAAAAGTTAACGGACGCTTCTCAAAAAAGTATCCGAGAGCGTCTTGCATTTTTACTACTGCAGTTAGGCAATACCTACGGTGTGGATGGCGGAGGGTACCAACGAATTGATCTTTTGCTCACCCGCGAAGAACTAGCAGGCATGGTGGGTACGGCTACCGAATCAGTGATCCGATTGCTTTCCGAATTCAAAAAAGATGGATTAATTGAGTTGGAAGGAAAAAAAATTCTCTTGAAAGATAAGAAAGGATTGGCGCGTCTTTCGGATTTTTACGCCTAGTTAGAACTTCATCGATTCAAATGAGTTTAACTAGAAATTCATAATCATGAGTCTATTTCGAATCCTTCTTTTATTCTTCTTCCTCTATTTAGGGTCAGAAAGTTCCTATGGGCAGTCCTTGCCCTATCAAACCTTGCTCAAAGGATTGTATGATTCCAGTTTCCCAGTGGTCAAGCCTGCCCAAATCACCAATCTAGCCTACTATCAGGTACTCGATGCACGAGAAAAAAAAGAGCATGAAGTCAGTCATTTGCAAGATGCCACCTGGGTGGGTCACGAGACCTTCACTTTAAATTCGGTAGCCAAACTGGATAAAAACAAACCCGTGCTCATTTACTGTACTGTAGGAGCTCGATCCGAAGAAATTGGCAAAAAGCTCCAAAAAGCAGGTTTTAAAAATGTTTACAACCTCTATGGAGGCATCGTACATTGGGTCAATGAAGGCCGCCCTGTTTTTGCCAAGGGAAAACCTACACAAAAAGTGCATACCTACTCCAAACCCTGGAGTGTTTGGCTCACCAAAGGAGAAAAAGTGTACTAACTTCGTTTAGTTCAATCGCCCCACAATTCAAAATTTCATTCCTTACCTCCACATGACTTTAGCTTCTCGATTTTCGTTCTTGCTTTTGCTTCTTATTCTAGTTTCCTGCCATAGTCCAGTAGTGGGAAAAGCAGGAAGCACACCACCCAGTCATCAGCTTTGGAATGAATTGCTCAAAGCACATGTCAAACCCACTGGCCAAGTAGATTACAAAGGATTTATTCGAGAAAAACCGAAATTGGAGAGCTACCTCAAATTGCTTTCCGAGAACGCTCCAGATCGAAGTAAATGGTCTAAAAATGAGCAGCTCGCCTATTGGATCAATGTATACAATGCCTACACGGTGAAGTTGATTGTAGATTTTTACCCAACCAAAAGCATCCGTGACTTAGGGCCAAGAATTAAAATCCCACTCATCAAGGATGTATGGCATTACAAGTTTTTCAAAATCGCTGGAGTAGACATGAGTTTGGATGAGGTAGAACACAGCATCTTGAGGAAAGAATTTGAGGAGCCACGAATTCATTTTGCCATCAACTGTGCTTCCGTATCTTGTCCACCTTTATTGAATGAAGCATTTGTGGCGGCCAATCTTGAAAATCAATTGATGCGTGTCACCACGACTTTTATAAATGATCCAAGCAGAAATAAAATTTCAAGTCAATCTGCCCAACTATCCTCCATTTTTTCTTGGTTTAAAGGTGATTTCACCAAAAAAGGAACGCTAATCGAATTTTTGAATCGCTATTCAAAAGTGAAGATTTCACCGAATGCTCGCATCTCTTTTCTAGATTACAATTGGAATTTAAACGAGTAAGCTTAATTTTTGGGTAAGTTTAGGTTCAACTTTGCCGTATGAGTTCTCGTCACTTTGTGATTATTGGAAATGGTATTTCGGGCATCACCTTCGCAAGACATCTGCGAAAAGGGGATGATCAAGCCCGTATC
>CANGUK010000054.1 GCA_947457095.1 Cyclobacteriaceae bacterium
GTCCGTTTGCCCATGACGGAGCAGGTAAATTTTTTTTAGGTTCAACTTTCTTTAATTTTGTCCAGCACCCAAAGAAACTGGTTTTAACCCAAATATTCATGGTTTTTCTTTCCATCCCTAGCCTTGAGCAACTAAATACCATCCGCATACCCACGATGGTGGACCATATTGGCTTAGAATTCACTGGAATAGGGGAAGATTTTTTGGAGGCAACTTTGCCAGTCGATCATCGAACCATACAGCCTATGGGCTTGTTACACGGAGGTGCAAATGTGGTACTTGCCGAAACCTTGGGCTCAGTGGCTGCGTCCTTGACCCTAGATCGAAGCAAACAAGATTGTGTGGGACTAGAAATCAATGCCAACCACCTCAAAGCTGTAAGGTCCGGAAAGGTAAAAGGTACTGCAAGACCTGTGCATTTGGGTAAAACCACCCAGGTATGGGAGATAAAAATTGTCAACGAGGCCGATCAACTCTGCTGCATCAGTAGAATTACGATGGCCATCTTGGATAAAAAATGAAGGTAACGGAGGTAGGTAAGGCGATTTCTTTGGAGGAGGTACTGGATGTTTTCCTGGCTGAAGGCCTGGCTTCTGGTGGGTCCTTTGCGCTTTGGCGTAAGCCCAATTCCTCCCAGCTCTCGTTTATTCAAGATTTTAGCCAAAGTACTAGACGCGTTTCCTTGCAATTGGAAGATCTTCCTGCCGGATTTGTAGTTCAGCCCTTTGCTGACCAAGAAGATAAAAAAGCATTTTTTATTCAAGGGGATCGGTACGAGAAACTTTCCCTTGAGAGCCCGCTACATCAAGAGGACTTGCCCCAATGGATGCAGGCAAGCCGTGATTCCCTTCCCGCTCCCGAGCTCAAAAAACGAATTGCTGCCCAATTGGGTACCCTTCCTAGGCAAGCTAATGCAGCCGCTGGGCAAGAAAAAGATCATTTCTTACAGTTGGTATCAAAGGGAATCCAGGCTATCGCAGCAGGCACTTTGGAAAAGATTGTGGCTGCACGCACCAAAATGATTCCACTCCCAGCCGAATTCGATCTGGGAAAAACCTTGGCTAAACTGCTTTCCAGCTACCCGCATTCCTTTGTCAACTTTTTTCACCTCCCCGGTATTGGTACCTGGATGGGTGCCAGTCCTGAAGTCCTGATTGAAACCAAAGGGGACTACTTCTACACCATGTCACTTGCGGGCACCCAGCCAGCACAGGGAGATAATCCCCTGAAATCTGCAGCTTGGACTCAAAAAGAAATTGAAGAACAGGCCTTGGTCAGTCGCTACATCGTGGATTGCTTCAAAACAATCCGATTGCGGGAGTACGAAGAGCATGGTCCCAAAACCGTTCTTGCCGGCAACTTGCTCCACCTGCGTTCCGACTTCCGTGTCAATATGCTGACCACGGGTTTCACCAACCTAGGGAGCGTGATGCTTGGACTCCTACATCCTACTTCCGCCGTATGTGGAATGCCTAGAAAAGAGGCCATAAGCTTCTTAAAAACAGAAGAAGGATGGGATCGAAGCTTTTATGCTGGCTTCCTAGGACCTGTTGGGATTGAGCAAGAAACCTCCATTTATGTGAATCTCCGAACTGCATGTCTCGGGAAAGAGCATGCCCTACTCTATGCTGGTGCGGGAGTGACAGAGGATTCTGTTCCCGAAAAAGAATGGGAGGAAACCGAACTGAAATGCAAAATCATCGGTAAGTTTATCCAAAATCCAGACGCTTGATTCTCCAACCCATCCTCGATTTAGTTACCATTTGTGCCGCACAGGGCATTCGACAGGTCGTGCTGTCCCCAGGATCTCGCTGTGCCCCACTGACCTTGGCCTTTGCTCGGCATCCGGAGATGGAGGTTCGTACGATTTCCGATGAGCGATCCGCAGCCTTTATTGCCTTGGGCATGGCCCAGCAGCTGAAGCAGCCCGTAGTCTTGGTTTGTACCTCTGGATCTGCAGCGCTCAACTATTTTCCGGCGATCGCCGAGGCCTTTTTTCAGCAAATACCACTGCTCGTGCTCACCGCCGACCGACCCCCAGAATGGGTGGATCAATGGGATGGGCAAACGATCTTCCAGGAGGAAGTCTATGGAAAGCACGTGAAAAAAAGTTTCCGCTTTCCGGACACATTTGCTCATGCAGATCAGGTGCGGCATGCCCACCGAATCAGCAATGAGGCCATCCTACTCAGCCGGCAGTTTCCTGCGGGACCCGTACACCTCAACATTCCTCTGCGGGAACCTTTTTATCCTGAGGAGGGAGAAATATTTAATTTTCCGAAGCATCCGCCTGTAGTAACCCTAGAATCTCCAGAAATACGGCTAAGCGATGCTTCACTGGAAAAATTGAAATCAGAATTAGCCAATTTTAAACGCATTCTGCTCGTACCTGGGCAGCAAGAGGAGAACCCTGCCCTACTTGCGGTCATCGAACATTTGGCACAAAACCAGCAGGCCGTCGTCGTAGCAGATAGCCTATCCAACCTGCAAGGAAAGGGAACCATTACCTTGCACGACCATTGGTTGGGACGGGAAGAACTTCAGGAAGCGCTAGCCCCAGACCTGGTGATTAGTTTTGGTAAATCGATTATTTCCAAGTCCCTCAAGCTGTTCCTTCGCAAGCAAGAAATTCAACATTGGCATATTCAGCCCGATGCGCAGGCCAAAGATACCTATGCACGCCTTACCCGAATACTAGGTTCCGAGCCCTTGGCCTTTTTGACTTGGCTAGCCACGCAACTTCCTTCTTTGGAATCCGATTATGCGCAGCGGTGGCAGCTGATGGAAGAGCAGGTTGCGGCGATTCTCCCCAAAGCCTTGAAGGAAGTTGAGTTTGGGGAGTATCCAGCAGTGAATCAGATCTTGGATGCATTGCCTGCTACTGGACAGCTTCAGGTAGCCAATTCCATGGCGATTCGGTACGTGAATTTTTTAGGGAGACGAGCACAAGAAATTTGCTGCAACCGCGGCACTTCAGGCATCGATGGAAGCAACAGTACTGCTGTGGGTGCCAGTTTGGTTTCCCAGGAGCCAGTAACCCTGCTCACCGGAGACATGGCCTTTTTCTACGATCGGAATGCCTTTTGGCATAACTATCCTATGCCAAACTTGCGTGTGATTGTGCTCAACAACCATGCTGGCGGGATATTCCGATTGATTGATGGCCCGGCACGGCAACCCGAGTTGGTGGAGTTTTTTGAGACCAAACAATCCTTGAACGCTAGTTCGCTCGCTTCAGAGTATGGGTTTGACTATGCATCAGTCATGACTTCGGAGGAACTGAAGTCTGCCTTAGTGAAGTTTTACGAACCTAGTACCCAGCCAAAAATCATCGAAATAAGCAGTAGCAGTCCTAGGAATGCCGAAATCCTAAAACAAATAAAAGGAAGCATTGCTGCTTCCTTAGTTTACTAGAGTGGCGGAATAAAGTTCCTATTTTTTCTGAAAGACACGAATGTAATCCACCTTCATTTCTTGAGGGAAAACCGTAGTTCCATCGGGGCTACCAGGCCAAGTACCACCCACTGCGACATTAAGGATGAAGAAGAAGGGCTTCTGAAATTCATTCAATTCCGCCGGCCGAATGTCAATGACATGGTATTGGACATTGTTTAAGAGCCAAATGATCTTTTCAGCATCCCAAATGATCGAAAAAACATGGTATTCATCATTGAAAATTCCGAAGGGCAGGCTGGTTTTTCCCCCATAATTGGCATTGCTGCCGGAGTGGTCCCAATGTACTGTTCCGTGGATAGTTCCATCTCTATTTTCCGCAGTACCGCCAACCAATTCCATGATGTCAATTTCTCCGCATTTAGGCCATCCGACCTCAGAGAAATTTTCGCCCAACATCCACAATGCAGGCCATATACCTTGTCCTTTTGGAAGTTTGGCTCGGATGTCAACTCTTCCGTAGGTAAAAAACTTTTTCCCTTTGGTAATTAACCTCGAAGAAGTGTAATTCTTTGTTCCACTACTTTCTCTTTTAGCGGTGATGATCAAGTTACCATCCTGTAGGCTTGTGTTTTCCTTCTTGTAAAACTCCAATTCCTGATTACCCCAGCCGCAATTAGCGGGACATCCATCCCCTAATTCAAAGGTCCAATCCGAAGAAAGCGTCGAGCCAGAAAACTCATCTGACCATACCTTATTGTATCCATCGTAACTATCGGGACTTGAATATCCTGCATTTGGGCCCAGTCCAAGCAAGGTTGCAGTCATGCTAATGGTCTGAGAGTAGACCACGAAATCTGTTTCAGTGGCATGGGCCTGCACATTCAATTGAAAATTACCTCTTTCGGTAAAGGTCTTGGAGGCTGTGTTGCCATCTACTCGCTGACTGACCTCCCCAGGAGTGCCAAAGTTAACTTTGAAAAAGGCTGCATTATCCGCTTTAAAGTTTGCCTTGACTACCCCGTTAGCAAGGTATTCCACGGTCACAACTAGGTTGTCTGGCAATTTGAGCTGGGGCTCAGTCTCACTTTCCGAACAGGAATAAAAGAAAGCGGAAGCAAAAAGGAGGGTGATTAGCGCAAGAAATTTATGCATCGGGTTTATTGTTTTGCCCGAAATATAAACGGAATATGGATTATCCGCAATCCTTATAATGGCTCTAAAAGAGTTTTACCTATGTGGATCATCCACAGACGAGCAGCAACAGTTGACAAAAAACAACCATTAAATTAACTCCAACACCTTCCCCAAGACCGGATTTCGATTGGCTGTCTTCCAAATCATACTGAGTTCGGTAAAGGCAGCAGTGCCAGGGATCACCATCCCGCGAACGGGCACTGCATAGCCCACCAGGAGCGAGGTTGGCACAATCGCTACTCCCATCCCATTGGCAACAAGGCGAAAGATGGTCAAGGCATGAACTGATTTGTGCTTGATTTTTGGGTGAAAGCCTGCTGCGCTACAAATTCCAATAATTTGCTCGTAGTACTGGTTGGAATAGTCCGAGGAAAACAAAATAAAGGGCGCATCGGCAAATTGTTCTAAAGAATGAAAATCGGCAAGTTGCAGCGGGTGATTTTGAGGTACCACTAGCGAAAAGGTATCGCGGTGCGCCACCTTGCGTTCGAGTCCTTCCGGCAGGGAAGCCACACGCACAAATCCCAGGTCCAACTTGTCCTTTTGAATTCGATCAATTTGTTCCTGGTTGCTCAATTCCTCCAAACTTGTGGTAATGGCTGGATAGCGGGCATTGAGTTGGCTGAGCAGATCCGGCAGCACTTGATTGGCTGCGGAACCTAAAAACCCAATGCGTAGCTCCCCTTCTCGACCTGCGGCAATTTCCTTGACTTGCTGCCCAGTAATTTTCAGGTGGTTGAGCACAAAATCTACCTCTTCTTTCAGGTAGGTTCCGGCAGTGGTCAATTTGACCTGCTTTTTATCCCGATCAAAGAGAGTTGCTTGCAATTCCTCTTCCAGCTGTTTGATTTGCCGGCTAAGTCCAGGCTGGGAAATAAATAAGCGGTCTGCAGCTTTCCGGAAGTTTAATTCCTCTGCTACCGCCTTAAAGTAAGTTAACTGTCTCAGTTCCATTGATGCTTTTTAAGTATCAGTTACTAACAAATATAGTATTACTAGGCATCAAAAAGAAAAAGTAGATTTACCTGTAATCGACTGAAGTCGTTTTAATCTCAAAACTTAGGAGGTTTTGGAAAACCAAATCCAAAATTCTTGAGGTTTTGAAAACTTAATCAAAATCCTTCGGGGTTTTGGAAATTGATTACCAAAATCCTTCGGGGTTTTGAAAACCCCAAAGGATGATGCATACATTTCGATACGGAGAGGACCAATTGACAGCGTCCATCGCACTAGGCTTGGCGAGAAAAGAGATTCAAGGAGTTCTGAGCCCTTCTGCAATTCAAAAAGTAAAGCAATCGGCCGCTGCAGTAGCTGAAATTGCAGCGGGAGAGCGGATTGTGTATGGAATCAATACAGGATTTGGGCCGCTCTGTACCAGCAAGATCTCAGCAACAGATACACAACTCCTGCAAGATAACTTATTGAAAAGCCATGCAGTGGGGGTAGGTGAACCTGTAGAAAATGAAATTTCCATCCTGATGCTGGTGCTCAAAGGTCATGCTTTGGCCCAAGGGTTTTCAGGTATCCGACTCGAAACCTTAGAGCGCATCCTCTGGATGATTGCCGAAGGAATCGCACCACTTGTGCCCATCCAAGGCTCGGTAGGTGCTTCCGGGGATTTGGCTCCTCTCTCCCATTTATTTTTACCGCTCATTGGGGCCGGTAAAGTAAGCTACCGAGGAGAGGTTCTACAAGCGAGGGGCTTACTTGAAAAATTAGGAAAATCACCCCTAACCCTGGGACCCAAGGAAGGACTAGCCTTGATCAATGGCACCCAGTTTATGGCTGCACATGGCGTCAAGGTGATAGAACGCATGCATCGATTGCTTAGTCATGCCAACCTTTCCGGAGCCCTGATGATTGAGGGCTTGCTGGGATCCATTGCTCCTTTTTCGGCCGATCTGCATCAGCTGCGCCCTTATGCTGGCAATCTCCACGTGGCGAAGACGCTCCACAACCTGTTGAAAGACTCCGGGATCGTCGCTTCCCATGCCAACTGTTCTCGTGTGCAGGACCCCTATTCGCTGCGTTGCATGCCTCAGGTGCATGGCGCGAGTTGGAACGCCTACCTGCACCTCAAGCAGACTCTGGAAATAGAAATCAATTCCGTAACGGACAATCCGGTGGTCTTTGATGCCAACCACACCATATCCGGCGGGCATTTTCATGGGCAACCCATTGCATTGCCTTTGGATTATGCAACGTTGGCCGCCTCTGAAATTGGAAATATTTCCGACCGACGGATTTACCTTTCCATCGAGGGGAATACGCCTGGGGTGCCGAAGCTGCTGCTGAAGGAAACAGGCTTGAATTCAGGATTGATGATTCCGCAGTACACTACTGCTGCCTTGGCCTCGGAAAACAAAGGGCTTTGCTTTCCCGCCTCAGCGGATTCCATTCCAACCTCTTTGGGCCAGGAAGATCATGTAAGTATGGGAAGTATCAGCGCACGGAAAGCACTTCGAGTAATTGATAATGTGGAAAAAATCTTAGGAATTGAGTTGCTCTATGCCGCTCAGGCGATGGACTTCCATGCGCCTCTCCGTTCGGGGAAAATCTTGGATGCCGTCTACAAAAGTATCCGTGAAGTAATTCCGCCGGTGGAAAAAGACCGGATTTTGTACGAGGATATGGAAACGGCCATTGAACTGGTCAAGGGAGGATCCTTACTTGCGCTTGCCCATCAGGTGGCAGAGGAAACAGGTGCTCCCTACCAAACCGAGTGGACCTCCCTATTTGACTATTGATACCCATGAAAAAACTAATCGGTCCCCTACGCCAAGTCCTCACGCTGGACCAGTTGCCACTGAAAGGTGCACTTCGAGACGAGCAACTGGAAATCTTTACCGAAGCTGGAATCTTGATTGAGGGGGAGTTCATTCAGAAAGTGGGCTCCTGGACGGACCTGAAACAGGAATTTCCCGAAGTAGAAATCCATGAACTAGACAGGGACTATGTTGCCCTACCGGGCCTGGTAGACTGCCATACCCATTTGTGCTTTGGCGGAAGTCGAGCTCGGGATTTTGCTTTGCGAAATGCAGGAAAGACCTATCTCGAAATTGCCGCTGCTGGCGGAGGCATTTGGGATACCGTCACCCAAACCCGCAGTTTGGATCAGGATACGCTAGCAGGGATTACGACCAAGCATGCCAATCGGCTCTTGTCGGAAGGGGTTACCAGCATCGAGGTGAAAAGTGGCTATGGCCTATCCGTAGCCGAAGAATTGAAGTTGCTGCGCGCGATCAAAGAAGCATCCTCGAGCACTGCTGCCGATTTGATTCCAAGTTGCCTGGCTGCACACCTTTGTCCCAAGGATTGGAAAGGAAGTCCTAGCGACTACTTGACTGAAATCGCCGAGCAACTTTTCCCACTGCTCTTGAAAGAAAACTTGTGTACCCGAATCGATGCCTTTGTGGAAAAAAGTGCCTTTTCTCCGGAGGAAATAACTCCCTATTTGGAAAGAGCAAAGCAGTTGGGGTTCGAATTGACCATCCATGCCGACCAATTCTCCTGCGGGGGATCTCAGGTGGCGGTCGCCCTTGGAGCACGTTCTGCGGATCATTTGGAGGCTTCAGGTGAAGCTGAAATTAAAGCCCTCGCATCCTCCAATACCGTTGCCGTGGCATTGCCAGGAGCATCCATTGGTTTGGGGATGGCATTTACTCCGGCCCGCAAACTCTTGGATCAGGGAGCCATTTTGGCCATTGCCTCGGACTGGAATCCAGGTTCTGCGCCCATGGGTGACCTTTTGGCCCAGGCTTCGATCCTTGCCACCTTTGAGAAGTTGAGCACAGCAGAAGTACTTGCTGGCATCACTTTCCGTGCAGCTGCAGCCTTAGGGTTAACCGATCGGGGAAAATTGACTTCGGGTCAATTGGCAGATTTTATCCTCTTCCCTACGGCCGATTACCGCGAAATCCTGTACCAACAGGGAAAAATGAAGCCGGAGGGGGTATGGAAGAAAGGAAGTTTTGTACAAAGTACCATGTACTAAGTACCAAGTACAATGTACTTGCCTTCCGCAGGCAGGCAAAGTAGAAATACGAGATACGATATCCAAGCCAATATCGAATGTCGAACGCCGAATGTTGAATTAAGAAGAAGAAAAACATACAATTACCCGAATGCTATACTTGGTACTTGATACTAGTTACTTGATACTTGATACTTGATACTAACTACATACATGCAATTCAAAGACCAAATCCTCCAAGGAATACCCAGTCAACTGCCGCCAAAGAAGGAGCGGACAGTGGGGATATCCCATGCTCCAAAGCGCAAAGACCTGTTGACGCCAGATGAGAAAAAATTGGCCTTAAGGAACGCCTTGCGCTATTTCCCTACCGACTGGCACGAGACTTTGGCTCCTGAATTTTTGGAGGAACTGAAGACATACGGACGGATTTACATGTACCGATTTATGCCTGACTATGCCCTCAAGGCTAGACCGCTGGAAGAATACCCCGCAAAATGTACCCAGGCTGCGGCCATTCAACTTATGCTTCAGAACAATTTGGATCCTGCCGTAGCGCAGCATCCCGAAGAATTGATAACCTACGGTGGCAATGGAGCGGTATTTCAAAACTGGGCCCAGTACCTGCTTACCATGAAGTACCTGTCCGAAATGACCGAGGAGCAGACACTTCACCTGTATTCAGGTCATCCCATGGGGCTTTTCCCCTCCTCCAAAGACGCTCCTCGCGTGGTGGTAACAAACGGGATGATGATCCCCAACTACTCCAAGCCTGAAGATTGGGAACGCTTCAATGCGCTGGGCGTCACCCAATACGGACAAATGACTGCAGGTTCCTTCATGTACATCGGTCCCCAAGGCATTGTGCACGGAACCACCATTACCGTCATGAATGCCTTTCGAAAGAAGCTGGGAACGGGCATAGCTCCGAAGGGCAAACTGTTCCTCACTGCTGGCCTAGGCGGAATGAGCGGAGCGCAACCCAAAGCAGGCAACATCGCAGGTTGCGTCACCCTCTGCGCTGAAATCAACCCTGCGGCGGCTCACAAGCGCCACGAGCAAGGTTGGGTAGACGAACTATTTTCAGACCTAGATCTCCTCATAGCACGCGTTAAAAAGGCTAAATCAGCCCAAGAAGTGGTCTCCATTGCCTACCTAGGCAATGTGGTAGACCTTTGGGAGCGACTGGATCGGGAAGAGGTGCTGGTTGAACTCGGTTCGGACCAAACCTCCCTTCACAACCCTTGGGCTGGTGGATACTATCCGGTGGGGATATCTTTTGAGGAATCCAACCGCCTGATGGTTGAGGATCCTGAGGCCTTCAAACAAAAGGTGCAGGAATCCTTGCGTCGGCAGGCTACGGCCATCAACAGCCATACGCGTAGAGGAACCTACTTTTTCGATTATGGCAATGCCTTTCTACTCGAAGCCTCCCGTGCAGGAGCTGAAGTGATGGCAAGCAATGGAATTGATTTTCGCTACCCGAGCTACGTGCAAGATATTCTAGGTCCAATGTGCTTTGATTACGGATTTGGACCCTTCCGCTGGGTATGCACCTCCGGATCTGCTGCTGACCTCCGCACCACCGACGTGATCGCCGCACAGGTATTGAAAGGGCTACTACCCACAGCCCCTGCAAGCATTGCGCAGCAACTTCAGGACAACATCACCTGGATTGAGGAAGCCGAAAAGAATCGCCTGGTGGTAGGTTCCCAAGCCCGGATCCTCTATGCAGATGCTGAAGGAAGAGCCAAGATTGCCGCGGCCTTCAATGAAGCCATCGCTGCGGGCAATATTTCAGCCCCTGTGGTATTGGGTCGGGATCACCACGATGTGAGCGGGACCGATTCCCCCTACCGGGAAACGAGCAACATCTACGATGGAAGCCGATTTACGGCAGATATGGCCATCCACAACGTGATTGGAGACAGTTTCCGAGGTGCTACCTGGGTATCCATCCACAACGGCGGCGGTGTAGGTTGGGGCGAGGTCATCAACGGAGGCTTTGGCCTCGTGCTTGATGGCACGGAAGCCGCAGCGCAGCGACTGCAATCCATGCTCTTCTTTGATGTAAACAATGGCATCGCAAGACGGGCCTGGGCACGGAATAGCGGATCCATCGAAGCCATACAGCGTGAAATGGACCGCAGCCCTCAATTGCGCGTCACGATCCCGCAACTCGTGGAAGATCGATTTATTGACAATCTCATCCCATAAGTGAACCAGCGTAGGTTTAATACGAACAAAATAGGAATAGTCTACAATTTTTGTAGATTTGTAGACCAAAAAAACCAAACCTTTTGCACCTATGAATTTGCATCAGAATCCCTCTCCTTCCCAATGGACCGGTAGAAAATCCAATCAAGTGGAGTATTGGCACCAGGCGGTACGCACCCTTGCCAACTTGGCTTTGGACCAAAACTCTGCTAAAAAGGTGGGCATAATGGGTTATGCTGGCGAGGAAGGGGTCAAAAGAAACCAAGGTCGATTGGGCACCATTGAGGGCCCTGCTACCATCCGAAAGTGCTTAGGGAACTTGGCACACCATCTTCCAGCTAGCCTTCCCCTTTTCGATTATGGGGACGTATTTACCTGGGGTGGGGATTTGGAAGCATCCCATCAGGTCATTACTGAACTCACCTATCAACTCTTGCAAAGCACCCATTTCCCAGTTTGGCTGGGGGGAGGCCATGATTTGGCTTTCGCACACGGGGCTGCAGTACTGAAGTATTCCCAAGAACAGGAAAAAAAGTTGGGCATCATCAATCTAGACGCACACTTTGACTTGCGACCTTTGGTAGATGGAAAAGGACATTCAGGTTCCCCATTCTACCAGTTGGCAAGCAATTATCCTGGGGAATTTCACTACCTCGCACTTGGCATTCAAAGGGCAGCAAATCCCAAGTCACTATTTGAAACCGCAAATCAAGTCCAGGCAAAGTATCTGGTGATGGAGGATTTCCGTTTGAAACATTGGGAATACATTGAAGAACAAATTTGCTGGTTTTTAGATCGGGTAGATGCACTTTACCTGAGCGTGGACATGGATGGTTTTTCTTCTGCCTTCGCGCCTGGAGTTTCCGCTCCTTCGCCGATGGGTTTTGATCCGGAAGTAGCCTTTAAGGTTTTTGACCTAGTTGCCAAAAGCAAAAAGTTAATCAGCTTGGATGTGGTCGAGCTCAACCCTGTCTACGATCAAGACCTGGCTACTGCTCGTCTTGCTGCTCGCTGCGTAGAGTATATTTTAAGAAAGAATTTTGGGTGAGGGAGATGAGGGTGAATGAGGAAGCTAAAAATTGGGGGTCAAATTTTTGTATCGCTCCTTCGGGGCTCTAAACCAATTCCTGCAACGAACCCCGGGCTTCACCCGGGGTCATCAAAGTTTAGGCCCTATCTGGGCCAGATCCGAAGGATCGCTACAATTATAACCCCCGGTGTAACCGGGGGTTATAATTGTAATTGATAAAAGTCCGCCGCGGCGGACGCTACTAAATTAAAAAAAAACAATTCATTTTTTACTTTACCTAAATCAAGGTATCCATTTGATTTTCTTAAAGTTAGGCTTTCTCTTTTCAAGAAAAGCATTACGCCCTTCTTGGGCTTCTTCGGTCATGTAGGCGAGGCGGGTAGCTTCTCCAGCAAACACCTGTTGGCCCACCATTCCATCGTCGGTTAAGTTCATCGCAAACTTGAGCATCTTGATGGAAGTAGGTGATTTGGCAAGAATCTCTTGTGCCCATTCGTAGGCGGTATCTTCCAATTGATCATGCGGAATGACGGCATTGACCATGCCCATATCCATCGCTTCCTGAGCGGAATAATTCCTGCCTAGGAAGAAAATTTCCCGTGCTTTTTTCTGACCGACCATCTTGGCTAGGTAGGCCGAACCGTAGCCCCCATCAAAACTCGTTACATCGGCATCGGTTTGTTTGAAAATGGCATGCTCGGCACTGGCGAGCGTGAGGTCACAAACTACATGAAGGCTATGCCCTCCTCCTACGGCCCATCCAGGAACCACTGCGATCACCACCTTGGGCATAAAGCGAATTAAACGCTGCACCTCAAGAATATTGAGCCGGTGGTATCCGTCCTCACCCACATAGCCCTGGTGCCCTCTGGCTCGCTGGTCTCCACCCGAGCAAAAAGCCCATTTGCCATCCTTGGCAGAAGGTCCCTCCCCCGATAGCAAAATAACCCCAATGGACGTGTCTTCCTGTGCGTCGTAGAAGGCATCGTAGAGTTCGGCAGTGGTTTTTGGACGAAATGCGTTTCGTACTTCAGGGCGATTAAAAGCGATACGCGCGACACCATCACACTTTTTATAGGTGATGTCCTCGTATTCCTTGGCTGTAATCCAGTTAATCATGATCGTTTGATTTAAAAATCACATTTTTGTGCAAGTTAACCGAAGCTTACGAAATTTGTTAGGGTTACGGTTTCCTTTCTCATCTCCGATACGCGTATGTTTCAGCTTCGCTACCAGTCGTACCATTTCAGCAAAAGCCAGCCACTCCCCAACTTGGAGGTGCTCCCGGAATTTGTTCAGGTGGCCTTTGCATTCTGTAGAGACTGGTTTGATGGACAGGAAACGTTCACACAGCAGACCTCTGGATCAACAGGAGCACCCAAGTTGCAGGTTCTCACCCGAGCTCAATTGGAAGCCAGCGCAGCCGCCACAGGGGCCTTTTTCGGTACAACTACCAATGAGCAACTGCTCTGCTGCCTAAACCCCTCCTATATCGCAGGAAAAATGATGCTGGTACGCGCCCTAGTTTGGGATTGCCCGATTACCTTGGTGGAACCAAGTTCAAATCCCTTACTAGGCTTAGAAGAGCAATTTAGCTTCGTTGCGCTAGTTCCCTTGCAGGTAGAAGCTTGTTTGGCCGAAGAAAAAAGCAGAATACTACTCCAGTCGATCCCCCATGTACTGATCGGAGGAGCCGCTTTACCTCAAAAAACCCAGCAGAGGCTGGTTCAACTGGGAATTCGAGCTTGGCAATCCTTTGGGATGACCGAAACCGTCTCGCACATCGCCTTGGCCCCCATCGAAGCGAGTGAATTGGTGTACCAAGCCCTACCGGGAGTAACTATCGGCATCAATGAACAGCAATGTCTATGGATACAATCTCCGATGAGTGGGTCTGAAAAAATACAGACTAATGATTTAATTGAACTTCGGTCAAAAAACACATTTTCTTGGCTAGGAAGGGCTGATTTTGTGGTTAATTCTGGAGGAATCAAACTTTTTCCTGAACAATTGGAACGCCGAATTGCTCCGCTACTCGATGAAGCCTGCCCAGGATGCGCTTATTTTTTATTTGGAGAGAAAGACAACCGTTTAGGGGAGCAGTTGGTCTTGTATGTGGAGGGAATTGAGGCAGAAAACAAGCGACTCGCACTTGAAGCAGGACTTGGGCAAATCTTGGGAAAGTATGAAGTTCCAAAAAAGATCTACTTTAAAGATTCGTTTGCGTATACCCCTACTAGAAAGATCAATCGTCACGCAACAATCACTTCCCTATGAACTACCTCTATCTAGTTTTTAGCCTTTTATTCGCGTTGGAAACGCTAGGGCAAAGTAACCTTACAAACCTGCAGGTATCCATCAGCGGAGCAAGCAGTGATGTCGGAAGCATCCGCATCTTGGTGTTTTCCAAGCCTAGCGGATTCCCAGATCAGGTCAAACAGGCAGTTCGGAGCATTTCCCTCCCCTCCAAGAATGGAAAAGCAAGCTTCAAACTCACAGATCTCCCAACTGGCACCTATGCAATCGGGGTGATTCACGATCAGGACAACAATGGGAAGTTGAGCACGAATGCAGTAGGCTATCCCACCGAAAAGTTTGGCTTTTCCAACAATCCAAAGGTATACTTTGGGCCTCCATCCTTCGAGAAGGCTGCTTTCGTCTTGGGAAAAACCGCTGTTTCTCTAGATATTAGCCTCCGCTAGTCGATATTTCTGAGCCAGCCTGTAATCGAAATTCGCTCTTTTTGTGTAGGCAGCACCTCGTGCGGGATCTCTTCACTCAGAAAGACCACTAGGCGCCCTCCTAAAGGCAATACATCTTCTACTCGTTCGCTTCCGTCTTCTTGGGGAAAATACATGCGCAGTTGCCCACCATCTGCTTCCGTCCAAGATTCGTTGAGGTATAAAATGAGGGTCACGATGCGATGCGGGACGGCATGAAACTGGTCCAGATGCCGCTTGTAAAAAGATCCAATCGGGTACCGGGCAAAATGGCCTTCAAAAGACTTTAATCCCAGGAAACAACGACGATTGAGCACCTGCTGTACTTCTGCTACTTTCTCCCAAAAAATTGCCTGCAAGGGGCTCAAGTTAGTTGGGTCCATCCAAAGGACCTCATCACTTCGGATTTCAGCACGCACTTGCTTTTGGTCGCCTTTTCCAATGGCTGCTTTTGTAAATTGACCCTGATTCAATAAATCAGTTTGTTCCTTCAAAAGGGCCATTCGAAAGGCTTCGTCTACAAAATTATCTACCACAACGTAGGAGTTGCTGTAAATCTCTTGACTGATGTGATCGAGTAAGTCTTCCATGGGGATAGGGATCGGTTGGCAAAATAACCAGTTAAATCGCTAAAAAACCATACTTTTGAAAAAAGCTATCCCGATGAGTTTACCTCCCTCCACCACAGGACTTGTATTGGAATACGATTCAGGCATCTTGCCTCCTCCCTACAGCCATGTTTTTCGGCTTGCATTGGATTGGTCTGCAGGTGTATTGACTACCCAACTGGACTTGCACTACATCGATCGGGAAGAACTCACCGAACAGGAGATTTTTGATGAGGGATTTAGCTTAAACGACGATTACCATTTTCAAGGAAAGTTGGCCTCCGTCTGGATCAAGCCTGTTCAGCACTTGCTAGAAGACAGCCGCTGGACCAAAAAAGCGATGGATGAAGGGGGAATTACCCTTAGCACAATCGAGCAAGGCAAAAATCAAGGGGTAAAAATTCCTTCCAATCAAGAACAATGGCAGTTGATGGCTCAAGATCTGATTCAGGCCATCTACGAAACGGAAAAGAAAGAGGCACCACTTACGATCCATTACCGAAAGGTGGATCGGGAGGAAATTAAAGAAATCAGCCTTACACTTCATTTTTCTACGCGTGAAGCCCTCGTGCAACGTGAAAAAGGAAAGTCAACACTCGTTTGGGAAGAAGCCATCGAACTGTTGAAATTGGTTTTTATGCCGGATTATCAGTATGACCTGGCAAAGGAGGCCCCTGGAACCAAGCGAGGCTCCTTCATCGACTGTGGAGATGGTTATTGGCATGAACTGGGCAAAGGAGTGGTCAACAGCCATGCTTCCTTTGATGCCGTTGGCAAAATCCGTGCAGGATTGGATCGCCTCCTCGATTAAAGCGGAAGTCTTAGTGATTTGGAAGTTGCTTGTCAACAGGCCACCGACGACAGTTCACTGCCAATTTTACTCAAAACACCCGTTTCTCTTACGAATAATGGCAAAAACGAGATTTAGCGAAAACCTAGAATCCTCAATTGGTTAGCCGCTTTAAGTCGGCGTGAATATCCCGAATCATCTCTCCCAAATCCTCCAGATTCAACGGTTTCTTTTTATCACCAGGGTTCGGAAAATCTGTGCTGATAAAGGCTTTGGCCTCCCAAACTTCCAGGATATCCTGTGCACGAACTTCGTAGGGCTTGTAGACTTCGTTATCGGACACCAAAAAGAGTTTTCCATTTTCTTCTAGGTAGTTGAATACCCGCTTGTAGACCACTCCCTCCGTTTGGGTGACCAATACATAGGTTTTCCCACTCTTGATTTCCTTCAACTGATCCACGTAGGAACCAATCACAATGGTCCCAGAAACCAAAGGAAGCATGGAATCCCCGGCGAGTTCAAAAGCCCGGTAGGTGGCTTGTCTGGACAGGTTGGGCAGGTGAAACTGTGGTAGCGTCTCCATAAACTCTGGATCAGCAAAGCCATTGAGGTAGCCTGCTGAGGCCTTCTGGGCTACCCAGGTAATGTTCTCCCGATCCGAATCGTCGGTAGCAATGGTCAATACCTGCAGGTTTCGAGGCTGGAGCGCCATTCGACCCCTAGACTCGATGTCGTGAGACAGGAATTCCTCTACCCCTACTCCGAGCAAATTGCAGAGAATAAGCAAGGTTGAAAGCTTGGGTTCGGAGCGCCCATCTTCATAAGCCGATATCATCGTGCGCTGCACGTCCAGCTGCTCCGCCAATTCGGTTTGGGTCAGGTTTTTTAGTTTTCGCAAAAAGCGAAGGTTAGCTGCTAGGTAACTCATGCGGAGAAGAGGTAAAAATGGTGATCATCTTGACTTGGAGCGATGGATAAAAAAGGATTGTCCTGCAGCAAGGCTTCCCTTCTGCGGGCCATGCGGACCTTGATCTCTTCTAGGATATCTCCTACTGGCATACTCTCGTGCAAGAGCAAGTACCCGTATTGGGGATTTTCGGTGTCTTCAATAAAAAACTTGACCTGGCAATTGCCTGAATTCAGGGCCTTGGTCGTGATGCGAATGGAAGCGGATTCGTTCATGTGCGTCTCGTTTACAGGTGCTAATGTAGTAATGTTACTTTAATAAACATTTAAATGTTTTTAAAATA
>CANGUK010000055.1 GCA_947457095.1 Cyclobacteriaceae bacterium
TGAAGAGATAATTGCATGATCTGGGCTGTAGTTTCCCCTGAAGTAGCATAGCCCCGAATCACTTCGACCAACTTCATTACAGGAACTGGATTCATAAAATGCATCCCGATGACTTGCTCAGGGCGCTGAGTTACCGCAGCGATTTGAGTAATCGAAATGGAGGAGGTATTGGAGGCCAATACTGCGGTAGTAGGTGACAAAAGGTCCAATTGACGGAATAGTTCCAATTTGATTTCTACTTTCTCAGTAGCAGCCTCAATGACTAGATCTGCATGCTTTACGCCAGAAGCAAGGTCGGTATGGGTTTGGATTCGTTGTAGGGCAGCCGTCTTTTCGGCTTCGGTCAAGGTACCTTTATTTACCTGACGATCCATGTTTTTGGAGATGGTCCCTATTGCTTTGGAAAGTTGTTCAGCAGAAAGGTCCACTAAAGACACTGAAAAGCCTTGCTGCGCAAATAGATGAGCAATGCCATTGCCCATGGTGCCCGAACCGATGACGGAAATGTTTTTCATGGAGTTAAAATCTTAAGAAAGTCAATTGGGGTTTAATCTGAATTAGAAGTAGTCAAAACTACGGGTAAGGCTTGCGATTTCCAACTCGGCAAGCTGCTTTCCTCTTGATGGAGGGTTCAATTTTTATCACTCTGAAAATAGGATTAATCTTTACCTTTGCCACATGAAAGAACTTGGACTGGTCAGCCGCCTACAGATTAACCGATTCACAGATTTTGGTGCATACCTAGCGCTAAGTGATGGAGATGAAGTATTGCTTCCTAAAGGTTATTTGACAGGTGATGAACAAGCGGGTGATTGGGTTACTGTTTTTGTGTACACGGATAGTGAAGATAGGCCGGTTGCTGTGACCGATACCCCCTTAATTCTTTTGGACGAGTTTGGAGTATTAACCTGCAAGGAAGTAACCTCCTTTGGGGCTTTTATGGATTGGGGCCTTTTGAAAGATCTTTTTGTGCCCAATGCCGAAATGGCGAAGCCAATGACCGCTGGTCAAAAATACTTAATTAGGCTCTGTGCGGATTACCGATCCAATCGATTGATTGGCGTGAGTAAGTACCGTGAATTTATGTATGCTGCACCAAAGGAATACATGCCAGGAAGCGAATGTCAGGGACTGATTTTTGAAAAAACAGATTTGGGCTACAAGGTTTTGTTGGAGGACCGCTACGAAGGACTGCTCTTTGCCAATGAGGTTTTTCAAGACTTGACCCTTGGGGAAACTCGTAAACTTTGGGTGAAAAAGCGCAGAGATGATGGAAAACTTGATCTTCAATTGCTTCCTTTTGGTCGGGTAAAGTATGAGGAGGGGGCAGAAAAAATCCTTCAGGTGCTTCAGGAGAAAGGTTTTTTGCCACTTCACGACAAATCAGAGCCTGAGGCAATTCAAAAAGCTTTGGGGATGAGTAAAAAGCAGTTTAAGCAGTGTATAGGACAATTGTACAAAGCCCAGGAGATTACCATTCATGCAGATGGAATTTCACTGAGTAAAGATTGAGCGTCTTGACCTAAATTCTTTGGTACAGTTTAACACTCCCAAGTAAGTCCTCCGATGTCTCTAGATTTAGATAAATTTTCCAAGGAGAGTAAGTCGGAGTTTCCGGCAAACAAAAAAATCAAGGACAAGATCAAGGCTACTCGTCCCAAAAACCTTGATTCAAAATTTCAGCAGGTTCATTCTGAGGTTTTTTCAAAGGTAGACTGCTTGGATTGTGCGAATTGCTGCAAGACCACCAGCCCTATTCTCATTCAAACAGACATCGATCGATTGTCTAAGGTGTTTCGGATGCGTTCCAGTGAATTTATTGACACCTATCTTTTTCGAGATGAAGATGGAGATTATGTGTTCAAGGGTGCTCCATGTCCCTTTTTGGGGTCAGATAATGCCTGCCTGGTTTACGAAGACCGCCCAAAGGCCTGCAGAGAATACCCGCATACCGATCGTAAGAATATGCTCGGAATCATGGACTTAACGCTCAAGAATACCTTGGTGTGTCCAGCAGTACTCAAAATATTTTACGAAATCGGCAAAGATTATAAGAAGTAAAGGAATAGTTTTGCTTTTTTAGCAAATCAAAAAGGACCATTAAACTATGAATAGTTCGGATACTCAGTTTTTAGGAGTAGATGTTGGAGGCACACATCTCAAAATCGGGTTAGTAGATAAATCTGGAAAATTAGTTGAGTTTTTCAAGGAGGATACCACAGCTTATCGGGAGCATGCCGATGGTTTTGGGCCCAACTTTGTGGAAGTTATTGGCACCTATCTCGCCAAGTTTCCTCAAGTGAAAAAGGTAGGAATAGGACTTCCAGGCATGATTAGTAAGGATCGTATGATTCCTCTAGAAATACCTGCAATCCCTGATTTGAATAATTTTCCGCTCAAGGCTAGTCTAAAAGCGAAGTATCCCAATCACGATTTTTTTCTCGAAAACGACGCAGCAGCCGCTGCTATTGGTGAATTTCAATTTGGTAAAGGTGAAATCTCCGCCAATTTCTTATTCATTACCATGGGGACTGGCATTGGAAGTGCTTTGGTGTTGGATGGAGAGGTATTCAAAGGTTCAAGAGGGAATGCCTTGGAGATGGGACACATGCTCTCACGCGGCAATGCTGGGCTAGAAACCCTAATTGGAAGACAAGGAATCCTAAAAATAATGGCTAACCTTATCGCAGCTTATCCTGAGAAAGCAGGGGAGTTGGTGGGCAAGGAATTGGGTACACACCTTTTGGTTGATACTGCGCGCACAGGAAATGAGGTTTCGCTGATGGTATTTAAGGAAGTAGCAGAAATAATTAGTGAGTCCATTGTGTCCACAATCCGAGTACTGGATGTGACAGATGTGTATTTTGGAGGCGGTATTGCAGCTGGATTAGAGTTTATGATGCCCACCATCGAATACAATACGCGGAAATACTTGACCCCTTACTATGTGAAGGACTTGAAGTTGAAAAAAGCAACCCTTGAAAACAACGCAGGGACGCTAGGAGCAGCAGCTTTGTGCTTTATGGATTCAGGTCTGTAATAGTAACCTCGGAAACCTTACTTAAGGCATTCAATCGAAAAAGAACTCGTAAGGGTTCTTTTTTTTGTTCGATCCCACTGCAATCCGAACTGGGTTCAAGGAAATAAAAGAAAAAACTCTGGCTTTTGTCCACTAGTTCTACCCGATCTGGTCTTCCAAAGGTTTTGATCAATGCCTGATTGTCAATTCCCAAAAATTTATTTTTGATGGTTCGAAACTCTTCCAAATCTTGCATCCGTAAACCCTTACATCCATAGCGATCTGATTTCCAGTTATCTAGATTGATATTTCCTGCATCTACAGCTGAGCTGCAGGAACTAAGCCAACTGAAAAGAAAAAGTACGATTAGGAGGACTGAATTTTTCATGGATACTATTTTAATGTCCCAAAGATCGCTGGAATTTTGATAGGGTATTGGGATAATGCTTCTAAAATAAAATATTGACTTAAAATGTCACTTTTGAACACGGAGAAAGGGGCGAAGGTTTACTCAAATCGGTTATATTGCATGCTCAATCCCACATTTCATGTATTACAGATTCGGAAAAGTTTTCTATTTCTTAAGCGTTCTGGTTTTTCTCTTTTCGCTCTTGTATTTCTATGCTGCGCTCCCCGAACAGATTGGCTTTCGTTTGGATGAGGATGGAAGCATTCTACGAGATTATGCCAAGAGTACCTTCTTTTATATTCTAGTGCTTGGGTTTTTTGTACTCAACTTGGTAACTATCTACACCCCTAAAACCCTAGAAACAAAAACCAATCAAAAATTGCATCGCTTATTTCCAATAGGGGATCCTTATCGAGATTATTTGTTGCTTTGGTTTTATTCTTTTGGAGGCTGGGTCAACGTGAGCTTGACCCTCGGGGCATTGTTTGTGCATGCGATCAACAACCAAGAAGTGTTGAGCGCCAGCTCCTACAACCTTTGGTTTTATTTGATGCCGATTGTCCTTTTTGTTTGGCTGGGTGGATTGTTTGTATTGCTTTTCAAAAAATTTAAAGCCACTCAAGTGGGAGTAAACTAGTCCATGGCAGAACAAGTAAATTATACCGAAGACAGCATCCGTTCGCTTGATTGGAGAGAACATATCCGGTTGAGACCGGGGATGTACATTGGAAAGTTAGGAGATGGTAGTGCTCCTGATGATGGAATCTACGTGTTGGTGAAGGAAATATTAGATAACTCCATTGACGAACACATGATGGGGCATGGTCGAGTTATTGAGGTCAAAATCACCGAACATAAAGTTGAGGTGCGGGATTACGGAAGAGGAATACCGCTTGGTAAGGTGATTGACTGCGTTTCTAAAATCAATACGGGTGGTAAATACGATTCCGGTGCTTTCCAAAAATCAGTTGGTTTGAATGGAGTAGGTACGAAAGCTGTAAATGCACTATCTGATTTTTTTAAGGTGCAATCCTTCCGTGAAGGGGATACTAAGGTGGCAGAATTTGAAAAAGGGATCCTAGTCAATGACCCACCTGTAGGGAAGTCTTCCGACCGAAATGGCACCAAAATCGTGTTCTCCCCAGATGCCTCCATCTTCAAAAATTACCACTTCATTCCAGAATACCTGGAAAATCAGATGTGGAACTATGCCTACTTGAATGCAGGCTTGAGTATCCAATTCAATGGTAAAAAATACTTCTCGGATCGGGGTTTATTTGATTTGTTATCCAATAAAGTAGACGAGGAAAGTATTCGATACCCCATCATTCACTTGAAAGGGAATGACATAGAAGTAGCCATTACGCACTCTGGAAGCTACGGGGAGGAGTATTATTCCTTCGTAAATGGGCAATACACTACCCAAGGGGGAACTCACTTAGCTGCTTTTCGAGAAGCCATCGTGAAGACCATTCGGGAATTTTACAAGAAAGATTTCGATGCTTCTGATATCCGACAATCCGTCGTGGCAGCTATTGCGGTACGGGTACAGGAACCTGTATTTGAATCCCAAACCAAGACCAAACTGGGTTCTCAAAGTATAGGTCCGGATGGACCTACCCTACGAACCTTCGTCAATGACTTCATCAAGACTGAACTTGATAACTACTTGCACAAAAATCCAGGTGCAGCCGATGCGTTATTGAAGCGAATCATGCAGTCTGAACGTGAGCGTAAGGAAATCTCCGGCATCAAGAAATTGGCCAATGAGCGAGCAAAAAAGGCAAATCTACACAATAAAAAACTTCGTGACTGCCGAGTGCATTACGACGATCCGAAAGCAGAGGAGGAGTTGAAAAACAAAACGATGCTATTCATCACTGAAGGGGATTCGGCATCTGGCTCGATTACCAAAAGCCGAGATGTGCAATCTCAGGCCGTATTTTCACTTCGTGGCAAGCCGCTCAACTGCTTTGGAATGACCAAGAAGGTGGTCTATGAAAATGAGGAATTTAACCTCCTTCAACATGCACTCAACATTGAGGATGGCATCGAAAATCTTCGTTACCGAAAGATTGTAATCGCTACCGATGCGGATGTAGATGGAATGCATATTCGCCTGTTGATCATGACTTATTTCCTTCAGTTTTTCCCAGATTTGGTGAAGAATGGGCACTTGTTCATATTGGATACTCCGTTATTTCGGGTGAGAAACAAAAAAGAAACCATCTATTGCTATTCCGATGAGGAGCGGCAACGTGCTATTCATAAATTGGGAAATAAGCCTGAAATCACTCGATTTAAGGGTTTAGGTGAAATTTCTCCAGAAGAGTTTGGAACCTTTATCGGAGAGGACATCCGATTGGATCCTATTCTGCTCAATAAAGACACCAAAATTGCTGACCTACTTACCTTCTACATGGGGAAAAACACTCCAGATCGGCAGGTATTTATTATTGATAATTTACGAGTAGAGAAGGATTTGGCTCTAGATGACCCAAAACCTGAACTAGAAGAAGTGGATACCGAAGCAGATGCCTAAAGATTCCAAGTATTTACCCAATCCATTTATCCTAACTATTGGATTACCAAAATGAGTGACGATACCCCAATTTCTGAAAATTCTGATAGCAGCTTGCACGGTTCCGTACCAGTAACGGGTATGTACAAGGACTGGTTCCTAGATTATGCTTCCTATGTGATTTTGGAACGGGCTGTTCCTGCCATAGAAGATGGGCTAAAACCTGTACAACGCAGGATCCTGCATGCGATGAAGGAAATGGATGATGGCAGATTCAATAAGGTCGCCAACATCATTGGGCAGTCCATGCAGTACCACCCCCACGGAGATGCCTCGATTGGGGATGCTATTGTGAATATGGGTCAGAAAGACCTCCTAATCGAAACACAAGGAAACTGGGGAGATGTGCGTACTGGGGATGGGGCTGCTGCTGCCCGTTACATTGAAGCGCGGCTATCGAAGTTTGCACTGGATGTAGTATTTAATCCGCAAACCACAGACTGGCAACTCTCTTACGATGGTAGAAAGCGTGAACCGGTAACCCTGCCAGTTAAATTTCCTTTGCTTTTGGCACAGGGAGTGGAAGGCATTGCCGTGGGCCTGTCCACCAAAATTTTGCCGCACAACTTTATTGAATTGATTGAAGCATCGATCGAGATCCTTCGCGGCAATACTCCTCAGGTACTTCCCGATTTCCTAACGGGTGGTTTGGCAGACTTTTCTGATTACCAGGAAGGCTTGCGTGGTGGAAAGATAAAAGTTAGAGCACGAATTGAGGAGGATGCTAATAAAACCTTATTAATCAAGGAAATACCTTTTGGAACAACTACGGATTCACTGATTGATTCCATCCTAAAGGCCAACGATAAGGGCAAGATCAAAATCAAAAAGGTGGTAGATAATACTGCCAAGGATGTAGAGATTCAGATTCAATTGGCTCCCGGGGTATCTCCAGATGTGACCATTGACGCCTTGTATGCATTTACGGATTGTGAGGTATCGATCTCTCCGAATGCTTGCGTCATTATTGATGAGAAGCCTGTTTTCTTGACAGTCAACAAGATTTTAAAGTACAATACAACCCAAACAAAGGAGTTGCTTCGTAAGGAGCTAGAAATCCGAAAAGGGGAATTGTTGGAAAAACTCTTATTCTCATCGCTAGAGAAAATTTTCATCGAAAATCGGATTTACCGTGACATAGAGGAATGTACTACTTGGGATGCGGTATTGGAAGCTATCGATCGGGGTTTGGATCCCTTCAAACCTGATTTTTACCGTTCCATTGTTCAAGAAGACTTGATTCGATTGACTGAGATTAAAATCAAGCGCATATCCAAGTTTGATGCATTCAAGGCGGATGAGTTGATGAAGCGCCTTCAGGATGAGTTGAAACAGGTGAATTACAATTTGAAGCACTTGACAGATTTTTCAATCGCCTATTACCAAAACTTACTTGATAAGTATGGTAAAGGAAGGGAACGAAAAACTGAGATTCGGGCATTTGATACCATCCAAGCGGCGGTAGTGGCTGCAAATAATGCCAAACTCTATGTCAACCGAGTGGATGGTTTTGTAGGCTATGGCCTTAAAAAGGATGAATACGTATGTGAATGCTCCGATTTGGATGACATCATCGCCATTCGTCGAGACGGAAAGTTGGTGGTATCCAAAATCCAAGAAAAACTCTTTATGGGCAAAGACATTGTCTATGTAGGGGTATTTCGAAAGAATGACGAGCGCATGACCTACAATTTCATCTATTTGGATGGAGTTTCAGGTAGGGCTATGGTCAAACGCTTTCAAGTGGGTGGAGTAACACGCGATAAAGAATATGAGTTGACCAAGGGCACCAAAGGATCCAAACTCATGTACCTGACTGCCAATCCGAATGGAGAAGCAGAAGTAGTGACGGTGTACCTCACGCAAGGTGCAAAAGCCAGGGTGAAGGTATTCGATTTTGATTTTGCAGAGGTTGAAATCAAAGGACGTGCTGCGGGAGGAAATATTTTGACCAGATACCCTGTTCGTAAGGTTCAATTCAAGATGGAAGGAAAATCCACCCTAGGTGGCATCAACATCTATTACGATGCTTCTGTAGGTCGATTGAATACTGATTCGAGAGGCAAACAAATTGGCAACTTCCTAGGTGACGATAAAATCCTGGTTTGTTACAAAAATGGGGATTACGAATTGACCAGTTTTGAACTAACCAATCGTTACGAACCTACAGATGTGCTATTGATTCAAAAATTCGATTCTCAAAAAGTAATTGGGGCTATTTACTTTGATGGGGCTACCAAAGCATTCTTTGTGAAACGCTTTTTGATTGAGACCACAACCCTCAATAAGCGGTTTAACTTCATTACCGAACACAAGCAATCCTACCTCAAATTGGTCACTACAGATGCTCAAGCACAGGTTTCCGTGACACTGATCAAAGGAAAGGCCGAAGAGCAAATGGATTATGACCTGGAAATGTTAATTGACGTGAAGGGTTGGAAGGCGATCGGAAATAAATTGAGTACCCATGAGGTAAAATCCCTGCAATTGATTGAATCCGAACAAGTAGCAGCCGAACCAATGGTGGCGGAAGAAGTCGAAGAGGATAGCTCCACTGAGGAAATTTCGGAGGATGCAGGGGAAGATTTAGAAATAGGAAGTACGCTTACCCTTACTCCAAAGAAAGGGGAGGATGAGCAGCTTGGTTTGTTTTAAATAAGCAAATACTTCCATGAATCAGCAGGAAGGTAATCTTCAGGAAAGCGCAGTGGAATTTCTTGACTACTTGGGTCAATACATTACGGATCACAAAAAGTCGGCAATTGAGCGAGTACTGGCACAGCGTACTCGATTTTTTACGGTGGTGCTTGAGGATATTTTCAAACCACACAATGCCAGTGCTGTGCTACGCACCTGTGATTGCTTTGGAATTCAGGATATCCATTTGATTGAAAAGACAGATACCTACAAGATCAATCCCTTTGTAACCCGTGGAGCGGCTCAATGGGTGGATTTGCATAAGTATTTTACTGCAGAGGGGTCGGCGATAGATCAGTGCTTTGGGAGATTGCGATCCGAAGGCTATACAATCTATGGAACGAGTCCTGCCACAGATTCGATTTCCATTCATGACTTACCCTTGCTACCAAATCAAAAAGTAGCGCTTGTTTTTGGAAACGAGCACGAAGGGATCAGTGAAGAAGTGAAATCCAAAGTTGATGGCCTCGTACACATCCCGATGCGAGGTTTTACAGAGAGCTTCAATATTTCAGTTTCCGCGTCCATCTTTCTTTATGAATTGATGAAGCGGGCAAATGAAATGGAGATTCCAAATTTTCATCTTTCTGATTCAGAGCGTAATGAACTTCGCTTGCGTTGGTACAAGGATATTGTGCCACATGCTGACATCCACGAGCGGCATTTTCGACAGCAATCTCAAGATCTGTAATGCTGATTCCTTCAAATTCAGCGGTTTGACTTTCCTTCTCCAGGAAAAAAATGTAGTTTAGAATACCGTTTTTCAATCTAAAACTATGCGAAAAGGACTTCTAATTTTCTTGGGACTTGTTCTCATTTTATTGTTTGCAATCCTAGTTTATGCAGGTTATCAATTCCGAGATCGACATTCAGGCTACCAAACTGACATTTCCTTATTTAGTCCAGCGTCTACAGTTCAAGCTGGATTTTCAAAAGTTGACCTTACTCCAACCGATTTTGAAACTTGGGAAGATGTGGATGGGGATTCGAAATATGATCCAGAAAAGGGAGATCGCTTCATTGATGCCAATGGAAATGGTGAGTTTGATGCGGTTTGGCTAGCAGGCTTTCATAATTCAAGGCCTGCGCAAAGTGTATTGGACAAACTTTGGGCAAGGGCGATGGTACTCGAGTCTGGAGATGTTTCGATTGCCCTTTGCGTCATTGATATGATTGGTTTCGGAAACGATGAGGTCATCGCTACGCGGAAATTGATTCAAGAAAAGTATCCTGAATTAGACTATGTGGTCATTTCCAGTACCCATGTGCATTCAGCTCCTGATTTGATGGGTATGTGGGGACCTTCAGAGTATGTGAGGGGCGTCAACCCTGACTACATGACTGCTGTTCAGGAAGGCATTGCCAAGGCAGTAGGAGAGGCTTATACCGCAAGAAAGCCAGCACATTTTAAATTTGCGCAAGAACCAGAGCGACTGAAGGATTTGGTAGGTGATACACGGCCCCCTTTTGTATCGGATGCGGGCTTGCAATTGATGCAGGTTCTCGATGCGCAAACGGGCACCACACTAGGCACCATTTTGAATTGGGGCAATCATCCCGAAACCCTCTGGCTAGAAAACATACAAATCAGTTCTGATTTTGCAGATCCTTGGCGAAATTTTGTGGAAGATGGTATTCCGGTGGCAGATACTTTGGCTGAGCCTGGACTGGGTGGTGTGGCTATCTTTTTAAATGGTGCGGTAGGAGGGTTGATGACTACAGCACCTGATCTTGCAGTTGTAGATCCCTATACAGGTGTTTCTTACCAAAAACAAGTACCTGATAAACTTCTTGCTCAAGGGAAAGCCTTGGCAAAAATCACTTTGGAAACCTTGCGTGACACCACCTTGGTAGTTCATTCTTCTTTAGATTTAGGAATAAGAGCCAAATCTATTTCCCTTCAGATGGACAATTCCCTCTTCCAGTTGGCTGCATTCGTAGGTATTTTTGATCGTGGATTTGTGGGTTGGAAACAAATCCGATCTGAGGTTGCTAGTTGGAAGTTAGGGCCTGCCACCTTTGTGCATGTACCTGGAGAACTTTATCCTGAGATTCTCCATGGAGGCATTGAATCGCCTGAAGGTGCAGATTTCAAATTGAAGCCAGTAGAAGTCCCTGCTTTAATGGAGAAGATACCAGGTCAGTATGTTTTCTTCTCTGGAATGTCAAACGACATGATTGGCTACATCGTGCCTAAAAGTCAGTGGGATGTGGATCCTCCATTTACCTACAATTACAAGGAGAGACCTTATGGTGAAATCAATTCCTTAGGTCCGGAGACTGCTCCAAAAATCCATGGAGAAGTTCTTGGAGTTTTGAAGGACTTGCAAAAGTTGAAAAAATAAAAAAATCCGGTACATGGAATGAAATTTTCTATGTACCGGATTTAAGTTGAGCTTAGGATTCGTGGATCAAGATCTTTTCGATTTTATCTCCAGCTCGGATTTCATCAATGACTTCTAATCCTTCTACCACCTTGCCAAAGCAGGTATGGTTACGATCTAAGTGGCCTGTATTGGTACGGCTATGGCAGATGAAGAACTGCGATCCTCCGGTATTTCTTCCTGCGTGTGCCATAGAAAGTACTCCACGGTCATGATATTGATTTTCGCCATCCAATTCACACTGGATTTTGTAACCAGGACCTCCTGTACCTGTTCCTGTTGGGCAGCCACCTTGGATAACAAAGTTTGGGATGACGCGATGGAAGGTAAGTCCATCGTAAAATCCCTTTTCAGATAGATCTACGAAGTTTTGCACGGTAATCGGTGCATCCTTTTCGTAAAACTCTACTAGCATGGTTCCTTTTTCAGTAATTATTTCAGCTGTTTTCATGGCTTCGAATGATGATTAGTGGTTGTTGCTATTTTGTGATGCAAAAATAGGCAATGTCTTGGCTTTTTGATGCTTTTGATTCAAAAAGGCTGAACTGAAGTTTACCATTACGATGACTAATCAATTCCGAATTGAAATAGACAATTAACATGATTCAAGTCAACTAGGTCTAAGAACTCACCTAGTCGATGACTTTAACGGACTGGAGTTCTGATGGCTAAGGGTGTTGCTTCCCCTACTTTTTTTTTGGAAACAAGGGTGAAAATAGGTTATCATTGTGAATTGAATGTTACCCAAAATAGATATCAAATTGGAAAAACAACTAACAACCGAATATGAAGGTGGAACAGTCCTAGGTCATCCTAAAGGATTATTCTATTTGTTCTTTGCAGAGCTTTGGGAAAGGTTTAGCTTTTACGGAATGCGAGCCTTGCTGACGCTTTACATGATTGAAGTGATTTTTCAGTCTTTAGTGGACAAAGATTATGCTACTGCAGCAGTTTATTCCTCTTATGGATCCTTGGTGTATGCTTCAACAGTCATTGGAGGTAGGATTTCCGACAAAGTTTTAGGAATGCGGAATTCAATTTTTCTAGGAGGAATACTAATGGCACTTGGTCATTTTGTGTTAGCCATAGAAAATAACCTAGCCTTTTTCATTGCTCTTTCTTTCATTATTGTGGGAAATGGCTTCTTTAAACCCAATATTTCCACTTTTGTGGGTACCCTGTATCCAGATGGTGACTCCAAAAAGGATTCCGGATTTACTATTTTCTACATGGGAATCAACATTGGGGGTTGGATTGCTCCCTTGCTTTGTGGATGGTTGGCAGCTACTTACGGATGGCATTATGGTTTTGGTTTAGCTGGCTTTGGAATGCTTTCTGGTTTATTGTTTTTTTGGAGTGGGATTCGAAGCGGTGTTTTTGGAGATAGAGGAATGCCACCATCAAATGGGGTAATCAATCATACTTTTTTGGGAATCAAGAATAAGGTTCTAATTCCTTTGATTTCGGTGCTCGCGGTTCCAATAATTGCACTTTTGCTTTCTTCCTATAAGGCATTGGGAGATGAGTCCAGCTTACTAGGAGATCAGAATATGGTCAATATCATATTTAAGCTCATTGGAATTAGTATTTTAGGCTATCTAGCCTACATTATTTACGAATCCAAACCAGATGAACGTAAGAAGTTAATTGTTGCGATCCTGATTACTTTGTTTATGACTGTGTTTTGGGGCTTTCACGAGCTTTCAGGCAGTGTAATCACCTTATTTGCGGCTAGAAATGTAGACCTGACTGGAATCATGACTGCCTCCCAGACCAATTCCCTGAACTCTATGTGGATTATTATTTTGGCTATTCCCATTTCATTGATGTGGACCAAGTTAGCCAAGTCAAAGAAAAACCCTAGAACACCATTCAAATTTGGTATGGGATTACTGCTAGCAGGTGTTAGTTTTTATGTGCTTGCCATCAGTGGAAACTTTGCTAATTCCGAGGGGCTCGTGCCCTTCTTTTACCTTCTTTTGATGTATTTCTTACTTTCTATTGGAGAGCTATTTATGTCACCTGTGGGACTATCAAAGATAACGGACCTATCTCCCAAGCGAATTGTAGCATTTATGATGGGAGTTTGGTTCCTTTCTTCCGCATTTGCTTTTCAAGTTGTCGGGTTTATTGGAAAAGAACTGGCAGTAGAAAGTACGGATGCAAATGTGGGTGGTTTGGATACCCTCAAAATTTATACTGATGGATTCCTTTTGATTGCGAAGTATTCAATAGGTGCTGGATTAATTGTCCTGGTAACCTCACCGTTTATTAAGAAATTAATGGGAGAGGTGCATTAATCTTCAACACGTTGTGCTTTCAAAAAGGCTATCCCTAGGGATGGCCTTTTTTTGTACTAAATAGAATGTACAATGTACCAAGTACCAAGTACAAAGTAGGGGTTTGTGGTCTTACTCAAATGGTGCTTCGGAAGGAACCTGCCTGCCTGCGGAAGGGAGGAATTTTTATTAATCTCGAATGTCCAACGCTGATTTAGGAATGGTGAAGTAGGGGATTGTGTTCTTATCCAAATGGTGCTTCTAAATGATCTGGCCTTCCTGCTGTAAGTTGGGTACAGGGTACTTCCTAGGTTTTACATCTTGATACTTGATACTTGTTACTTTATACTATCAAAATGTCGAATGCCCAACTCCGATCTAAGAATAGCGAAGAAGGGATTCGTGTTCTGACCCAAATGGTACTTCGTACTTTGTACATAGTACATTGTACTTTGTACTTAGTACAAAAAAAAGAGGCTGATCGAAAGATCAGCCTCTTTTTTAGAAGTGGATTTGATTAGTTCAAGAACTCATCAAATGTTAAGCTCACATAGTACATAGAACCTACAGTTGGGTTACCCCAAGCTTGTCTGTATCCAGTGCTGTTGAACAAGTTCGATCCACCGATTTTCAAGATAGACTTAAGCGCCTTCATTTTCACGCTCATTTGAGCATCGAAAGTTCCGAATGCAGGCATCACAGAAAGTTGCTGTGAGGACACCGTTGGAGCTACGAAAGAGGACTGCCAAGCAAATTCACCCTGCCATCTGTATGACATAGAGAAACCAAGGTTTTTCACAATCTCACGGTTAGCGAAGTTCACTACATATCTGTATTCAGGAGTGTTGAAAGAAGGCTGGAAGCCAGTTACTGTCAACTCCTCAAGATTTTGTAGGGTATTGTAAGATACGTTACCACCGATGGTGTAGTTTTTAGGCAAACGGTAATCTGCGCCCAATGCCCATCCCCAAGATTTGATAATCTCAGTTCTGTTAACTGGCATGGAGTAGATGTTTCTTGTGTTTGCATTCAATAGGTTAAGACCTAAAGTAGATGCAGGGCTAGTAGCCACATAGTTCTTATCCTGTACCAATACCTGGCCACCGATGAAGTTTTCGAAGCTATTGAAATATGCATAAGCATCGATCAACAATTTGTTTGCAAACAAACCTTTGTAACCCAATTCATAAGATCTAACGGTTTCTGGTTTGAATTCGCTAGGCTTGAAAGCTACGAGCTTGTCCTTGGCCGCAGCAGCAGCATTTGCAGGCACCAATTGTGCCGCAATCACAGGAACGATGCTAGGAACCAATGCAGCAATTGCAGCAGGAGCCTGAGCAGCTGGAATCAAACCAGCAACTACTTGCTGTGTGATGATGCTTGTTGCTTGCGTGATTGCCAACTGGGTAGCCTGCGCAATAGAAGCTTGGTACACTGGTGAAGATGGCTGAGTACCAGCCAATACTGCACCACCAAAGCTGGTAACTGTAGCTAGTGAATAAACTGGGTTACCAGAGAAGTTGTACTTATTTCTGAAAAGTGGAAGACCACCAATCAATCTAGCTTGTGGAGTTACAAGGTCAATGTATTGATCTTGTGTAGTCGGCAAACGGAAACCAGTCTGGTAAGAAGCTCTGAAATTGTGAGTTCCTGCGGAGTACACACCAGATACACGTGGGGACAATTGTCCTTTGAAGTTTTCGTTCTTATCGTAACGAGCAGAAGCAGTCAATCTAAACTTATCATTGAACAATGACTTCGCACCTTGAACATAAGCGCCATGCTCTCTAATAGTAAACTCATCCCCGTTTTCGTCAGTTGCAAAAAGGGTTTTGTCAGAGTTTAGCTGGTAAGTTCTGAAGTTGGCACCCACTACGAAGTCAGCCCATTTGATGTTTGTAAACTGGTAAGAACCTTCTACATGGTACAAGTTGGTTTTATCCACAAACTTAGCACCTACACCTTGAGCATTACCTGGAATTGGACGGCTTGTTACTGCTGTTTTTGCAGCATCAAATGCAGCTGTTCCAGGCAACAATCTACCTTGATCAGCAAATGCTCTTGCAGCATCGTGAGCCATGGCGGCGCCAAGTCCTCTAGCTGCAGCTTGTGCATATGCACCTACATATTGAGGGAACCAGGTGCTGCTTGGCTTCCAAGCCTCGTTGATTCCTTGCGCAGCAATACCTACTGCAAAAGCATCACCTGAACGCTCCTGAGTAGTATAACCTCTCAAGAACCAGTTGGCGCCTTTTAATTCAGCTTTGTACTGACCCAACTTGAAGTTGGCAATTGAGTAACGATCTGCACCAGTATATACTGTAGTTCCGAATCCATAATTACCTTGGATGATTGCTTCTACACGATCATTGATTCTGTAATGCAAGGCTGCATTCAATTTCAAAGATTTAGTGCCATAATCAGCCAAATCAGATTCTCTGTAACCAGTTCTGGATACGAAAGTCTGAGGAATCAATGGAAGGAGAGCAGCAGGTAAAGCACCAGCACTAACCATGCTCTGAGCAATAGAGTTCATGTTAACGTTGGTTTCATCACCATAGATGTTTACACCATTGTAACCTGGGTTGGTGATACGATCACCTCTATTGATTCGAGAGCCATTCAACAAAGATTGATCTCTGAAATCATTTGCTTGCCAGTCATCGGCCTTTAAGTACTGGACATTCACTTTGAATGCAAGCTTATCATTGATTGCCTTAGCATATCTAGCACTGAAATCATAGAAACCAGTTCCAGGAGTTGTTCTGTCTTGCTGATCCATTAAACCAGTTCTTACATTTGCAGAAAGACCTTGGTATTGGAATGGATTTTTTGAGTTCATCAAAAGGATACCGTTGATAGCATTTGGACCATAAAGAGCAGAAGCTGCACCTGGAAGCAATTCAACGCTTTCCAAATCCAATTCAGAGATACCTACAATGTTACCTACTGAGAAGTTAAGACCAGGAGCTTGGTTGTCCATACCATCAATCATTTGAACCGTTCTCACGTTACCATTGGCGTTAAAACCTCTGGTGTTGAATGATTTAAAGGTCAAAGACTGGGTGCTCATTTCTACACCTTTCATGTTGTTTAAAGCGTCGTAGAAACTCGCTTGAGGCACATCGCGAATTGCGATGATGTCCATTTTTTCAACAGAAACTGGAGATTTAAGGATGCTTTCTTCTACACGAGATGCCGATACCACGACTTCTTGTCCTAAAATAGTAGCTTCGGCTAGTTCAACCGATAGGTTGGAAATTCCTCCTGTTACTTCTACTTCTTTAGATCCGAAACCAACCATGGAGAACACCAAAGTAAATGGAGGTTCTTGGTTAACATTCAAAGTAAACTTACCGGATAGGTCAGTAATTGTTCCAATTACTTTTCCTTTCACGAGGATGTTTACCCCTACCAACGTTTCCTTAGTGTCCGCATCCGTTACGGTACCGGAGATGGTAGTCTGAGCCAATGCTACGGAAGTTCCTAAAGCAAGGAATAATACCGCTGAAAGCACTGAACTCCAGATTTTTCTGGTAAAATTTTTCATAGGCTAATTTTGTAAAATAGTTAAGATGGTTTTTGAATTAAAGTGAATCCAATCCAATTATTCGAAATTTATGGGAAAAAGGTAATTTTCTATCGTTTTTAAGTAAAAAAAAATAGAGTCCAGAATCCTTCAA
>CANGUK010000056.1 GCA_947457095.1 Cyclobacteriaceae bacterium
CCCAACGGGATTATCGGTACGCCAGATGGAAAGCATCTGTTTGTGGCAGATATTGGGGCTTCCAAAACCTGGAAGTATGATATTCAGGCCGATGGATACTTGACCAATAAAACTTTGTTTTGTGAGATGGGATCGGATGGAATGACCATCGATGACAAAGGTAATGTCTACTTGACAGGCAAAGGAGTGACTGTTTTTGATCGAAATGGAGAGAAAATCGCCCATATCCCTGTTCCTGAAGATTGGACAGCCAATGTCACCTTTGGTACGTTAACTCGTAATGTCCTGTTCATCACCGCCATGGATGCGGTCTATACACTGAAAATGAAAAGCAGAGGAGTTTGGTAAAAAAGCAGTGAAATCGGGAAGCCCAAGAATGGGATCAAAACGAAAAAAGAGGTCCAAATGACCTCTTTTTTCGTTTAAAACCATCTTAAAGTTCTTTAAATGGATGTTATTTGTGTTTGAAACTTTTTATACTTTTTAATCACAGGTTTAAGGTAAAGTTGCAGCCCAAAGCCATTTTTTGGCTTAGATTTTAAAGAAGACCTAATTTTTCAATTCTATTTCCAACGGTCATTTGTTTCATTTCCTTTTCCAGCAATTGAAAGTCTTCTCTTTGCACTGATTTTATAATACTTCCTTCATTTAGCAAATTGATTTCGTCACAGGTATCACTTAGGGTGGAGAAAATATGAGATGATATAACAATGGTCTTTCCTAACTTTTTTAAGGTATGAATAATCTCTGTTAAGAGGATGTTACTTTCTATGTCAACTCCGTTAAATGGCTCGTCAAGTATAAAGTATTCATTTCGTTGCAATAAAATGGCTGTTAATGCTAACTTCTTCTTCATCCCTGTCGAATATGTAGTTGCATATTGATTTAAGGGTAAGTCAAAGACGTTATTTCTTTCAATATCATTTATAGGTTTCTTCCGCGCATTACAAAGCAATTGGATATACTCTTTCCCTGTAATTTTTTCAAAAAAGAACGGCTCTGTAGGTAATAAACCAAGATGATTTTTTATTGGATAGTGGCTAGAATTTATAATCCCGTCATATTTTTCTAATCCTGCAATACACCGGAAAAGAGATGTTTTTCCAGCACCATTTTTACCTACAATTCCATAAACTTTTCCTTCATCAAATTCGATATTGATATTTTTTAGTATGGAATGATTTCCATAACTCATCGTTAAACCTTGAATTGTTATCATTTCAATATGTTTTCAAGACGTTTTTCGGCTTTATAAAATAAGATGGGAGTTAAAATTACAAGCATTGGAGGGAGCGTTAAGCATAGCGCTAGAAGCATGCCATTGGGAATATTTATTTCATTTGGGTAAGAGGAATACTTGGTCACTATGCCGCAAATCACCCAACCCCAACCAATCAGTAAGAAGATGAAGAGGAGGCCTATATTTTGTTGGAAGTAGAATGAAAGTAATACCACTATTGGAATTGTGAGTGCCGCGGAATAAAGGAGTGCTGTTTTTATTTTATTAATTAAGAAGTTTCTCGGATTGAGATTGTAGCTCCAAACAAAGTATTCGTTTTCTGTAGATAAATAAAAACTAAATGAGGAGCCAAAAACAATCATCAATGAGAATATGCCTAAATTGAAGTTATTTACGCTCGCGGCAATAATTACAAGTACATACGCTAAAATAAGTAAAGGGAAAGTATTTCTAAACCCAGTTGTAAATTCAAATGGCCTTTTTGAAAAAGGGGAATAAATGGTGTAATTGAATTTAGTTCGGAAGTTTAAAAGCGCTAAAATTAGTGATACAAGTAAAATGAATAAGATGGGAATAATGAGTTGCTTGTAAAGTAAAAATGACACAAATGGGATGGTAAAAATTAGATTTTCGGCTATTCTAATTTTTTTAAATTGGTTATCTCCAAAACAAATAGTTAAAAATTCACATCGCTGCGTTTCTGAAAGTCTTCCAATAAGGTTTATGTAGAGAAAAGGATATAGATATACTGCGAATTCCGTCGTTTTGAATAGAAAATTTGAGAGAAGATAAAAACCTATTGCAAAAATGAAATAGGCGAATATTGGCACAACTCCACCATCCCGAAATCGGCGATTTATCATATTAAATTGAAGTGCAAAATATTCTTTCATTTGTTGTTTTCCTTGTACCAAGGATTATAAGGTGAAAATAAAAGAATTAAAGATTATTCTACCCTATAAATTACGTTAAAGGAATTCTTCAATTACGAAATCAGGTGCCATGTTTATTTGAATTTGCAAGTTCCAAAACTGAAAGCGACACAGCTTACGTCTATTTTTTGAAGTAAAGAAAGTAGTCAGCCCTCACTTGACTTCATCCAAGGCTTGCTGCAAGGTTTGGTCAAAGACCTCATCTGGCTGTGCTCCAGAAATGCCGTACTTCCGGTCAAATACAAAGAAAGGGACACCTTGAACCCCTATCAACCTGGATTCATACACATCCTGGTCGATTTCTGGATCAAAACTAGCCGAATCCAACACCTGCTTTGCTTCTTCCCTATCCAATCCTACCGCCTCTGCACAATGAACCAAGGTTTCCTGTTGATCGATATTTTTACCTTCCTCAAAATAGGCTTGAAACAAGCGTTCCTTCAACTCGTTTTGCTTGCCCTTTTCTTTTGCAAAGTGAAGCAGTCGATGGGCCTGTTTGGTATTGGCCACAATAGTATGCTCAAAATCAAAATTCAAGCCTTCCTCCCTACCCATGGCAGCGACTTGCGCAGTCATTTGCTTGGTTTGGGCTAGGGTCCATCCCTTCGTTTGCGATAAATAGGTCAGGGTATTCTGATTTTCATTGGTTTGTAAGTCAGGATTCAGCTGGAAACTCTTCCATTCAATTTGTATCGAGGAGGAATCCGGTAATTTTTGAATGGCTTTTTCCAGTTTCCGCTTGCCGATGTAGCAAAAAGGGCATGCGATATCGGACCAAATTTCAATTTTCATCTGATTTTTTGTTTCTTCATGTGTTAAACAGCATCAGTCACAAAGAGTTCCCAAAATTAGTGAAAACAAAAGAATGCCCATCCTGCGCCATGGAAGTCGAAAATTCGCTTTCCATTTGCCCGATCTGCCAGTTTGAATTTCCAAAACGGGCACCTTGGATTACAGGAATGGCTATCTTTTTACTCATAGTTTGGTTACTTTCCTACCTCCTTTAATTCCAGCCTCATGAAAAAACGTTCCTTTTTAAAATATTTTGCTGCCCTAGGCCTTGGAGGGTCCTTACTTCCCTCTGAACTGAAAGCCTTTGATTTCGATGCCTTGGATTGGTCGAGTGAAGATATTTGGGATCAGTTGCGGGCGGGTTACCGACTCAAACCCGATTACCTCAATTTTGAGAATGGGTACTATTGCTTCCTTCCGCAGGAACTACTTGAAAAATACATTACCCATATCCGAGAGATCAACTACCAAGCCTCACATTACATGCGTGGGGTTCAATTTGAAAATAAAGCTAAATCTGCTGCGGCACTAGCCACGTTGGTAGGTGCTTCGCCCGAAGAGGTGGTATTAACTCGAAATACCACCGAGTCCTTGGATCTGATTATTTCAGGTTACCCTTGGCAGGCCGGTGATGAGGCGGTCTTTGCCAACCAGGACTACGGTACCATGCAAACCATGTTTGAATTGGCATCCAAGCGATGGGGAATCAAAACTGTGAAAGTGGACATTCCCATGCATCCCAAATCGGATGAAGAGGTAGTAGAAGTCTATAGAAAGGCAATCACGCCAAAGACCAAGCTGCTGATGGTGCCCCATATCGTCAATATCACGGGTCATATCCTTCCCGTTCGGAAAATTGCCGACATGGCGCATGCCCAAGGTGTAGAAATCATGCTGGACGGTGCACATGCAGTAGGTCATTTTACCTTTAGTATGAAAGATCTGGATTGCGATTATTATGGATCCAGTTTGCATAAGTGGCTAAGTGTTCCCCTAGGAGCCGGCTTGCTTTACGTGAAAAAAGATAAGATTTCTAAAATTCAACCACTTCTGGCACCAGGTAACTTGAATTTGACAAGCATTGCCTACCTAAACCACATTGGCACCCATCCCGTCGCTACAGATTTGACTGTCTTGGACTCCATTGCTTTTCAAGAGAAAATAGGTTCCAAACGGAAGGAAGATCGACTTCGGTTTATCCAAAAGTATTGGTCAGATCAAGTAAGAAATGTCCCTGGCATCCGTGTAAATACGCCAGAGGATCCTGCTCGATGCTGCGGTATTGGAAATGTTTGGGTAGAAAAGTACAGTCCCACAGATATGGGGAAAATACTGATGGACAAATACAAGATATTTACTGCTCCTATCGATGGAGCAGGAGTTCAAGGGGTACGTGTAAGTCCAAACATTTACACCAGCACTGCGGACTGCGATGTGCTGGTAGCAGCATTGAAAGAAATGGCACAATAAATTCCAGAAAAATTGAAAAAGGGGGCTAAGATCTAGTGGATTAGCCCCCTTTTTTTATGAATTGCTAAAAAAATTAGGGTTTTGTATAACTTTTTGAAATAAACACTTGCAATTCATTGCAGGAGATACAACATTTGCACCCTCAAATTATGGAAAATCAAACGCGCATCGCCTCTTTTCTACTGTTGTCTTCGACAAAGGCAGGATGTACTTTGGTGTCCTCTACTTTTTTGGCTGCACGCTTGAGGCAGTCCCTTAGGGTTTAACCCTTGATTCATCATGCATTCCTATGTGGAAAGCACCACTAGCGCACCCCTATCCTATCTACATCAATTTACTTGCAGCAACCATAACGGGAATGCAATTAAAAAACTAAGCAATGGAAGAACCAACTTTCCTTATTCAAGTAGCCGAAAGCACACATAAAGTTTATGCCCACCAAATCGCAGCAGAGATGGAAGACTCTGCCAAGGCGAGAGGTACGGGTATTGCAAAAAGAAGTCCAGCTTACTTGGAAGCTAAAATGGATGAAGGCAAAGCCGTCATTGCATTGACTAGTGAAGGAAACTGGGCTGGATTCTGCTATATTGAAGCTTGGGGACACGGCAAGTTTGTAGCCAATTCTGGCCTAATCGTAGCTCCTCAATACAGACAGTATGGTTTGGCGAGAAAAATCAAGCAAGAGGTTTTCAAACTGAGCCAAGTGAAGTTTCCAGAATCAAAAATCTTTGGATTAACTACAGGTGCTGCGGTGATGAAAATCAATTCAGAACTAGGCTATGTACCTGTTTCCTATGCTGCATTAACCGATGACGAAGAGTTTTGGAAAGGATGTCAAAGCTGTGTCAATTTTGAAATTCTGATGTCAAAAAAGAGACAAAATTGCTTGTGTACAGCCATGCTCTATGATCCAAATTCAAAGAAATAAAGGCGGATTAAGGAACCAAAAACCTCCAGCTTTCTATACTTTATTAATTCTGATTTACCAGTTGACCTTATGAAAAAAGTAGTTTTAGCCTATAGCGGTGGATTAGATACCACTTTTTGTGCACTTCACCTTTCCAAGGATTTGGGACATGAAGTTCATGCCGTACTGGTCAACACGGGTGGATTCTCTGCTCAAGAATTGCAGGACATAGAGCAGCGCGCACATGCTTTGGGCGTTGCCTCATTTCGGATTCTAGATGTAGTTCAGGACTATTACCAGTCAGTGATCCGCTACCTAGTTTATGGAAATGTACTCAAAAATGATACTTATCCGCTATCAGTTTCCGCAGAGCGGATTGTACAAGCAAAATCCATAGCAGAATATGCCATTTCAATTGGTGCACAAGCCGTAGCACATGGCTCCACAGGTGCAGGCAATGACCAGGTTCGATTTGACATGATTTTTCAAATCCTTGCTCCCGAAGTTGAAATCATCACTCCAATTCGTGATCTCAAGCTTAGCCGACAGGAGGAAATTGACTACCTCAAAAAGCATGGAGTATCCATGAATTTTGAGAAAGCAGCCTATTCAGTAAATAAAGGAATTTGGGGCACCTCTGTTGGCGGTAAAGAAACACTTACCTCTTCGGATTTCCTTCCAGAATCAGCCTGGCCTACTCCTGTGACCGAGAATGAGCCAAAAGAAGTAAAATTGACTTTCGTTCAAGGTCAGATCAAAGGTATTGATGGAGTATCCTATTCCAGTTCAGTCGATGCTATTTTGAAACTGCAATCTTTAGCGGCACCATACGGCATCGGAAGAGATATCCATGTAGGCGACACCATCATTGGAATCAAAGGTCGTGTAGGTTTTGAAGCAGCTGCTCCATTGATTATAATCAAAGCGCATCAATTGCTTGAGAAGCACACCTTGACCAAGTGGCAGGCCTATTGGAAAAAGCAGGTAGCCGAGTTTTATGGCAATCATCTCCACGAAGGCCATTTCTTGGACCCAGTGATGCGAAATTTTGAAACTTTTCTTGAGAGCACACAGGAACAGGTTTCGGGAGAAGTTCGTATACTGCTGCAGCCTTACCGGTTTACTTTACTTGGAATTACATCCGATCATGACCTCATGTCCGCCAAATTCGGTTCCTATGGTGAAATGAATAAAGGCTACACGGGAGAGGACGTAAAAGGCTTTACGCGAATTTTGGGAAACCAAACCGCTATCTTCCACAAGGTGAAAAACTCAAATGAATAAGTTAAAAACAGCCGTCATCGGGGCCGCTGGCTACACTGGAGCCGAACTTGTTCGACTTCTTGTCCATCATCCTGCCTGCGAACTAGTTTGCCTTCATTCTTCGAGCCAAAAAGGCAAACGAGTGGATGAAGTACATGGGGATTTATTGGGTGATTGTGACCTCCGATTTACAGATACAGTACCAAATTCCGGTTTGGATGCTGTTTTTTTATGTCTTCCTCATGGAGAGGCAGCATCTTTCCTTGGAAGTCATTCCTTTCCAGAATCTACGGTTTTGATCGACTTATCTACTGATTTCCGAGACGAATCTGCAAGTTTTGTGTATGGCCTACCTGAAGTTAATGCCAAAAAGTTGCGCACAGCAAAACGAATCGCTAACCCAGGTTGCTTCGCTACCGGCATCCAATTGGCATTGGCTCCCGCAATAAAGCAAGGTTGGGTTCAATCCCCAGTCCATGTTACCGGCATTACCGGTTCTACAGGTGCTGGAAAAAGTCTTTCTGCTACCTCTCATTTCAGCTATAGAACAGGAAATGTATCGGTGTATAAGCTTTTTACCCACCAGCACCTGAAAGAAATCAACCAAACTTTCCAGCAGTTGAATCCAGGGAATCAGTCGGAAATCCTTTTTGTTCCTTATCGAGGTAATTTCACAAGAGGTATCTGGATTACAGCCTATTTCCCCTTTAGCGGAACACAGGAAGAAGCACTGGAAGCCTATAGCCAGTTTTATGCTGGATCTGCGTTCACACACATTTCTAGTCAGGAACTCGATTTAAAGCAGGTCGTCAATACGAACAAATGCATTCTCCATCTTCAAGTTGAAAAAGGACAATTGGTGGTTTATGCAGCCTTAGACAACCTACTTAAAGGCGCTTCTGGACAGGCTGTTCAAAACTTTAACCTTGCCTTTGGCTTGGATGAGAAAATGGGTTTGAACCTAAAATCAATCGCATTCTAAACTAATCCAATTCCAAAAATCACTCATTTAGATCCTAGCTGATGAATTTATTCGACGTCTATCCCCTGATTCCAGTAACCCTTGTGAAAGCCGATGGATGCCGCTTGTGGGACGAGCAGGGACAGGAATATTTGGATTTGTATGGAGGTCATGCCGTAATCTCTATTGGACATAGTCACCCACATTATGTGGAGCGCATCAGCGAGCAGGTGAAGCAGTTGGGGTTTTATTCCAATTCCATACAGATTCCATTGCAACAGGAATTGGCAGATAAATTGGCAAAACTATCCTGCTTGCATAGCTATCAGCTTTTCTTAGTCAATTCTGGTGCCGAGGCCAATGAGAATGCCTTGAAAATGGCCTCATTTGTAACCAAGAAACCTGGATTTATAGCATTTTCAGGTTCCTTTCATGGCCGTACTTCTGCAGCAGTAGCCTTAACAGACAATCCTAAATTGGTGGCTCCCTGCAATGCTCGTGATGATTTCCATATTCTTCCTTTTGGTGACCTCGATGCGGTCGAAAAAGTCCTTTCTTCGAATGCTATTGCAGGTATCATTGTGGAAGGAATCCAAGGTGTTGGAGGAATTCAAGTGCCTAATCCTGATTTTTTAGTAGGCCTTTCACGATTAGCAAAAAAATACGAGGCAAAACTCATCCTAGACGAGGTACAATCTGGCTACGGTCGAACAGGTCGATTTTTTGCACATCAGTGGGTAGATGGACTTTATCCTGATCTGATTACCATCGCCAAAGGCATGGGAAATGGATTTCCAATCGGTGGACTATTGCTTTCAGAAGCGTTTAAAGCAAGCTATGGATTGCTAGGCACCACTTTTGGAGGTAATCACCTGGCTTGTGCTGCAGGTCTTGCCGTCCTTGAAGTAATTGAGGCAGAAAGATTACACCAGAAGGCGTTGGAATTGGGAGATCGCCTGATGGCCGAACTCCGAACTATACCTGGAGTGATGGCAGTACGCGGCAAAGGCTTGATGATCGGATTAGACCTCAACCAAGACGCAGGACCCATTCGTTCACTTTTGGTATCCAAATACAAGATGTTTACTGGTTCGGCAGCTGGTAAAGAAACGATCCGACTCCTCCCTCCTTTGACCATAGAATGGAATCAACTACATTCGTTTGTAGTCGCTTTAAAGGAAATTTTAACTAGCGAAACCCATTAAATTCTTCCTACTATGAATCATTTTACCCAATTTGAATCCAAAGAACTAGGGCAAGAATTACTGGAACTTGCAGCAGCTTACAAAGCAAATCCTCAACTTCATGCTAGCAAAGGTGAAGGAAAAAGGATAGGCTGTATTTTTTTGAATCCCTCCCTCCGTACCCGCGTATCTACTCAGATTGCAGCTCAGCAGCTTGGGATGGAAGCCATTGTACTCAATATGGATAAGGAAGGATGGGCACTTGAAATGCAGGAAGGCGCTATCATGAACAAGATTACCGTAGAGCATATCAAAGACGCTGCAGGGGTATTGGGTTCCTATTTTGATGTTTTGGCCCTCCGTGCCTTTCCTTCATTAACGCAAAAGGAGGAAGATGTCACTGACTTCGTTCTCCATCAATTTATCAAGTACAGCGGAATACCTGTTGTCAGTTTGGAATCTGCAATCCGTCATCCACTTCAAAGTTTGGCTGACCAACTCACCATTCAAGAATTGACCAAAGGCAATAAAAGACCCAAAGTAGTGCTCACCTGGGCTCCACATATCAAGGCCATCCCCCATGCTGTAGCCAATAGCTTTGCCGAATGGACCTTGGGAATGGGGCATGATCTGACCATTTGCCATCCTGATGGATATGAATTGGATCCTGAATTTACTCAGGGATCAATAATAACCAATGATCAAAGTGAAGCCCTACAAAATGCTGATTTTGTGTATGTTAAAAATTGGTCAGCATTCAATGAATACGGTAAGATCTTGTGTACGGATGAGCGATGGATGCTCACTGAAGCACATTTGAAGAATTCCCCAGAAGCCAAAGTCATGCACTGCTTGCCGGTCCGTCGAAATGTAGAGCTCTCCGATGAGATTTTGGATGGTCCTCGCTCCTTGGTGCAGCAGCAGGCCTACAATCGAATCTTTGCAGCGCAGGCGGTTCTTAGTAAACTTCTCGGTTAATTTTTTTTAATTTGAGAAACCTATGAAAATCTCTATCATCAAAATCGGAGGAAATGTAATTGACTATCCAGAGAAGCTGGATGAGTTTTTGAGCATTTTTGCCAAGGTTCCAGGACACAAAATCTTGGTTCATGGGGGTGGTGTGATGGCTTCTCGATTTGGTGAAAGTATGGGTATCATGCCCGAAATGGTGGATGGACGTCGCATCACAGACAAAGACACCTTGGAAATTGTAACCATGGTCTATGCGGGCTTGATCAACAAAACCGTGGTAGCCAAACTTCAAGCATTGAAAGTAAATGCATTGGGACTGACTGGAGCAGATGGAAACCTAATTCGATCCATCAAGCGACCAGTTAAAGACATCGATTATGGATTTGTAGGTGATATCCAAGAAATCAATACCGAGCTCATCCAGCAATTATTGCAGATAGGCCTACTTCCAGTCATCAATGCGATTACCCATGACCAAAAAGGACAGCTACTCAATACAAATGCAGATTCCATAGCCTCTGCTCTTGCCACAGGATTGGCTCTTGACCACCATGTGGATTTGTATTTTTGCTTCAATAAAGCAGGTGTATTGGTAGATGAAAAAAATGAACAATCCATTATTCCTTTAATTAACGAGGACATTTATAAGGAGCTTCGAAAGGAAAATTTGATTCATTCAGGTATGATTCCAAAGTTGGACAATGCCTTTGAAGCCTTAAAACAAGGGGTGCAGCGTGTTTGGATAGGTAAAGCGGAAAACTTGCTTATGGCTATCAAAGGCAAAAAAGCAGGTACCATTATTGAACGACAACGATACGATTTGTATTGATGGAAGCGCTCAAATCCGAAGCCATAACGCTTCTCAAGCAGCTGATCGCTATTTCATCCTTTTCCAAGGAGGAAGAGGGAACTGCTGAAGTAATCCAACAATTTTTAATTAATAAAGGAGCAAGTCCTCAGCGACAGGGTAACAATGTATGGGCATTTGCCTCTCCTTTTCAGCCAGCGCTTCCAACCCTATGGCTCAATTCTCACCACGATACGGTGAAGCCAAATACGGGCTATACACAGGATCCATTCTCTCCAATAGAAAAAGAGGGAAAGCTTTTCGGATTGGGTTCCAATGACGCTGGAGGTCCATTGGTTGCGATGATCGCTACGTTCTGTTACTTTATTGGAAAAGATTTACCCTTCAATTTGCTACTTGTAGCCTCGGCAGAAGAGGAAATATCCGGAACCAATGGAATCAGTAGTCTACTCGATATTCTTCCACCAGCTGAACTCGTTTTGGTGGGAGAACCTACTCAGCTCCAATTAGCGATCGCAGAAAAAGGATTGCTAGTCATCGATGGTTCGGTAACCGGTAAGGCAGGACATGCTGCACGGGAAGAAGGAATAAATGCAATTTATTTGGCCTTAGCTGATTTAGAAAAAGTCAAAAACTTCAATTTTGATAGAATATCCTCTTTTCTCGGTCCTACCAAAGTGTCCTGCACAGTGATCCATGCTGGCGATCAACACAATATGGTGCCCGAACTTTGTCGGTACGTCTTGGATGTGCGTGTCAATGAAATGTACACACATGAGGAGGTTTTGGAAGAATTGAAAGCTGTACTAGTTGCGGATTTGGTTCCACGATCCATGCGTTTGCGATCCTCTTGCTTGCCAGAAGGGCATGCCTTGCATGCCGTAGGAAAAAATTTGGGTATCGAATCTTTTGGAAGCCCTACCCTATCAGATCAAGCTTTGATACCCTATCCTTCGGCAAAAATTGGACCTGGGGATTCTGCACGGTCACATACAGCAGATGAGTTTATTTACATTCACGAAATTCAGGATGGCATTGCTAGCTACATTTCTATTTTAGAAACGTATGCTAGTCATTCTCTAGATACCTAACTTACGCTATGAAACTTTGGCAAAAAGCTACTGCAAGCAAACTAGAAGTAGAACAATTTACCGTAGGTAGAGATCCCGAATTTGACATCCTTTTGGCTCCCTATGATGTGCTAGGTTCTATGGCCCACGCCACCATGCTGGCGAGTATTGGGTTAGTGACAAAGGAAGAGAATGCCTTACTTCAACAAGGGCTAAAAGAGATTTACGTAGAGATCGAGCAGGGAAAATTTATCATTGAACCCGGAGTCGAAGATGTTCATTCTCAAGTAGAACTGCTCCTAACTAAGCGCTATGGGGATGTTGGCAAAAAACTTCACAGTGGAAGAAGCCGAAATGATCAGGTTTTGGTGGATTTAAAGCTGTTTTATCGGGATGCCATTCGGGAGTTAGTTGATGAGGCGAGTACCTTGGCAGAGCAACTTATTCAGTTGGCAGAGACCCACAAGCAGGATTTGATGCCCGGCTATACGCATACTCAATTGGCCATGCCTTCCTCCTTTGGATTATGGTTTGGTTCATTTGCAGAAAGTTTAAGTGAGGATTTGGCTTTACTTCAAGTTGCTTTTGATTTGAGCAACAAAAATCCTTTGGGATCAGCTGCCGGTTATGGGTCAAGCTTCCCACTAAATCGCACGATGACTACCCAGTTGTTGGGATTTGGAGACTTACATCACAATGTGATTAATGCTCAAAATAGCAGAGGGAAGACAGAGCGAACCCTTGCTTTTGCACTCGCAGGTATGGCGGGTACCTTAAATAAACTGTCTTCGGATGTATGCTTATTTTGCAACCAGCATTTTGCCTTTATCTCTTTTCCAGATGACCTAACAACGGGAAGCAGTATCATGCCACACAAAAAAAATCCCGATGTATTTGAATTGATCCGTGCCAAAACAAATCAAATTCAAGGCCTTCCATCCACCATTGGACTACTTTTAAGTAACCTAACAACAGGCTACCATCGAGATATGCAGTTGCTTAAGGAGGAGATTTTTCCGGCGCTAAGTACACTTAGATCTTGCCTTCAAATGAGCAAGTTTATGTTACAATCCATCCAGGTACGAAAAAATATCTTGGACGATCCTTTTTACGTACATCTATTTTCAGTGGAAGTGGTCAATGAATTGGTGCTTCAAGGTGTTCCATTCCGAGATGCTTACAAGCAAGTAGGTAAAGATATTGAATCCAATCGCTTTGAACCCAACCAAAAGAAGGTAGTTCATACGCATGAGGGAAGTATCGGAAACTTATGTCTCCCAGAGATTCAATCCAAATTAGACCAAGCCCGTTCTAAATTTGATTTTCAAAAAATGGATCAGGCTGTTGCATCGCTTTTAAATTTTACATTCTAATTTCTAAATCCAAACTGTTTTGCATAAATTGAGTTTAGCTAATACAGAATAAAAATTTATAGTAAGTAATTCTTTCAGATAAACTTTTTATGGAAAATAGGATTGGTAAACACCTCTCTAGTGATTTTAGGTCCAGTTTAGTTGTTTTTTTAGTTGCACTTCCACTCTGTTTGGGTATTGCAATTGCAAGTGGCGCGCCTCCGATGGCTGGCTTAATCGCTGGAATTATTGGAGGAGTAGTAGTAGGTGGCTTTTCCAAGTCGGCTGTCGCTGTAAGTGGTCCTGCTGCGGGTTTAACCGTAATTGTTTTAGACTCGATTTCAAGTTTAGGTACTTTTCCTTTGTTTCTTGGGGCCTTATTAGCTGCTGGAATTATTCAATTTTTCTTGGGGCTTGCAAAAGCAGGTGTTCTCGGATATTATTTTCCGAATGCAGTAATAAAAGGCATGCTAACAGCCATAGGGATAATTTTGGTGCTGAAGCAAATCCCACATGCCTTAGGCTATGACAAGGATTTCTTAGGAGATTTTGCATTTGCACAAGCTGATCAACACAATACTTTCTCAGAGATTTATTATGCACTACTGTATTTCAGTCCAGGGGCCATACCAATTGTCTTAACCGCGTTGGGATTGATTCTACTTTTTGAACGTCCTGCCATTAAAAGAAATCCAATACTGGGTCTAGTTCCAGGAGCTTTGTGGGCAGTCCTATCTAGCATTGGGATCAATTCAATGTACAAGAGTTTCAAACCAGAATGGGTATTGGACAATGAGCACTTGGTAATTCTCCCCACTTTTTCTGCTTGGAATGAGCTGTCAGGATTAATTACCTTCCCTGATTTTAATTTAATCAACACATCAAATTTTTGGATTGTGGCCGTAACTCTTGCCGTAATTGGAAGTATTGAAACCTTACTTTCGATTGAAGCAGGAGATAAAATGGATCCATTAAAACGAACCACACCTACCAACAGAGAATTAGTTGCACAAGGTATAGGTAATACCCTATCTGGATTGATTGGAGGTCTTCCAGTCACTGCAGTAATTGTACGAACTTCTGCAAACATTGAATCAGGAGCCCGTACGAAGTGGTCCACTATCTTCCATGGATTTTTATTGTTGGCCTTGGTCCTTACAATTCCTGGACTTTTAAATCAAATTCCATTAAGTGGATTGGCAGCGGTTCTTCTTGTCGTTGGTTATAAACTTGCCAAACCTTCTATTTTTTTAAATGAGTATAAAAAAGGTTGGGATCAGTTTTTACCTTTTCTTGTTACGGTCATCTCTATTTTGCTTACGGATTTACTTGTAGGCATTGGAATCGGGATGGTGGTAGGATTATTCTTTGTAATCAAAACCAATTTCCATCGTGCAGTTTTGGTTACCGAACGGAAAGGCAATTACTTGGTCAAGCTTCAGAAGGATGTTTCATTTTTAAATAAAGCTCCATTAATCAAAGAGTTGAGTCAAATCCCAGAAGGAAGTAATGTGGTCCTCAATGCTTCAATGGCTCGTTTTATTGATCACGATATTCAAGAAGTATTAAACGACTTTATAGCTACTGTTGAATCAAAAAATATAACCTTATCAATTGAAGGTTACTCAAATCATCTAAAAGAAAGCGAATGAATCCCTACGAAAAGTTATTGCTCCAAAACAAAGCCTGGTCTGAAGAAAAACTTCAGATGGATAAAGATTTTTTCAATCGATTGGCACACCAGCAAAAACCTAAATTTCTTTGGATTGGGTGTTCGGATAGCCGTGTTCCTGCTAATGAAATTACCGGAACAGATCCAGGTGAAGTTTTTGTTCATCGAAATATCGCCAACATGGTTGTTCATACTGACTTGAATCTATTGTCTGTTCTTCAGTATGCTGTAAAAGTATTGGAAGTAGATCACATCATTGTCTGTGGGCATTACGGCTGTGGAGGAATTGAAGCAGCCCTAGGAAACAAAAGCTTTGGGCTTATCAACAAATGGCTTCGAAATATTAAAGAAGTCTATAAGATTTATCAAGCAGAGATTGATGCCATTTCCGAACATAAGGATCGCGTCAACCGTCTTGTAGAACTGAATGTATTGGAACAATGTCAGGATTTGATCAAAACATCTATAATCCAAAAATCTTGGCAAGATCGAAAATCACCAGAAATTCATGGATGGGTTTATGGTCTTACCAATGGATTGGTGAAGGAACTCACCACAATAAAGCCTGACTTCGAAGCTATTCATCCCATTTTCAGGTATGCTGAAGGGCAATTGTAAAACAGTTTTTGTTCAGTAATCTTTGGAAAATAAGTTGACCTAAGTTTGATTTTCTTATCATCGGAATCCTTACTTTTCCGATGACTTGTATTTCTTTTTCAATGCAAACAGGAATTTTCACATCAAATCAAGCGCTTATTTTAGAATCTGGTGAGATTTTAGAACAGTATACTATTTCCTATACTACATACGGAGAGCTGAACGAAGATCAATCCAATGTCATCTGGGCGGTGCATGCACTTACTGGTGATGCACAGGTAGCTGATTGGTGGAATGGCTTGGTTGGAGAAAAAGCGATATACAATTTCTCTGAGCACTTCATCATCTGTGCCAATCTGCTAGGCAGCGGCTATGGATCAAGCAATGCATTGAGTGAAAATCCAGCGACAGGTACCCCCTATTATTATACTTTTCCAACACTGAGCACACGGGATCTAGCCCAAAGCCTGGAAATCCTTCGACAGCATTTAAAGATTGAAAAAATTCATACGCTTATTGGAGGATCTTTAGGCGGACAAGTGGCTTTGGAGTGGGCTTTTATCCTTGGAACAAAACTTCAACATGCCATCATCATTGCATCTACAGCAAAAACCTCTCCTTGGGTTATCGGATTCAATGAAGCTCAACGTATGGCCATTGCTGCAGACAGCACCTGGGGGCAAAATCACCAAGATGCCGGAAAGAAAGGGCTTGAAGCAGCCCGAGCAGTTGCCATGCTCAGCTACAGAAACCCATCTGACATCAATACCAAGCAGCAAGAAAAAGAAGAAAAATTAGACGGTTTTTTAGCGGCTTCTTACCTCAGGTATCAAGGCGCTAAACTAGCGAATCGATTTCAGGCTTTCTCCTATTGGACCTTGACCAAGGCCATGGACAGCCATGACATTGGCAGAGGAAGAGGAGGCGTGGAAGCTGCATTGATTGCTATCCAAGCCCGGGTACTGGCTGTAGGTGTCAATTCGGACCTGCTGTTTCTTGCTGAAGAAGCTAGATTTTTGAGTCAAGCAGTTACTTCAGGAAGCTACGGTGAAATTGTATCCACCGCAGGACATGATGCATTCTTGATTGAATTTGGTCAGCTTTCTAAGCTAATTGAAAGCTTTTACAAGGAATAATTTAAGGTGTTATACCCTACTAATTAGGGTTTTGCCTTGGTCCACTCCACAGTCCGGCCAATCAAAGAAAATCCAATGTATCCTTTTACTTCAAGGACTTCTTTGGATTTTAAGGTCACTTGGCAAGAATAGGTTTTCCCTGTTTTAGGATCGTAGATGGTCCCGTCTTCCCACATTCCAGAATCAAATTTCAATCCCTCTAAAAGATTTAAGCCCATTAAGGGACGAGATTTAAGTTTGGTTTCGGGATTATCCTTATCTACCGCAGGTTTACCTCCTGGATTTGGATCTTTCAACCACACGATTTTACCAATAAAAGCTGATCCTTTCTTCAAAATTTCAACTTTAGCGGTCTTTTCCGTGTTGTACCATACGCCCAAGATTGCATTTTCAGATTGGGCTTTCACTTGAACTGAAGTGAAAAGGAAAAGTAACAATAGCGTGGAGATAAGGGATATTTTTTTCATTAGTTTTAGTTTTATACAATACTAAATAGGAAAGTTTTTGTTTGTGCGTCTGTGATTATAAATAGTTTCTATGGAATCAATAGTTTTTGATTATAAGGGATTGAAGTTAACCCTATTGCCAGAAAAGGCAGTTTGGATTGATTCCTTGCAGATTTTATTGCTAGCTGATATTCATTTAGGGAAGG
>CANGUK010000057.1 GCA_947457095.1 Cyclobacteriaceae bacterium
TCAAAATGAATCTAACAAAAGTTCTCTCACTCGTATTCTTTGCAGTTGCTGCCTTCCTTGGTTACCTCCTTTGGAAAGGTGTAGATGACGTTGTAGAACAAGAAAAAAGAGTTGCTTTGCTAGAAGCAGCGACTATTGAAAAACTTGAAATGCTTCGCGATGCCCAATTGGCCTTCCAGGCTTCCAACGGAAAATATGCAGGCACTTGGGATTCTTTGAAAACATTCATTGAAACAGGAACCATTTGGATTGTGGAGCGTACCGAAACTACCAAGCTTCTTGATTATGGAGCGGAAGAAATCAATGTTTCTTACGACACCATCGGTTCAATTGCGGTAATGGACTCTTTGTTCAGCGTTGCCAAACACCCTGACTTCAAAATTGAATTATTGCCAGTAGTTCCAGGTTCTGGAGGAAAGCAGTTCGAGTTCTTTGCGGACAAAATCGAAAAAACTGGTGGTTACAAGGTTAGTGTATTTGAAATCCGCGACCCAGCACCAATCAATCCTGAAAGAAGAGCCAATAACAACGAAAAAGCACTACGCGTAGGATCAAGAACTGACGCTTCTACAGAGGGTAACTGGAAATAACCGGTACGAATCTTGGAAAATAACCTCAAGGTACAGACGAGTGATAAGTTTGCTGTTCAACATACAGCTAGCTTATCACTTTTTCTTTACCCCACTTCCCTACATATTTTTGCAAGGGACAAAAACCAAAGCATCACCGCTATTCATTCCTATGAGCGAATTAGCTGGAAAAAACTAGAAGATATTCTTGCGACTGACTCCCTGACCAAACTGGATATTCCGGCCAAGGTCTACGTGCACGAAGAACTTTTCACCTTGATGCCTGGGGTATTTTTTCAACAAGGAAAAGAAAAAGAGTATTTGCAGCTGGCAGGAAAGCTTCCCTCCTCTCCCTATTTCTTCAACACTGGGGTAGATAGTAACAACATCCAATTGCTGAGTTGCATTCCTGATAAATTACAGCAGCAGTTTAGCAAGCGATTTTCTGAACTCAAGTTCTACCATGGATCTTGTTCCTTCCTTTCCTACTTATTCAAGGAACGTTTTAACCTTATTGGACAGGAAATTTGGGTCAACGTACTTGATTCACAGTGTTATTTGGCTGGCTTTACGGATCAAGAACTTTCAGTATTCAACCAATTTGAGGTAGATTCCAAAGAAGACGTCCTGAAATACGTGATGATTCTAATGGAAACCCTGCAGCATGATCGAAACCATGCTCGAGTAACTCTATTTGGAGCCACCCCAAAAAATGAAATCACAGAAGAATGGGGAAAAACCTACTTCACAAATTTCAGATTGCTCCGCCCGCATGCCAACCAGAATTATGGGCCTGGCCTGTCCTTGGATAAATCACCGGCGATTTTTGAATCCTTCTGGCATTACGTCTAATCATGAAAAAAATAGCCATTTTCCCCGGTTCTTTTGACCCCTTTACCAAAGGGCATCACGACATTGTGCTCAGAAGTTTAATGCTTTTTGACGAAGTGATTATCGGGATAGGCTACAACTCCACAAAGAAAAATCGCTACTTCGACATCGAATTGATGGTGGAGAAAATTGAATCTGTGTATGTCGATATGCCAAGAGTATCAGTAGTGGTATACAATGAGTTGACTTCCACACTTGCAAAAAAATACAATGCCCAATTCCTAATTCGTGGCTTACGCAACACCACGGATTTTGAATACGAGAATACGATCAGTCAAATGAATCGCTTTTTGAATGAAGAGCTGGATACGGTGTTTTTGATTACTTCCCCTCAGTATGCAGCCATCAGCTCAACCGTAATTCGAGAAGTACATCGCTATGGCGGTGATGTAAGTGAATTCCTTCCCTATTCGCTTTAAGAAATTCCAGGTTTTTTTAGGTATTTTTTAAATAGATACCGCATGGAAGGATACGAATCAATCAAGGCTGTCTTGGCCTCGATCTCTGAAAACCATCGAATATCATCAATCCCTTCTTCCTGCTGAGGCTTCATTCCCGTGTCATTGGTGCAAGCCATTTGGTACCAATAGGTTTTCTTCAGAATACTTCGTCGATTTTGGGTGTAGGTATGCCAAGTGGTGCAGAAATGCGATCCTGGACGAACCTTTACATTGCATTCCTCTTCCACCTCTCGTTTGGCACATTGCTCAGGAGTTTCTCCCTTATCAAATTTCCCTTTAGGAAAATCCCATTTCCCTAGCCGATGAATCAACAAGACCTTTTGTTTTTTGGTCACCACACCACCTGCCGCCTTCACAATCAAAAATCGACTCTTTACGAAGGTTTTAAGTTCCTTTTTTGCTGCCGTTACCAAGGTGACCGAATCCAGCCGCTTCATCTTTCGGGTTCGCATGAGGTATAGCAATCGAATCACCAAATCCTGACTAGGCTCATAAAAAATGACATCCCCCTCCCACTCTACATCTTCTGGAATATCATCCACCTGCTGATAGCTGTGTTCAAAAGACTTGGACGAATCAAGCTCAGCCAAGGAAAGAAGTTCCAGTGGCTTGTCGTTCACAAAGATTTTCATGGGAATGTGCGGCAATGAGTTTTGTTCCGTTCAAAAATGCATAAAAAATTGAAATAATCAGCATAGCACAAAGGATTCTACTTCTTCCTCCCTAGTGCGGTTGAAAGAGGACAATTCCTCGATAAAAAAAATCCAAAGCAAGGGTTTCTGAGCTGAGGAATCCCTTATTTTTACGGCATGGAAATCCTCAGCCCAAGCATCGCTGCAGAAGTAGCGCACTACCTACTAGAAATTCAAGCCATTCGACTTCAACCCGAAAAACCCTTCACCTGGGCCTCGGGATGGAAATCGCCCATTTATTGCGACAATCGACTTTCGCTATCCTATCCTGCGATTCGAAATGCAATCAAAGGCAACCTAGTTCAGGCAGTCAAACAGTTCTTTCCAACTGCTGAAGCCATCGCAGGTGTAGCTACCGCAGGTATCCCTCAAGGAGCCTTGCTCGCGGATCAACTCGAACTTCCATTCATCTACGTCCGATCCAAACCCAAAGGGCATGGCATGGAAAATATGATTGAAGGAAAGGTGGTTCCCAACCAGAAAGTCGTGGTCGTAGAAGACCTGGTTTCTACTGGCGGTAGCTCCTTGAAGGCAGTAGAAGACCTTCGAAACGCAGGTTTTGAGGTATTGGGTATGGTGGCTATTTTCTCTTATGGCTTTGAAGTTGCCGACAAAAATTTTGCAGAGGCTGGCGTTCCCTTGGTTTGCTTGAGCAATTACGATGCGCTACTCCCTCAAGCCGTAAAAGAAAACTACATCAATCAATCGACCCTAGCCTCTCTTGCCGAATGGCGAAAAAATCCTAGTGGCTGGATGCAGTAAGCATGTTCTAATCATTGTAATAAAGCATAAAAAAGGCCGCTAAGCGGCCTTTATTTTTAATTCAATACGAATCGTATTTCATTTAATCCTTCGGAAACCAGGTTGCATACATGGGGTAATTCCTGGCTGTTCGTAAGATGACTTCCCGCATGTTATCTCCAATATCCTTGACCTTCTTGGCTGGCATTCCTGCATAGATCGAACCCGCTTCCACCACGGTACCTGCAAGTACGACTGCACCAGCAGCAATGACCGCATCTGAATGGACAATGGCGCCATCCATGACAATAGCACCCATTCCTACCAGCACCCGGTCGTGGATGATGCAGCCATGCACGATGGCATTGTGCGCAATAGAAACCTGGTTGCCGATGTACGTTCCGGCCTGCTTGTAGGTACAATGAATCACTGCACCATCCTGAATATTGGTATCGTCGCCAATTCGGATTTCATTCACGTCGCCACGGATGACCGCATTAAACCATACGGTACAGTTTTTTCCCAACTTCACATCACCTACTACAGTGGCATTAGGTGCCAACCAGCAGTTTTCACCCAGTTCGGGAGCCAATCCATTTACCTCTAAAATACAAGCCATTGTCTTCTCGCGTTTTTCTTCGTTTGTAATTCTGTTGGGAAATTAAAACATTTCATACAGTCCTGCTTCTTTTTATTCAAATTCAGTGGTACTGGATCCTCACAATTCTTTTCTAGCCCCGATTCTCTTTTCAAAAAATGGTAGTTTAGCACAGCAAAAAGAAAGAACCTTTCCAAAACGAAAATCACTTCTATTGCAACAGGCTAATTCCATGGAAAAAAGCTTATTCGACTTTCCCATCCGAAAAATAATCCATTTGGACATGGATGCCTTTTATGCATCTGTGGAGCAATTGGATCATCCAGAATGGAGAGGAAAGCCGCTGGTGGTGGGAGGCAATGAAAGCCGTGGTGTCGTGGCAGCAGCTAGTTACGAGGCACGAAAATTTGGGATTCACTCCGCCATGTCTTCTGCATTGGCAGCAAAAAAATGCGCAAATCTGATTTTTGCCAAGCCCAGGTTTGAGCGCTACAAGGAAATCTCCAGTCAAATTCAAGAGATCTTCTTTGAATACACCGACTTGGTGGAACCCCTCTCCTTGGATGAAGCTTTTTTGGATGTCTCCGAAAATAAGTTTGACCTAGATTCTGCTGTGCTGATCGCCACCGAAATCAGAGAAAAAATCAAGGCAAAAACCGGTTTGAATGCCTCTGCCGGTATTTCCTACAATAAATTTTTAGCCAAAATCGCTTCCGATTTGAATAAGCCCAACGGGCAGGCAGTCATTCTTCCTGAAGAAGCGGAGGCCTTTCTTGAAAAACTGCCCATCGGGAAATTTTTCGGAATCGGGAAAGTGACAGCGGAAAAAATGAGGCAAGTCGGCATTCATTGCGGGAAAGACTTGAAAGAGTATTCGCAGCAGTACCTCGTCAAAAAGTTTGGCAAGTCCGGCGAGCAATATTTCCATATCGTCCGTGGAATTCACCTTTCCCCCGTACAAGCACATCGAGAACGAAAATCTTTAAGCGCAGAAAATACCTTTGAAAAAGACCTGTTTCTATCCCATGAATTGGAACAGCAACTGGAATTGATCTACCAGGAATTGATTCGGCGATTGAAAAAAACAGGGATTCAGGGCCGAACCCTCACCCTAAAAATCAAATACAACGACTTTTCACTCCAAACTAGGAGTAAAACCTTGGAGCGATTTCCGGATGAGGTGCAGATTTGGCAAACCGCCATCGAACTTCTTCATCAAGATTCGCTACCCAAACCCGTTCGACTGCTAGGCTTAGGCGTCTCCAACTTTTTTGAGGGTGAGGACAGCGGGGGTATCGCGGAACAATTGCCTATTCCCTTTTAAATTCTAGATTCAAAAAGAAGAATAATCCTGACATTTTGTCTGTATTTTCTTAAATTTGCAAGCAGTTACAGTGCTTTAGCGTTGTAATTGGATTACTCCTCAAAATCTGAATTCGATTACGCTTACGATACAACTCCATGGATCTGATCAAAAACATTGACATTCTATCCCCTGAAGAAGCACAAGCCTGTGATTTCAAAACTACCGAAGATCAAAGTACTGGTAAAGAAAAAAAGGTATACATCGAAAGTTACGGTTGCCAGATGAATTTTTCGGATTCGGAAATTGTCGCATCCATCATGAAAGAAAATGGCTACGACACCACTTCCGATGTAAAAAAAGCGGATGTCATTTTCCTCAATACCTGTTCGATCCGAGAAAAAGCAGAACAGACCGTTCGCAACCGACTCACCCATTTCAATGGACTGAAGCGCCACAAACCCAGTATGACCATTGGGATTCTGGGCTGCATGGCGGAGCGTCTCAAAGAAAAACTTTTGGAGGAGGAGAAAATTGTAGACCTCGTCGTAGGACCTGATGCTTATCGCGACCTGCCAAACTTAGTGGCTACAGCGGAAGACGGCCTCAAGGCAATCAATACCTTCTTGTCTAGAGAAGAAACTTATGGGGACATCTCCCCTGTTCGTCTCAACTCGAATGGGGTCTCCGCATTTATCTCGATCATGCGCGGATGTGACAACATGTGTTCCTTCTGTGTGGTGCCCTTTACCCGAGGTAGAGAGCGAAGTAGAGATCCTGAATCCATCCTTGCTGAAGCGAGAGACCTTTGGAGCAAAGGCTACAAAGAAGTCACCTTATTGGGTCAGAATGTAGACTCCTACAAATGGTCTCCAGAGGAAAACAATAAAGCTCGATTGAATAAAAAAGAGGGAGAAGTCACTGAGGTCATCACCTTTGCCAATCTATTGGAGCAGGTAGCCCAGGTAAATCCGCTCTTGCGCGTTCGCTTTTCAACCTCGCACCCCAAGGACATCACAGACGAAGTCCTGCATACCATCAAAAAGTACGACAACATCTGTAAATACATCCACCTTCCTGTACAGTCGGGCAACTCCAGGGTGCTCGAACTGATGAACCGAACCTATGATCGAGCTTGGTACATGGACCGGGTACGCGCCATTCGAGAGATTTTGGGCGAAGAATGTGGAATTTCTTCCGACATGATTGCAGGCTTTTGCTCTGAAACCGAAGAAGAACACCAAGACACTTTAAGTTTGATGGACTTGGTGAAATACGACTTTTCGTACATGTTCTACTACTCCGAACGTCCCGGTACCCTTGCAGCCAAAAAATATGCAGATGATATCCCCTTGGAAATCAAAAAAAGAAGGTTGGCAGAAATCATCGATAAGCAGGCCGAACTGTCTACAGCTCGCAACCTGCTAGACGTAGGGCAAGAACAAGTAATCCTCATTGATGGCGCATCAAAGAAGTCCGCCGAAGAACTGCGGGGTAGAAACTCTGCCAACAAGGTAGTCATCGTAACCTCAGAAGGTCTGAAGCTGGGTGACTATGTGCGCGTCAAAATCACTGAAAGCTCCAGAGGCACTCTTTTTGGGGAAGTCCTGGAAATAAATCCTTCTGCACTATGATCACAGCAGCAGAAATTCAGAGTGTCAAGCAGCGTTTTGGCATCATCGGCCATAGCCCCCTGCTCAATCATGCCATTCAGGTGGCCATGCAGGCAGCACCTACGGAAATGACCGTGCTAATCACCGGTGAAAGTGGGAGTGGTAAGGAAAGCTTTTCCAAAATCATCCATTCCCTCTCCCTTCGCAAGCATGGTAAATTCATTGCCATCAACTGCGGAGCGATCCCAGAAGGTACCATTGATTCCGAATTGTTTGGTCACGAAAAAGGCTCCTTCACCGGTGCCCATGAGGCTAGAAAAGGATATTTTGAAGTCACGGATGGGGGCTCAATCTTCTTGGATGAAATTGGAGAAATGCCCTTGGGAACTCAAGCTAGGCTACTCCGCGTATTGGAAAATGGAGAATTCATCAAAGTGGGATCCTCCAAGGTGCAAAAAACCAACGTGCGCGTGATCACGGCTACCAATGTCAATTTGATCAAGGCTGTAGAAAAGGGAAAATTCAGAGAAGACCTCTATTACCGTTTGAATACCGTACCCATTTTCGTTCCCCCACTGCGGGAGCGCGGAGAGGATATCCTGCTGCTTTTCAGAAAGTTTACCGGTGATTTCTCAGAAAAATACCATGTCAAGCCCATCACCCTAGATGCTGCTGCTCAGGAAGTGCTGCTTCGCTATCCCTTTCCAGGCAATATCCGGCAATTAAAAAATATCGCGGAACAGGTTTCCCTCCTAGAGGAAACCCGTGAGGTAGACGCGCTCACCTTGTCACGGTACCTACCTGAAGCAACTGCACGCCTACCCTTGGCCTTCAAAGCTGGGGCTGCAGAATCCATGGACTTCTCCGAACGAGATATCCTATACAAAGTCCTTTTTGACATGAAAAAGGACATGAATGAATTAAAAAAACTCATTCTAGAATCCTACCAGAGTGGGGGCATCAATTCCTCACTGATGCAAAAACATCAGGGCCTTTTTGAAGATATGGAAGCCAGTGTTGTCCCCAAGGAAAGTTCTGATACCCAATCCCAATTTACCATGCCTTTGATGCTCGAGTCAAAAGGCAAGGAAACGCCACAAGATTCGGATTACGAAGAGGAAGTGATCGAAGATATTGTGCATGAAGAAGACGATAACTCCCTTTCTTTGGAACGAAAGGAAAAAGAAATGATTCTAAAAGCACTGCGTAAGCACAACAACAAACGAAAGTATGCGGCCAATGACCTCGGAATATCCGAACGAACGCTCTATCGAAAAATCAAACAATATGATATTGAATAGATTTTGGTTCCTCTCGCTCCTGCTTTGTTTAGGACTTTCTGCCTGTTCGGTAAAGTATAGCTTTACAGGTACCAACATCAATTACGAGCTCGTAAAAACATTCTCTGTTGAAAATTTTTTCAACGACTCTGGGAGCGGTCCTGCCAACATGGAGCAGCGATTTACTGAAGCGCTGAAAGAATACTACCAGCGCAACACGCAATTGGAGCTTGTTCGAAACAATGGAGACCTGCAGTTTTCTGGATCCATAGTCCGGTATTCCTTGTCTCCTCAGGCAGTGGTATCCTCTGGGGATCCAAATCTTCCCGATCGGGCAGGACAGATGCGATTGACCATTGCCGTAGAAGTAGAGTATGTCAACTTGAGTAATGAAGAAGAGAATAAAAAGCAAACCTTCACCTTCTTCCAAGACTACGATCCACGAACTACCACCTTGCTTGATGTAGAAAGTCAATTGGTAGAAGATATATTCGAAACCATCATTCAAGATATTTTCACAGCTACTGTGGCCAACTGGTAAAATCCGTATATTGAATTCAAATTAACTGCAGTGAACGCAACTCAATTTCTAGAACTCATCCAAAAAGCAGATCAGCTGGAAAATGCAGATTACCTCCTACTCAAGAAGGTTCAGAAAAATTTCCCTTTCTTCTACATTTCCCATGCGCTATCCACACGCTTTGAGGTAAAGAATCTGGACAGCATTCCTTCCCTTACTTTTGCCGCCGTCACAAGTGCTGATCGGGTGTGGCTAAAGAACTGGTTGTATCAACCTCTAGCAACGTCAGCAGCAGCGATAGATGCAATGCCTGGGGAAAATGAAGAGGAAACCAGTAATCCCAAGCGCAAAAAAAGACCAGTTCCAAAAGAAGATTTAATTGAAAGCATCAAGCGGAAAGAGAAAAAGGAGATTGTAGACGCCAAAAAACGTGAGCAAATCGATCTCATCAAGGCCTTCAGTAAAAAGGAAATTAAGTTGGCAACGATCAAGGAAATCGAAGCCAACCAAAATAATGAGAATTTGGCAGATGCTAGTACAAGCTTAAATGAAGGCTTGATGTCTGAAACATTTGCAAAAATTCTTCTCCAGCAAGGTAAAAAAGCACAAGCAATTGAAATTTATGAGAAGCTTGCTTTGAAGTTTCCCGAGAAAAGGGCTTACTTTGCGGACTTAATTGAAAAATCAAAAGAATAATTCAATCGATATGTTTACGATATTAATCAGTGTGATTTTGGTTCTAGCGGTATTGCTCATCTTGGTGATCCTAGGTCAAAACTCTAAGGGTGGAGCAGGTGCTGCTTTTGGTGGTAGTGCTTCACAAATCATGGGCGTGACGCGCACAGGAAATGTACTTGAAAAAGCAACTTGGATTTTAGCAATTTCAATCATGGCACTTGTACTAGTTTCTTCAGTACTTTTTACCAGCGGTCAGCCAAATCAGTTCTCTTCTCCAAACATTGAAACTGCCAAAGAACAGGCTGTAGCTCCAGCATTTGGTGATACTCAAAATGCCCTTCCTGCTCAGGGAGCTGCTGCTCCAGCTGATTCTACAGCAACTAAGTAAATCCATAGGTCAAGAATTGAGGAGCCTTACTTTCTGTAAGGCTCTTTTTTTGTCCGAATGACAAGTGGATGACAGGAAGATTCAAAAAAGAGAAATTTTGGCAGATGGAGCAGGAATTAAAAATGCCAATCCTGAAAGAATTCTGAAGATTTAGCGCCGATTTGTCAGAATTAAGGCCGATTTCACCCTTGGCACAAGAAGTGCAGATAGGTGCAGGTAAGTTTACTATAACCCTTAACATTTTATATCTATGTCAAAAGTGAACATCAAACCTCTTGCAGACCGAGTATTGGTTCAACCAGCAGCTGCAGAAGAAAAAACCGCCTCCGGTCTTTACATTCCGGACACTGCAAAGGAAAAACCTCAGAAAGGAGTAGTAGTTGCAGTTGGTAACGGCAAAAAGGATGAACCATTGACGGTAAAAGTTGGAGACACTGTGTTGTACGGAAAGTACTCTGGCACAGAGTTGAGCGTCGATGGAAACGACTACCTCATTATGAGAGAGTCCGATATTTTCGCAATCCTGTAATTTATTAATCACACCCTGAAAAATTTAACTAAAAATGGCTAAACAACTATTTTTCGATACAGACGCTAGAGACCGTCTCAAGAAAGGCGTTGACGCACTTGCTGACGCTGTAAAAGTAACCCTAGGCCCAAAGGGTAGAAATGTCATCCTTGACAAGAAATTTGGTGCTCCTACCATCACCAAAGACGGTGTATCGGTAGCAAAAGAAATTGAACTTAGCGAGCCTATTGAAAACATGGGCGCACAATTGGTGAAGGAAGTTGCTTCAAAAACTGCTGACCAAGCGGGTGACGGAACTACTACTGCTACTGTATTGGCGCAAGCAATCTTCGGTGTAGGTATCAAAAACGTAGCAGCTGGTGCTAACCCAATGGATCTTAAAAGAGGCATTGACAAGGCAGTAACTGCTGTAGTGGCTGAATTGAAGGCCAATTCTAAGCCAATCTCTACCTCCAAGGAAATCGCACAGGTAGCTACTGTGTCTGCCAACAATGACGAGGAGATCGGTAAAATGATCGCCAATGCCATGGATAAAGTAGGTAAAGACGGCGTCATCACTGTGGAAGAAGCCAAAGGAACTGAAACCGAAGTGAAGACAGTAGAAGGTATGCAATTTGACAGAGGATACCTCTCCCCTTACTTCGTGACCAACACGGAAAAAATGGAAGTGGAACTGGATCATCCATACATCTTGATCTACGACAAGAAAATCTCTTCCATGAAAGAGTTGCTTCCTGTACTTGAGCCAGTAGCTCAGTCTGGAAAGCCTTTGTTGATCATCGCAGAAGATGTGGATGGTGAGGCTCTTGCTACACTTGTAGTCAACAAAATCAGAGGTGCCTTGAAAGTAGCTGCTGTGAAGGCTCCTGGTTTCGGTGACCGAAGAAAAGCCATGTTGGAAGACATTGCTATCTTGACTGGTGGTACTGTAATCTCTGAAGAAAGAGGTTTCAAGCTAGAAAATGCGACTCCAGACATGCTTGGAAGAGCAGAGAAAATCAACATCGATAAAGACAACACCACAGTAGTAAACGGTGCTGGCGATAAGGGTGCGATCAAAGGCAGAATTGCTGAGATCAAAGCGCAAATCGAAAAAACTACTTCTGATTACGATCGTGAGAAATTGCAGGAAAGACTTGCTAAGCTTTCTGGCGGTGTAGCGATCTTGTATATCGGTGCAGCTACAGAAGTAGAAATGAAAGAAAAGAAGGACCGTGTAGACGATGCTTTGCACGCTACTAGAGCGGCTGTACAAGAAGGTGTAGTTGTAGGTGGTGGTGTAGCGCTTGTTCGCGCTGGTTCTGCTCTTGACAAGTTGAAAGGCGATAATGAAGACCAGGATACCGGTATCAACATCATCCGTGTAGCGATCGAGGCTCCTTTGAGAACCATCGTGAGCAACGCAGGTGGAGAGCCTTCTGTGGTGGTCAACAAGATCCGTGACAACAAAGGAAACTACGGCTACAATGCACGTACTGACAAATACGAAGACCTATTCAAAACAGGTGTGATCGATCCTACTAAGGTGACGCGTTTGGCGCTAGAAAATGCAGCCTCTATCGCAGCCTTGCTTTTGACTACCGAGTGTGTGGTAGCAGATGTGAAGGAAGACGCTCCTGCTATGCCTCCTATGGGTGGCGGCGGAATGGGCGGCATGATGTAATCAAACATGCTTCCAAATAAAAAGGAGATCCAATTGGATCTCCTTTTTTTCTTTAGCGCCGAATGTGTTTATAATTTATTCAACACTGGTTTTTGGGAAGTTGTTTGATCTTCTACTTTGTAAACATGCCCAGCCTTTAGTCAAGTGCTGCTGTAGGCAGTTAATTTTTTTCCATTAAGAAGAGGTATTCCAAGTATTTTCCGTCGCTAGTGATCCATTCGTTGGTCCAACGCATTTGACCCATTACATTTTTTTTGTAATCAATCTCTAAGGCCCGTATCATTTTACCGGCCGAATTGATGATGTCAAACAATTCCTCTTTCGTAGCCCTGCCACCAGAGCTATAGGAAAGGAGTATATACCGTGAATTTGTATCATTAATCAATTTACGGATTGCTTGCAGCGCAATAAATTGTCCATTGTCATCCTTTCTAAATTCTTCAAAAATGGAAGCCGCTACCCCATCTCTGGAGTCTTCTCTGCGGTTTACTTTCCCAAATAGTTTGGGTTGATCGTTCAAAATGACAGATGTCCAAATGTGGTAATAGGAATTGTATCGGACACGGCTTGGAGGCATTTTCTCATTGTTGGAGCCATAGGGTGGATCAAAATAGGCTAAATCATAGGTTCTGCCTTTGACCGTATCAAAAATATCCCCTCTCAAAACAGTGTTTTCTCGTTTGTTCTGAAATAGCATGGGCACCTTTAAATGAATATCGTTGTGTGACCGTGGAGACCAGTCTGCTAAGTAGGCTGCGTAATGTCCTAAAGTGCTATCCACGGCATCTAGTGCAAGAATGAGGCTGGTTAAGGCCACAGATTTTGTGACTGAATCTAAATTCAGTCTGTCTATCTCCTCACGAATTGCATCGAGTTTTTTAGTGTTCTTTAATTGGAAAGGTCGTTTTTCCGTGTTTTCAAGCGTACCACCATAATGCGCTGAAAACCAACCTTCATAGCCCTCTATGGAGTTTAAATGGTCAATTAATTGTTTGTATTCTGCAGGTTTTTTAGTGTTCAGCAAATAGGCGTTTGCAAGGGTTTCTGACCATACCGAAATGTCGCTTGAGGTGGTCTGGAAGCCCGCTTGAGCCAAGGCTTGGGAAACTCTTGTAGAACCACTAAAGCCGTCGAGCACATTGTCTACCTTAATTTCTGAAATCATGTCAAAAATGTAGGGCAGTATTTTGAGTTTTGAGCCTGCATACTTTATACCTTCAGTTTTTGGGGTGGAAATATGGGGATTACCAAATAAGTCGGTATTCATTTTTTCTAGTTTTTTAATTACTTGTAAAAGGCTCGTATTAACTCAATAGTTGCTTTTGCTTTATCAAAAATATACTTGTCTTTATCGAAGTTACTTGGCGTCACATTTTCTCTAAAGATGCCATGAATAAAGTTGGTTTGGTAGATTTGATTCATGTCTTCATTACCTCTTATCCCATTGATCCACATCCCCCGGTTGTATGGATTGCCGCCTGCTGAGATTTCAAGTGTGCTGTTGTTGGTGATTTGAATAAATAGCTCTACTCGTTGTTCTTTTCCTGTTTTTCTTAGCTCAAAATCAAGGCTTTCAAAAGGTCGAAGTGATAGGGATTCAAAATCGAACCCATGAATATCAATTGCACCTGTATTTCTAATGAATGAAAGAAATGAGAGGGTATATCCAGGCTGAACTTCATCTATTTTATCAATCAACCAATTCTTTTTTGATGGTGATAAAATGCCTGGACCGTCATGTTGGAATTCATCCCGGATTGATTGGAGAATTAACTTGAGTGTAGAAAGTTGAAATCGCTCTGCGCCACCATAGGACTTGATATCCAATTCTCTTTTTGTGCCATTGAAGTCAAACAAAACATCTGCTGCTTTTTTATTTTGTGGGACCGATACAACTGGAGCAGTGATATTATAGTACTTCTGAAGTCCACTATGTATCATCAAGCCGACAATTTCTTCTATTTCCTGCCCCTTCATGTTAAAAGGCCTGTGGGATAAAATAGCTAGAGATTTTGATAAATAAGATCCGGGTTCTCTTTCGTGAAGGCTGATAATGTTTCGGACAATTTCTTTCGTACTTAAGCTCATTTCTTGTTCGTTAAAATTCGGTTACGCTTATTGATTTGCAGAATGTTCCCCAGGGGGTTTGCTAAGGTTTTCTAGCTGTAAACGCTAGTTGAATGTACAAAACACTTTGGTCAAACGCTCGATTCCTGTCTTTTTAAAAGGGCATCTATCGTACCCTAGACAGTCAACGATTTTTTATTTGAATTTAGCACTTCAATTTCATTTAAGCGAATGCCCGGCAAATACCAATGTGCTGTATATAGCAACCAACTTACTCAGATTGGGTAAGATTAGTGATTGTGAGGCGATTTCATTTCCTCTGTTCTGTCCTGGATCGCTTTCAGTAGTTGAAATCCAACGTAATCGCTTTTTTCAATACTCCCCTTGTAAAAGCAGTTCCAATAACTCTGCACCCTTTTCTCAGTCAGATTAAAAAACTCTGGGTTGTCCCTTTTGAGTTGAATCAAGTTGTCCAGTAGTATACTAGATAAATTGGTCTGAATCACAGACAAAATTTCAATGACATATTCACCCAGAAGCCGAGCGATAAAGGGTGTTGCGAAGTACGGTTTAGCCGTCAGAATTCGTATTAGACTTTTTTCTCTAAGGTACCCATTTTGATGTCTGGTAAGAATACAGTCCAACAACAAGGCTTCAGTGTCAGTCAAGTGTAGCGGAACAGGTTCCTCACAATAAATGCGGTAAGGAATAGTTAATCGCTGCCCCTCTAGGCTAATTGTAAAGCAGCCACTTGATTGAAGATCAGTCGTTCAATTGAGTTTGTCGAGAAGCGAATTGACTTCCTTGGCCAATGAACTCGGGAAAGCATGACTAATTACTGCACGTTCTGAGGTCATGGTCTCATAGCAAATCCTGGTGGTAGTGTCGTAATTGCTTAAAGTTAACGGGTTGTTGCCTTGGCATTCGTGAAGAATTTCGGAGCACAAAACTGTAAATATGCACTGAACTAGAGTAGAAGCTCCGAGTTTAAATATCTACCCGCCTGACACAAAATCACTGTTAGCTGAATTTTTTCTTGTTATTGTATTGTCAATGCGTATTCTGATTCGTTGTTTATGATATTTATTTTTTGAACGAGTCGAACAACATAGCCTGCAAACTGAACATTTGTATCACCACTTGCAAGTTTGAAAGAACTCACAACATTCTTTATTGTTGATTTCTGTTCAGTGCTCAATTCGTCAATTATTAAAAGCACTCTCAAATTTGTTTTAAATGATTCAATCAAAAGTTTCTCTATTTCTCTTTCTATTGAACGTTCTTTAATGTCTGGATAGATTTCTTTTATCCAATCAATGAATTTTGTGGATTGAGATTCGTCACCATTGATGTAAGCAATAATTTTATCTACCCAACTCTCAATTGTTTTTACTCTTGTTTGTTCATCTGTTATAATACTAAATGCAGAAGCAAAACGCATAAGTTGTGGAATGATTATACTGTTTAAATAGCTTGATTTATCAATCTCCTTTTGTTTTCGTTCTCCATAGCATTCATATTCTATAAGATTAATTCTAAATGGGTTTTTTAATTTCTTGTCGAATTCAATTAAAATGCCGTCAGGAATTGTTCTAATGCCTTGAACATTGTTTCCATCAACTTTAAACCCTTTAGTTTTAAATAATCTGTTTTCTGGAATTAGAAGTGTTTTGTTTTCTGGAAATTGAGGAAATAAAAAGTAAAAATTTTCATTAACTAATGTTTCAAGTCCTTTTATCTTATCTGTTTCGTTTGAAAATTGAACCGTCTGAAAAGTGCCCATAATGTTAATTTTCACATCAGGGATTTCTTTCTCTATTATTTTTAATTCTTTTTCATCGTCAATAGTGATTTTATCTTCTTCTGGCGCTGACACAAAAGGTTCTAAGTCAAACTTGAATAATGTTTCAGATTTATTCAAATTAAACTCTTGGTCAAGAAATTGAACAGCAGATTCATCATTAATTGGTTTAGCTCCTTGCACGTATTTAATAGCCCAGTATTTACCACCTGGGGTAGAAAGCATTGAAATATCAAAAGGGTTGCAATATTCAACATTCTTAATTGTCAAGGCGTTTACATAGCTTTCTGCATCCGCCCATGGCTTAAAGTCAGTCGGTTCGTCAAGGATAAATCTTGCTCCGCACAAACTTTTCTTACCTACCTTGACAACTAAATATATTAAGTCGCCTGGCTGTGGTCCACGGTTAATAAAACCTGAAACCTTTTCTGTCAAACAGATGTAAAAGTTTTCAAGTGATGTCGAACAATGTGATATTCTTACTTTCATTTACGTTGTCTTAGTTATCCTTTAAATTACTGCTAACGTTTTGGCGCTTGGACAAGGCGGGGATTCTAGCACAAAAGTTCAATCGAAGAACAGCACTTGAACCTATCACAAAACTGTCATAGAAGCACTGAACCAGCCAATTTCTTGTAAGTGCGCTGTTAAGAGCTAGTTTTATTCCGTCTCCATACTATTTTTAAACCTTGTAATTTTTGATTCCTTTACAATTTTGTCTTTAAGTGCATAGTATTCAGTTTTTGAAATACTTTCTACATTTTTAATTTCCCCATTTATATTAAGTTCAATTTTCCTGAATGTTGGCATTTGAGTTGAATTAAAAGCCAAACTTGGGTCAATAAGAGGTGTTCCTTCAACTGTGGCTGATTGCTTTCCATAAATGTATGGGATATACCAAAATTTCATATAAATAACTCCGTCAAGCAAAGCAACACAACCTGGCGTACTTTCTATTGCTCTATCTAAAGCTTCTTTAACATTTACAGTTCCAGTTGGAATAATGATTATCCAATGAGCCATATCTTTACCTTCAACCCTCTCCTTACCTCTTTGAAAAGTTGTTGCTTTTGACAAATCCACATTCTTTGAGGATATTAAAGTAAAATCAAGAAATCTCTGAGAACAACTGCTTACTATTAAACCAGTCAAAGCTAAA
>CANGUK010000058.1 GCA_947457095.1 Cyclobacteriaceae bacterium
GCCTTCGGCAGGCAGGCCTGCATTCCGCAGGTTGGCTTCTTGCCTGCCATCCGTAGGCTGGTTTCTTTTCTCTAATCTCTAGCTTCTTCTCAATGTCGAACTTCCAACGCTGATCAAAGAATGAAGAAGTGGGGGAAACTAGCCCGCCACGGCGGGCAGGTTTTTAGAGCTGGTAAGCTGGAAAATTAGGGCCAAACATTATTCACTACTTGACCTGAAAAGCAAAAAATTAAAGTTGGAATAGGTACAAACCAAAAAGCCCCAACAGTTTTGCTGCTGAGGGAGACGGTCGTATATACATCTTTAGAAACACAAAGGTACTAGGATCCACAAGGCTTCGTTGGAGATTACAAGCTTGCAAAAAGAACTTGAGTTTCTCGGCAATTTTTTAGGTTTGCCTTCCTATTTTACACCTACTATGACTCCCTATTCCCGCATCTCCTCCCAGCTAGACCTGATCCGACAAACCCTCAAAACCGAGTTTATCGGATTGGAAGAAATCATCGACCAATTCATCGATGCAGTCACCCCCTGGTGCATCATGCAAAACACCCAAGCCCGTCCCCTGGTGGTCAACCTCTGGGGCCTGACCGGCGTGGGAAAGACGTCCTTGGTTCGCCGATTTCTACAGCTCTGGAACGAGGAGGAGCAGGTACTCTGGTTCAACCTAGGGAGTAAAGGCTACTTCAAAGAAATTCTCAACTCCATGCATGAAATGCGCGCCATGGATGACAATCCGGGTGTGATTGTCTTTGATGAATTTCAGCATGCCAAAACACTCGGGCAAGGGGGAAAAGAGTTGGACGAACCCCTGGATCGCATGATCTGGCAGCTGCTCGACGATGGCAAATTTCTCTACACCAACAACTGGGGAGATCGACACGACCTGGAAGAATTGATCAACGGCCTCGAGCGCTGCTTGAGCGAAGGAGTGGTCATCGAAAATGGAAAGGTGGTGGCGGAGGTGGACTACTTTATCAACATTTTTGACAAGTACACGCAAAGCAAGCAAGATGAAAGCATCAACGCGCTTTCCGAACGGAATGTGAATCTGCTATTTGAGTTTGTCAAATCCGAATTCAAGTACAAAACCGAACTCAAGCGGTACTTCCACCAACTCAATGGGCCCGAATTGCTCGAATTTATCCGCAAGGTGGAGCGAAGCTTCTGCTCCACCAAGGAGATCAACCTCTCCAAGTCCTTAATTCTGGTGATTGGCAACTTGGATGAGGCCTACTCCATGAGCCGCGAGGTGTCGGCAGACCAAAACCCAGATACCCTACACCAGGAAAGTCAAAAGATCACCTTTAGTGCAATCAAGGAAGCCTTGAAAGAGCGCTTCCGCATGGAGGAGATCTCTCGCCTAGGCAATGTACATTTGATCTATCCTGCCTTCAATTCCACCTTTTTTCGAGAATTTATCAGCAAGGAATTGGGGGATGTGGCGCTCCGCTTCCAGCCTATCTTTCCCGGCAGCTTGACCTTCACCCCTGCAGTCCAGGACATGCTCTTTGAGGAAGGGGTCACCGCTGCTCAGGGATTTCGCCCCTTGCGCTCCAGCATCCGACTTCTGGTAGAGTCCTCCTTGGTCACCTTGATGCAGGCCGCAGGCTTTCCACAGCAGGAAGCCTTGACCGTAGATATGCAGGGAGACAACTTGGTGCTACGGGAAGGGGAGCGAATTCTCTCCCAAAAAGCGCTTCACTTGCCCGTGCGGGAGGCGAAGCGAAAAAAGAGAAATCCACAGACCTTGGCCATCACAGCAGTACACGAAGCAGGTCATGCGCTGGTCTATACCCTCCTTAAGGGCAAGTTGCCCAAGAAGGTAAGCATCACCTCATCGGATGCTTACACCTTAGGATATGTGGAAGGGGAGCGATTTACGGATTTTTCCTCCTACGATTCCATTCTACGGGATGTTGCCATTCGCTTGGCAGGCAAAAAAGCGGAACAAGTGGTCTTTGGACCCGACTCCATCACGACGGGTTCCGAGCACGATACCCAGGTGGCTACGCGAAAGTTGTTGGATCTGGCCCGCTCAGGAACCCTATTTTTCCAGGACTTGGCCTTGGAGTCCAAGTACAAAGGAGATGGGGACTTGCTATTCGATATTGATTTGGAAAAAGAATGGGTGACTGAACACCTAGAAAAGGCGGGCAACCTGGCACTACAGCTATTGGAAACCCAGATCCCGGCCTTCCGAGCGCTGATCGGAATTCTCGGAGAGCGCCTGTCCTTGGAGGCTCCTACCCTGGAGGCGGCATTGACGGCAGCAGGCATTGATATAGGCTCCTTACTAAAGTCCTATCCTGCTGCGGTGGATTACCACAAGAGTTTGGAGGAGTTTATGAAGAAAGGGGAGCAGAATAGCGCAATATAGAGCGCATAGAGACAGAGGAAAATACACCCTTGGCAAGAGCGAACCTACCCGCGGTGGACAGGCGGGCTTTGCGTCCGCCGCGGCGGATTTTCTTCTCGCAAAGTAGGTAAGACGCAAAGGAATAGTTCCCAGTTCTTTGCGGCTTGGCGGCTTTGCGAGATATTTTTTTAGCTCACTCCATCAAACCTCCACACCAAGCTCCCCTAGCAGCTGCTCGATTGCTTCGCCTGGGAAGGAAAGTCCCCCAGAACCTTGGTTGACAGCCTCCTTAAAAGCTCGAAAAGCTGCCATAAAGCCACCTGGCAAGCGGCTCTGAGAAGAATTGATCTGGATGAACTGCTGCTGCTCCTCAGACCAAAAGAGGGAATGGTGGATTCCACTCAAAGGCGATCCAGAAAGGGATACCAGGTACAGCTCACGGTACCCCGCAAACTCCTCGAAATACACCCCAGGTGCCTTCTCCTCCATCGCCTCCAGCAGCGCCCCCAAGGAATAACGAAACCCTCCAATATAGGCTCCTCCACTCTGCAAGAGATCTGGATACAATAGGAAATACTCTGCCCGACTGAGCACCAGTTGCCGATTTGCAAATAGCAGCTCCCGGTGCGCAGAATACAACTCTTGAAAACGCCGTTGGGATTGGGCAAGCCGTGGAGAAGTAATCCACTTCGCATACACGCCTGCACTGAGCGTGACCTCATCGCCTACAATCTCGTAGGCATTGTCTCGAATGGTGGCCTTGGGCACCCAGGTCACTAAGGCATTTGCATCGAGAAGTAGGTAATCGTCTTCCCGCTCTCCTACGATTTGGCAGGTATAGCTACTTGTTTTTAAACTCCAACGTTGTGCGTCGAAGGGTAATTTTTTCCCGTATCGGGTGGTCAAAGTTTTCATGGATTTCTCCTGGTTTTGGTGATAAATAAATAAGCATACGAAGCCTTGAAAGAATTCAAGTGCTGGGTAAGCACACCAAGAAAAGAGAAGGTTTTGCAGGGAAACGTTTTTGGTCTGCAGGACCCACATCGTTTGACCACCGTGGCGTTTGACTCGGTTGGTACCAGTACTCTGGTTCTTGATGATAAGGCAAAGGTAACTAAGTTTTTAAAAAATAAAAATTCGGTGTTAGCGAATCACTTCACTAACACCGAACTAGAAAGGATTTTACTTCGCTTAAAACATGCTTGGGTCAGGACGAGATGGGTCGTCCCACTTGGATGCTTTCGTAAGGTCCTGCGGCTTTTTAAATTCAACAAACCCTTCACCACCCGTGCCCTCTGCCCAAAATGGTTGACCCTTACTTGCCTCTATCGTTTCTCTTCGCACCTCCCAAATGGCTTCAATTATGGCTAAATAAGAGCCATGATCATCTTCATCTGAGGAACTGACAAATTCATCGAAGGTCAGAAAATTTCCGTTTTCTTGGGTAAGTGTCAGGCGATTGATGTTGGAATCCCCATCAAATGCATATTCGAAGTCCAACTCATCGACAGAATCCCAATTAAAAATCATATTAATCTCTTCTTCCCCATCTTTGGAGAACATGGCATAAAATCCATTCTTATCAATAAATACCAACGAAGCCACATCTTCTTTCCAGATACAAAAAGGAACAAGCCACCAAACCACCTTTGTATGGTAGTAAAAATCTTCAGGAACATAGCCTAAGACGGGGATGATTTTTTCGGATCTGATTCGTGCACAGATCTCATCAACTTGCTTATTGGTTAGAATTGGGCACACTTTGTCTGAGACCAATGCTTCCACAAATTCTGGAACATAAGCCTTAATTCCCATTCGCCAAGCATACACTTGAGAGGATTTTTGCCAACGGCGCAAATACTGTTGGACCACAGCAACCTTCTCATCAGCAGGCTTACGATAGGAAATCATTGGAAATCCGCCTTCCTCATCATCATCATCCTCATCGTCTTCATCATCATCCTCATCCTCTTCATCTTCATCTTCATCCTCCTCTTCCTCATCCTCTTCGGATTCATCATCATCATCCTCTTCGAGTTCCATACTCTCAAGAAAGGATGCCAGGTCTAATCCATCCTCGGATTCTTCAACTTCAGTTTCTTCCTCTTCATCGGAGGCTTCTTCACTCGTATCTGCTTCCAATTCTGCCAAAAATTCATTTAGGTCGAATAATCCTTTATTTTCCTCAGCTTCTTCAGCATTAACTGTTTCATTATGAGAAATCGGATTGGAGAAGGCATACACATATTTTCCTCCACAGTATAAAAGCACGATTGAATCCGGATTTTCTTCCTTGAACTCTTCTTTTACCCAATCTGCTTCTGATTCACCTATTAACTCGGATAAATCAGCCCACATCGAATCCCCTTTATCTACTGTTCCAACTACTGAAACAAAATCGCCAAAATACGCATTGGAACTTATGGTTTTGATTAAATCAAAAGCAGAGATCTCTACTACCACGATTTGCCCTTTTTGCAAATAGCTGTCCAATAAATCCATGATGTCATCCGTACCCTGTTTCTCTACGAATTTCTTGATCAGTTCGTCGAGATTGATTTCTTCTTCCTCATCCAACTCTTCTTCTGAAGAATCTTCTTCCTCACCAGCATCCATCTCCTTTAAAAAATCATTCAAGTCGAGTGATCCGGGATTTGCTACAACTTCCTCATCGGATTCTTCCCCATCTTTACCCACTAGGCTAAGAATTTCTTCCAATTGTCCTTCCAAAGGAAGATTGATTTGTCTTTGCTTGAGCAAACTCGAGAAATTGACAAAGAGGTCCGGCGAAGGAGCATTTTGGCAGGGTTCCTTCAATACAAACGGATCCGCCCCACTTTCAATGAGATAAAGGGCCATTCCTAAAAATCCGTTGATAAAGGCAACCGTCAATGGGGTGCCACCCTGCTTACTGAAATAGATATTGTTATCCTTCAATCTTCGATTGACATCCGCACCGTTTTCAACGAGAATTTCCACACAGTCGAGGTGGCCACCAGCCGCCGCGAGGAAAATTGGTGTATATCCATCTTCCCCCACAATGTCTGCCTTTGCTCCGGCCTCTAGCAGATAGCTTAGGATTTCGTCTTTCCCATCCCATGCGGCAAAATGGACCGAAGTATAGCCTTCCCCATCGTCAAAACTTGCATCAAGGTCCACTCCTGCTTCTACCAAATCCACGATCCGTTGATCTACTTCCGTGTAGGTGCAGACATAAGAAATCAATTCATTGGTGATTAAGGTGTCCCCATTAAATTGAAGAACTGGGTTACCCGCTTCTACATAAGCTACCACATACTCGACATTTCCCTGCAACCAGGCTTTTACCGCCTTTTCAAAGGTGTACTTTTCGCTTGCCTTCGCAGGGGTAACAGGTGTAGATTTTGGAGCAAGAAGTTCAATAAACATGAGTGTAGCTGCGATGGCAGACTTCACGTCCGAAAATTCGGGATGGCCTTTGAGACGAACCCCTTGTGAATATTGTTCAAGGAGACCCCCACCATTCGCTACTGCCTGCTGCACCCACTCTTCCTCTCTGCAATAAAATACGATCTTGATGGAATTACCTGCTGTATTGAAACCTAAGTGCGTTCCTCGCTTGGAATTCACCCAGGGGAGGTGGATATCCACGTAATTGTCTTTGTTTATTTTTTTAACTTCTGCAGTTGGAAAGTGCTGAAGTAGGGAATCAGCTAATGCTTGTTGAAGGGTGGGTGTCGACATAGCGATACTAGTTTGTAGATATCTGTTTACTAATTGGGTAAGAAGTTAACTAGAACAATTTTTTAATGCATAAAAAATGTTTTGTTCGGCTATTGAAAACTTAGTGTAACTGGGTTTCTAGTTCAAAAAAATAGAAACTTAAAAAATGGATTAGGCATAAAAAAAACAAAACAGCCTTAAAGAGCTGTTTTGTTTTTAGAATTAGTTACGATTAAGCAGCCAAGTGAGATGCTGCCATCTTAAACAATGCACTTTCGTTGTCATGAATAGCACCGTCAGCTTTGGCAATTCTAGCCAACTCTACCAAGATGCCTTTTTTCATGTCTGCTGGGAATTTTCCAGCAAAATATGCTAGACCAGCACCCAAGTAAGCAACTCTTTCTTCAAAAGAAAGGGTTTTTGCAACTTCTAATGCACTTTGAACAAAGCGATCAACTTTTTGATCAGTGAAGCATGAAGCAGATTCTAGAACAGTTCCAATTTCTTCATCAGTAAATTCACCATCAGCGGCAGCCATTTCTAAGAAAAGGAGCATCAAAGTTCCCATTTCTCCTAATTTGTCGAAAATTTCTTGGTTTGTCATTTTGTGTTTTTGTTTATGTTTTTTGAAAACTTGTCAAAAGTAAAAATGTTTATAAATAGTTTAAGTTTTTCTTATCAAAAATTTTTAAGTGGCCGGAAATGAGGGGAATGGGGATTTTACAAAGTTCAAGGATGATTAATTTCTAGTGAATCGTTCATATATAGAGATATCTACCGTTGATAAAACTAGTAAGAACGCTTACACTTATAAATAAATGAGTGACCTTTTAAAGCCCTACTTTTTAGAAGATAAGTTAGAAAAGAATAGACATTGCCCGCCCTATATTTGAATTCCCCTACCCATTCTCCTCAATATATTCAATCAGTAACTTTCGCAAAAGTCTACGCTCTTCGGCTATGGTTTCCACATTGGATTCCATATTGCTGAGCATGCCCTGCAAGTGGGCCACCACATTGGCCACCTTGCGTAGCTGCTTGGGATCTAGGAGTAGCAAATGGGGCTCTGGCTTTTTCCCCTGCAGCTTATCCATCCCCAACCGAGGCATGTCATACACTTCTTCCATGAGCTCCAAAAGTTCAATCCGCTTTTCTCGGTAGCGGGTTTGGTTGCCCATAAAAATCTGCTCCTTGCGTGCATACACCGATAGGTGTCGCACAATGCTATCCGAACGAATCAAACGCATATTGCCTGACTTCAGCTCGTCCCGTGTAGCCAGGTTTTCCACAAAACTTATTCCTGTCACCAACGAACTCGCCCCAGGAAGTGTAAAATAGGAAAACAAACTGTCTAAAAATGGCTTTTCCCCAAGACCTCCCTGCATCAGGGGTATCAAGGTATTGATCTGCTGCTCCTTTAAGGCATAATTGACCTTCACCTCTTCCATCCGGATGCTATCTAAGTCTAGGTCCTCCACCAAGCGCTGCGCATACTGTACCCCACGCGTATTTTCTCCCCATTTTTCTCGCTGGTTGTCAGCAAAAAAACCCAAAGAAATCGCTGCAAACACCATCAAAAATTCCATGGCATACTTTTTCCAGCTTGATTTTTTAGACTTACTCGTAGAGTCTGAGAGGTCCTTTTTCATGGTCTTGAGTTTTTGATTTTTAAGCTATTATACTAAAAGAAGAAGAAAAATAGAGCAGCGGAGGTGATTCGTACTCCCTCGAAATAGCCTATAGTCCTGCGAGAACCATCCATCACCCGCCCATTTTCAAGATAGCCAATGGTAGACCTAGATCCATTCATCACTCGTCCATCTTCCATATAGCCTATGGTCCGTCGCGAACCATCCAGCACGCGATTCCCATCCAAGTAGCCAATCGTCGATCGAGAACCATTGGTCACCCGCTCCCCTTCAATGTAGCCTACAGTCCTGCGGCTACCATCCATCAGGCGCTGGGCGATACTTGGCGTAACTCCAAGAGCTAAATAAAGTAGGGTAATTAGTAGAAAGGGTCTCATTAGATGTAAATGAATAGGATTATCCGCAGTTATGCCACTAGTTCACGGAAAATGTGTGCCAAGCGGATAATTTGGTCAACCATTGACAAAGAATCCAATCAAGGTGATATTCGATACAAAATGATCCGCTTATCCGCTTCTGACTTGGTACGGAAAATCAAGTCCCTTCCGTGCTGGGCTTGAAAAAATTGGTTGACCAGCTTGATGTACCGGGATCTCCTCACCCTTCTGTAGTCCAAACTATCTAGGGCAGTGCTACCAAACAATTCATCCAGCTGATGTACATCTACAAGCATGCTTGGTTGGGTTAGAAGCTTGGTCACAAGTCGTTCGATATCCTCCACCCCATCTACAGTACCCTGCTCCTCCACAGGAGCTAGCGGTTCAGCCAGGCCTGCTCTTTTGGAAAGATGATTTTTTCTCCACCAGAAAATCCCCCCTACTGCGGCCAATAGCCCTAAGCCCGCAAGAATAGAAAAAGACCAATCCTCTATCCCAAAGGACGAGGAGGTCTGCTGGTTAAATCGAATGTCTCCTACTTTCGTAAATTTTTCCAAGGGAGCTGTAGGAGACAATAGAAAGGTAGGGGCGCCGTATTTATCAAAAAATACCGCATTGTTTTCCAAGGCAACGGCTACCGCAAAGGACTTAAACTTCCCGAAGTTATTTTCCTTTACAAAATACAAGGTGTTTTCTTTTTTGTGCAGCAGCAACAGCCCGAGATGGGCTTCAAGTTGATACAATTGAACTCCATAGTCCTTCAAGTCGAAGGAGGGCGTGATCCATAAGGTTGGGGTATTCTGCCCAGGAAAGTCCAACTGTATCGGACTCCATGCCTTACTTTTAAAATCAAACACATACCCATTTTTATCCGAAAAAAAGACATTCGTGGGTTGATGGATGTACTGACCCAAAATAGAAATGACCCGATCCCCGTCTACAAAAATCCCCACGCCCCCATAGTTCATGGGAGGGGAAGAGACCGGAACAAATTCCCAAAAACCAGTGTCAAAATCAAACTCGAGTAATTCGCTGTGTCCTCTCCAAAATCCATACCGCCCCATGGAATACAATTTCCCATCCCTCACAAAAAAATGCGCATGACAGTTGAACCCAGAGCCCGACCCCTTATACAGGTTTTCCCAGCTATCACCGGTCCACCGCAAAACTTCAAACCTACAAGGAATGACCGCTAAAAGTTGTCCTTGAACCTGAAATAAGGTGGCAGGATCATCAGTAGTGAGGTAAGGCGAGGCGAGCAGTGACTCTACCATCACCTGAGTAATGCCTTGAGGAAGGATTTCCCAAGCAAAGCGATCGAAAGATTCGGTAGGATTGATTTTTATCCAATCAAAGGAAGCGTAGGTCTGCTTTTCCGATTGAGCAGAAAGATGAAGACAAGAGAAAAATACTCCAATAAAAAAAATGACTGCTTTCATGGAACACTATTTTCTACTGATACAAAAACTCTACTGATCAGGAACAAGACATCTCCTAAAGGTATTAAAAACTCGAAAAAAGCCATAGTGAAAACTAAAGATGCAAGATACGGTCCAAAAATGAAATCCCCCCTACAGTAAAAAACCATAGGAGGGATTCCCAAAAACCTGAGAAAGGTGAAGTATTTTTTCCCTTACTTCAAGCCTCCAATCATATCTTCTGGCTTCACCCACTCGTCAAATTGGGCTGAGGTAAGCAAGCCCAAAGCCATTGCTGCTTCTCGCAAGCTCGTTCCTTCCTTGTGCGCCTTCTTGGCGATGGCCGCTGCATTTTCATAGCCAATGTAAGGATTCAATGCCGTCACCAGCATCAGGGAGTTTTCCAAGTGCCGTTGGATCATCGGTGTATTCGGCTCAATTCCCACTGCACAGTTTACATCAAAGGAAACGCAAGCATCTCCTAGCAACCGGGCAGACTGCAGGAAGTTGGCTGCTATCAGCGGCTTGAACACATTCAGTTCAAAATGGCCATTCGAACCACCAATGGTAATGGCGACATCGTTGCCCATCACCTGCGCTGCCACCATGGTCATCGCCTCCACTTGAGTAGGATTGACCTTGCCCGGCATGATGGAAGATCCAGGCTCATTTTCTGGAATCAAAATTTCCCCAATGCCCGAGCGTGGACCTGAAGAAAGCATGCGAATGTCATTGGCAATCTTCATCAAGGACACCGCCAACTGCTTCAATGCACCATGGGTTTCGACCATGCCATCGTGTGCAGCAAGTGCCTCAAACTTGTTGGGGGCCGTCACAAAAGGAAGACCAGTCAGGCTAGCGATTTTTTTCGCCACCAGTTCAGAATATCCCTGCGGGGTATTCAATCCCGTACCTACTGCCGTACCACCCAAAGCCAACTCGGACAAGTGCGCAAGGGTATTGTTGAGCGCACGCAAGCCGTGATCGAGCTGCGCTACGTAGCCGCTAAACTCCTGACCTAGGGTGAGGGGTGTCGCGTCCATAAAGTGCGTTCGGCCGATTTTTACCACCTGCTTGAAGGCTTCTGCCTTGGCGGCTAACGTATCGCGAAGCTGCTTCACTCCTGGAATGGTCGTTTCAGCAACCATCTTGTAGGCCGCAATGTGCATGGCCGTAGGATAGGTGTCGTTGGAGGATTGAGACTTGTTGACATCGTCGTTGGGGTGGATTTTCTTTTTGGCATCTTCCAAGGAGCCCCCCAAAAGTACATGTGCACGGTAGGCAATCACCTCATTGGCATTCATGTTGGATTGTGTACCCGAACCCGTCTGCCAGACCACCAAAGGAAACTGGCTGTCGTGCTGCCCGGTCAGCACTTCGTCACATACCTGAGCGATGATTTCCGCCTTGTCGGCCTCCAATACCCCTAACTCTGCATTCGTCAACGCTGCGGCTTTCTTCAATATGGCAAAGGCATGGATGATCTCAATTGGCATGCGGTTTTTCTCGCCGCCTATTTTAAAGTTATTGATCGAACGCTGCGTCTGCGCTCCCCAGTAGGCCGAAGCTGGAACCTCTACAGGTCCCATGGTATCTTTTTCTATACGGATGGACATGGTAGTCGAAATATTAGGATGAACATTAGGCCACAAAGGTACATGCAAAGTCCCTTTTTGCCTACAGCTTCCGTGAGGATTCGGCCTTGGTTCCAGGAAAATTGATCACTTCCTGGAAAAGTTTTTTGCTGGGCACCAATTGTCGGTGGAAAAAAAATACCGCCAAGGCATAATTGACTACCATCAAGGAAAGGCATGCCCCGCCTTGAAGAAATTGCTGGGATAAGAAAAAGAAAAAAAGCGAAAAGCCCAGCAATATCCCTGTCCAAAACCAAAGGAAAAATCGAGTAGTTGAAAAGAGCTGGTAGCGAACATAAAGAATGCTTCCTCTCGGCGTGGCCTCCACCTTTCCTTGGATGAGGGGAAGAAAATTGTCCCCTTTTTCAATCACTCGGGATAGTAGAAATCCATGATCCCCCACTTTTCCATAAAATAGCGGACGCAGCTCAGGAAGCCCATCGGCCCGAGTCCCTCGGGTGACTGCAGCCAAGCGCTCCAGGAGCTCCTCCTTGGACAAGGCGCTGACGAGGGTTTCCCGACCAAAAGGCAGCCAGTTCATGGGCTACTTAACCGCGATGCAGGAAATTTCTACCTGGACATTTTTGGGAAGCTTGCTCACCTCCACCGTCTCCCGCGCGGGGGGATCGGCCTTGAAGTACTGCCCATAGGCCTCGTTGATGGCTCCAAACTGGCCCATGTCGCGGATAAAAATGGTGCATTTGGCCACATTGGCGAAGCCAAAGCCTGCTGCCCGAAGGATCGCTTCCATGTTTTTCATAACGGCATGCGTCTCCTCGGTGATGTTTTCATTGATTAGCTCACCCGTCTCTGGATCCAGCGCGATTTGGCCCGACACATAGAGTGTGTCTCCAACTTGTACCGCTTGAGAATAGGGCCCTATCGGGGCAGGGGCTTCTGGGGTGTAGATTATTTGTTTAGTCATTTTATTTTAGGTAGTATCAAGTAGCTAGTATGAAGTAAGTAATTGTACGAAGTACCAAGTACAATGTACAAAGATCCTTACGAAGCAGAATCCTGGTATAAATTCAAATTCCTACTTCGACATTCTTCAATTGACGATCGGTGTTCGACATTTGGAAGTATCAAATAAGTAATTGAACAAAGTACCAAGTACAATGTACAAAGATCCTTACGAAGCAGAATCCTGGTATAAATTCAAATTCCTACTTTGTACTTGGTACTTAGTACTTGGTACAACTCTAATCCCTACTTCGTACTTCCTGCTTTCTTCGCTTCCTCCCAGTACACATCCATTTCCGCCAAGCTCATCTCGCTTAGATTTTTGCCAGCCGCTTTGGCTGCGTGCTCCAAGTACTGAAATCGGGAGATGAACTTGATGTTGGTTCGCTCCAAGGCCTCCTCAGGGTTGATGTCAATAAATCGGGCATAGTTGATCAGCGAAAAAAGCAGGTCTCCAAACTCTCCCGACGCCTTTTCTTGGTCGATTTGGGATCCAGCACCAACGCGAAACTCCGCTTCAAACTCACCCATTTCCTCCTTCACCTTCTCCCATACCTGCTCGGGCTCCTCCCAATCAAAGCCCACCCCTCGCGCCTTTTCCTGGATCCGCATGGCCTTGATTAGGGCCGGCAAACTTTTCGGTACCCCACCAAGGACAGAGACATTTCCCTTCTCGGTCAACTTGATTTTTTCCCAATTTTGCTTGACGGTTTCCTCGTCCTGAGCCACCGTATCCCCATAGATGTGGGGGTGGCGACGAATCAATTTTTCACACAAGGAATCAATCACCGTGCGGATGTCGTAGCTACCCTGCTCCGAACCGATTTTGGCATAAAAGACCAGGTGTAAGAGTAGGTCTCCCACTTCTTTCTTGATTTCCTCCGGATTGCCTTCCAAGATGGCATCCGAAAGTTCAAAGGTCTCCTCAATGGTCAGGTGGCGCAAACTTTCAGTAGTCTGCTTTTTGTCCCAAGGACATTGCGCACGCAGCTCATCCATGATGGTCAATAAGCGGTCAAAGGCTGCCAATTGCTCGGCTCGAGAACTCAAGTTGGACATGTTATAGGAAACTATGCTTGACGTGTAAACGTTTTCAAAGTAAAGCATTAAATTTGCGCAAATTTCTCCGGTATGGCAACTTTCTTCATCACACTAGGTTTCATCGCCCTTTTCTTCGTTTTGATGTCCGTAAGGCTGATTTTTCTAAAAAATGGAGAGTTCAAAGGGACCTGTGCTTCGCAAAGTCCTTTTCTCAACAAGGAAGGAATCACCTGCAACCTGTGTGGCAAAACGGTAGATGCCAATACCAACTGCGCCAACCCAGACAATGAGGTGGACAAGGTGATGGCCAAATTCAAGTAATCTTTTCTCGCGTAGCCAACTATTTTTAACATACAAAATCAATATTCGTGTCACTAATAAAATCTATCTCTGGAATTCGAGGCACCATCGGCGGCAAGCCAGGCGAAGGTCTCACCCCCATTGATGTGGTCAAATTTACCGCTGCTTACGGTACCTGGGTACTGGAGCAAACCGGCAACCCCAAGGTAGTCATCGGCAGAGATGCCCGACTATCAGGAGACATGGTCTCCCGTTTGGTGGCTGCCACTCTTCAAGGATTGGGCATTTCGGTGATCGACTTGGGATTGAGCACCACCCCTACCGTAGAGTTTGCGGTGCCTAGAGAAAATGCGGGTGGAGGAATTATCCTCACTGCCAGCCATAACCCAGCCCAGTGGAATGCCCTCAAGCTGCTCAATGCCGTGGGTGAATTTATATCAGACGCCGAAGGCAAGGCCATCTTGGCAAAAGCCGAATCGGAGGACTTTACCTTTGCTGAAGTACGCAAACTTGGAAAATACAGTTCGATCACGGACTACATGGATCGACACATTCAGCATGTGCTCGACCTAGAGCTGGTCGATGTGGCAGCTATCAAGGCCCGCAACTTCAAGGTAGTCGTGGATGCAGTGAACTCAACTGGCGGCATCGTCATTCCAAAGCTCCTTCGAGCTTTGGGCGTAGCTGAAATCGAGGAGCTCTACTGCGAGCCAGATGGCAACTTTGCCCACAACCCAGAGCCGCTTCCCGAGAACTTACGCGACATCGCCAAGAAACTTGAAAAAGGAAATTTCGACCTGGGCATCGTTGTTGATCCAGACGTAGACCGCTTGGCGCTAGTCAATGAGGACGGCTCCATGTTTGGTGAAGAATACACCCTAGTAGCTGTTGCTGACTATGTGCTTTCCCAGACCCCTGGCAATACCGTATCCAACCTTTCCTCTACGCGAGCCCTTCGCGATGTCACTGAAAAGCGAGGAGGAACCTACACCGCATCAGCGGTGGGTGAAGTGAATGTCGTCAACCAAATGAAGGCCGTGCAGGCAGTCATCGGTGGTGAAGGCAATGGAGGCATCATCTATCCAGCTTCCCATTATGGACGAGATGCTTTGGTGGGCATTGGTTTATTTTTGACTCACCTGGCCAAGTATGGCAAGTCCATCTCCATGCTTCGCGCGACCTACCCGAGCTATTTTATTTCCAAAAATAAGATTGAACTTACTCCCAACTTGGACGTGGATGACATCCTGTTCAAGATCAAGGATAAATACAAAAATCATCCCATCAACGATTCAGATGGTGTGAAAATTGAGTTTGAAAAGGAATGGGTGCACCTTCGGAAGTCCAATACCGAACCGATTATCCGGATTTATTCGGAGTCGGACTCGGAAGCGAAAGCTGAACACCTTGCCAAAAAAATCATCCAAGACATCAAGGAGGTTGTGAATACAACCTTGAGCTAAAGAAAGTCTTACTTTGCCCAAAAGCATCCTATGAAGCACGTGTACCTCGACAATGCCGCCACCACACCGATGGACGATCGCGTGATCGAGGCTATGCTTCCCTTTATGCGTGCACACTTTGGCAATCCTTCCTCGGTCCATAGCCATGGGAGAGAGGTACGTTCAGCAATCGAAAAGGCACGAAAAAAAGTAGCTGAACTCCTGCATGCCAGCCCATCCGAGATTTTCTTTACCTCCGGAGGTACAGAAGCAGACAATACAGCACTGGTATGCGGCGTGGAATCTCACGACATCACCCATGCCATTACCTCCCCATTGGAGCACCATGCGGTACTGCATACCCTGGAGATGCTCGCCAAAAAAGGCAAAATCCAATTGAGCCTTTTGGATGTCAATGAAAAGGGAGAAATCAATTTAAAGCAGTTGGAGTCCTTACTCCAGGCCCATCCCAAAAGTTTGGTGTCCCTAATGCAGGGCAACAATGAGATTGGCAACCTGAATGATCTGGAACGAATAGGAAGCCTAGCGCGTACTTACGATGCCTTTTTCCACTCGGATACGGTGCAGACGATGGGGCATTATGCGCATGACTTGTCTCAGCTTCCTGTGGATGCCTTGGTCGCCGGTGCACATAAATTTCACGGCCCAAAGGGAGTAGGATTCCTTTACGTACGAAAAGACAAAAAAATCCACCCCTTCATCCACGGTGGCGCACAAGAGCGCAACATGCGGGGGGGAACGGAAAATGTAATTGGCATTATTGGTCTGGCCAAAGCCTTGGAAATTTCCCTCGAGGAGCTAGACTCACACCGCAACCATATCGAGAAGATCAAGGGCTACTTCGTAGAAAAACTCAAGCAGGACATCCCTGGAGTCGCCTTCAATGGCTGCTCGGCAGATTTGGATAAAAGTTTGTACACCGTACTCAATGTCAGCCTTCCTCCATCCGAGTCCAATCGGGGCATGCTCCTTTTCCACTTGGATTTAGAAGGCATCTCTGCCTCGGGAGGCTCCGCTTGTAGTTCGGGCGCTACCGTGGGATCCCATGTGTTGCGAGCGCTCCAGCACCCTGCAGACCGAGATGCGGTACGTTTTTCTTTCAGCCGATTTACAACCCAGGAAGAGGTGGACTACACCCTAGAAAAATTGAAAAGCCTCTACACAATTTGAGTGGAAAGATAAAATTTATAAAAATATCAGGTGCGTTCGAAACGTATGGAACGCTGAATACGGTGAAATTTTCATTTCACTCCTCTGGAGCTTTGGGAAAATGGTCGTTAGGATTTTTCTATTAACATATTACCCCTCTGGGGTAATTTTTTTACCCTCAATTGCCATGAAAGTACAGATAGGCCTTTCAAAATAAGGGGGATAAATGCTCCGGAGGAGCATTATGATAATAGAATAGAAATCCAAAAAAAGTCCTCAAAGCTCCAGAGGAGCGAAATAAAAAAATTTGTTGGAATTACTTCTCCGGAGCATAACCTCCTAATCATCATAATTTCTACTTGCCTTTTTAGGTTAATTATCGGCTAAAAAATTGCGTGACATTCTCCGTCCTGACGGAAATATACTTTTCTAATAATCCGAATTCCTTTTATTTACCCGGTTTATACCCCAATGCATAAGGCGTCCAAATCTCAAAGATGGGTTGCCCTTGTGAACTCAACCCACTGTGGTGCCATTCTCCATCGATGACTTGGTAGTCAAAGCCTAGGCTTGCGCCCACACGGGAATTGTCTCGGGAGAAAAAGGTGATGGTTTCCACATATTTCCCTCCTTTGGCGCTGTAAGTTCCTCCTCCTGTTCCTGAAAACTCCCGA
>CANGUK010000059.1 GCA_947457095.1 Cyclobacteriaceae bacterium
AACTAGCGAGAAGATGATACAAGTTGACGAAAAAGGCTTTTATGGAAAATTTGGGGGAGCTTACATCCCCGAGATGTTGTACCCCAATGTGGAGGAACTTCGGGAAAACTGGGAGGCCATTGTAGCAAGTGCAAGTTACCAGGAGGAATTTCAACAGCTGCTCAGGGACTTCGTGGGTCGCCCTACGCCCCTGTATTTTGCAGGTAGGCTTTCCGAAACTTTTGGTGCCAAGATTTACCTCAAGCGAGAAGATCTCTGCCATACCGGAGCGCATAAGGTCAACAATACCGTGGGGCAGATTATCCTAGCGAAGAAGCTGGGTAAAAAGCGCATCATTGCCGAGACCGGTGCAGGGCAGCATGGAGTGGCCACTGCCACAGTATGTGCGTTGATGGGTATGGATTGCACCATTTACATGGGCGAACTGGACATCAAGCGGCAGCGTCCCAATGTGGAGCGCATGCGTATCCTTGGTGCCAAGGTGGTTCCTGCTGTATCGGGCTCGAAGACCCTAAAAGATGCCACCAACGAGGCCATGCGTGCCTGGATCGCGGATCCAGTGGGCACACATTACATCATCGGTTCGGTGGTGGGTCCGCATCCCTATCCTGAGATGGTTGCTCGCTTTCAATCGGTCATCTCTGAAGAGATCAAATGGCAGTTGCTCGCCAAGGAGGGTAGAGAAAACCCGGATTTGGTAATTGCTTGTGTCGGTGGAGGATCCAATGCTGCGGGAGCATTTTACCATTACTACAACGAGCCTACTGTAAGGCTGATTGCAGCAGAGGCAGCAGGCTTGGGAATTCATTCCGGAAAGTCTGCCGCTACCTCAGTATTGGGTACCCCAGGGATTTTGCATGGTTCCAAGACCTTGGTCATGCAAACTGAGGATGGACAGGTAATTGAGCCACACTCCATCTCTGCGGGCTTGGATTACCCAGGAATTGGACCGGTTCATGCGCACCTGCATGCAGTTGGTCGTGCAGAGTTTGTCGGTGTAGAAGATGAGGATGCGATGAAGGCAGGCATCCTGCTGAGCCGTACGGAAGGAATCATTCCCGCCATCGAAACGGCCCACGCCATCCATGCGTTAAACCAAATTTCATTCAATCCAAATGACCTCATCGTCATCAACCTTTCCGGAAGGGGAGATAAGGATTTGGAAGCTTACATCCAATGGGGAAATTATTGAGGGCTAGTGCTCGGAAGAATCGCTACCCATCCCTTTTCACAGACGCATTGATCTTATGAATCGAATAGACTATTTATTTCAAACCAAAAAAGAGCGCGTGCTCTCCATCTACGTGACGGCAGGCTTCCCTAGCTTGGAAAATACGCTACCCGTGATTGAAGCTATTCAGGCAGCTGGAGCGGACATTATTGAACTAGGAATTCCCTATTCAGATCCGATTGCCGACGGACCGACTATTCAAGAAAGCAATACCAGAGCCTTGGAAAATGGAATGAGCATCAAAACCCTTTTCAGCCAGCTGCTGGGCTTTCGTTCCAAAATTCATGTACCCGTAATCCTCATGGGCTACCTCAATCCAATCATCCAGTTTGGGGTGGAGGAGTTTTGCAAAAAATGCAAGGAAGTGGGGATTGATGGGCTGATTCTTCCAGACCTACCCATGAGTCAGTACTTGGAGGAGTATAAGGCGCTTTTTGAAGAATATGGCTTATTTATCAGTTTCTTGATTTCTCCTCAAACCTCCGAGAAGCGAATTCGAGAGGTGGATGAAAACTCCAATGGTTTTATCTACATGGTATCCTCCCATGCGATTACGGGGGCCAAGACAGCGATTTCTAAGGAGCAAGAGGAGTACTTTGAGCGCGTGGCGAAGATGAATCTTACTCATCCTCGGTTGATAGGATTCGGAATTTCGGATGCGGCTACCTTCCAACTCGCTTCGCAATACAGTCAAGGAGCTATTATTGGTTCGGCATTTATCAAGCACATTACCAATTCCACTGACTTAAAGCAGGACATTCAAAACTTTATTCAGGGAGTATTAGCCCAAGAATAGGCAAGGAAAGGAAGCTACCAAATTGAAAACTGGAAGTTGCTGCTCCTAAATTTCATGCGTAACTTAGATTCCAAGAGTTGAAATTACCTAGAAGTTCTCCTGGCTCCTTTCTTTTTAAAAAAAGAGAACCAGCTAAAGTAGGAGAAAAATAAGTTTGAGTTTGTGCAACAGGCGGGTGGTTTTCTGAGTTGAAACCAATGGATTGTGATACACCTTAACCAAGTGGAGCCAACTCTAGATTAGCGTAGCGTACCCAGATTACCCAAAGAATTAAACCCAAATAAAATGATTGAAAAACCCAAAGCATGGGTCTTTTCGGACCCGAGATTAAAAGACATGCGTCAGGACTATGCTGCCTACACCGAAGAGGATTTCCAAGTTTGGAAGATCCTGTTTGAGCGGCAAATCCTTCAGCTCCCCAAAGCGGCTTCCAAGGCCTATTTGGAAGGGATGAAACTGGTAAACTTTACCGCTGACCGCATTGCAAATTTTGAGGAACTAAACGAGATCCTCCGCCAGACCACAGGATGGCAAGTTCAGGTAGTGCCGGGATTGATTGACGATGACTTGTTTTTTGGCTTGCTAAGCAACAAGCGTTTTCCTTCCTCTACCTGGCTTCGGAAAATGGAACAACTGGAATATTTGGAAGAGCCAGACATGTTTCACGATGCTTTTGCCCATCTTCCTTTACTGATCAATCAGCCCTATGTGGACTTTTTGGAGAAGTTAAGTACGCTGGCATTGAAGCATATCCAAAATCCCTGGGCGATCCAATTGCTCAGCCGTATTTACTGGTTTACTATCGAATTTGGATTGATCCGAGAAGATGGCGAGCTCCGCGTGTATGGAGCTGGGATATTGAGTTCGGCAGGAGAGACCAGCTATGCACTATCTTCTGAGCCGAGTCACTTTCCCTACGATGTGCGTCAAATTATGATGACCGCATATTGGAAAGACCACTTTCAAGATAAGTATTGGGTCATTGAAAGTTTCGAGCAGTTGTTTGCCTCTCTTCCTGAAATAGAAATTGTTCTGGAAGAACTGATGCTTACAGAAAATAAGAATTAAACGAGTTGAGAGGAGCCCATCTTGCAAGAGATGGGTTCTTCCTTAAATAAGTCCATGAAAGTAGTTTTAATCAAGTACAATGCCGGTAATGTGCAATCCGTCCTATATGCCTTAGAGCGTCTAGGAGTGGAGGCCGAACTCACGGATGATGTAGAAAAAATCAGTGCTGCAGATCGGGTGATTTTCCCTGGTCAGGGAGAGGCGAGTTCAGCCATGGCCTACTTGAAGGAACGAAATTTGGACCAGGTGATTCGGGAAATCAAGCAACCTTTTTTAGGAGTTTGTTTGGGTTTGCAACTACTCTGTACCCACTCTGAGGAGAACGATACAGACTGTTTGGGAATTTTTCCGGTAAAGGTCAAGCGGTTTATCCCAATTGTAAGTGGACAAGAAAAGGTGCCTCATGTAGGTTGGAATTCCCTTGAAAACCTGGTCGATAATCCCTTGTTAAAAGGCTTGCCTGAGTCCAAGTTTATGTACTATGTGCATAGCTACTATGCCGAATTGGGCGAACATACCCTTGCGACCACTTCTTACATTCATGACTTTACAGCCATATTGCATCGGGACAATTACTGGGCAATTCAGGCCCATCCCGAAAAAAGCAGTACCCTGGGGGAAAAGTTGTTAGAAAATTTTCTAGCCTTGACTTCTCCCTAAATCCAATTAAACAATAAAATCAAGGGGTTTCATTCTACCGACTCCAAGCACTAAAACCATGCATGTAATCCCAGCTATAGATTTGATTGGAGGTAAATGCGTTCGCCTCAGCCAAGGGGACTACAGTCGGAAAACCGATTACCACGAAGATCCCCTGGAGATGGCCAAGCGCTTTGAAGGAGCAGGGCTGACACGACTACATTTGGTGGATTTGGATGGAGCCAAAGCCAAGAAAATCGTGAATGGACTGGTGTTGCAACGCATTTGTTCAGGAACTCAGTTGGCAGTGGATTTTGGTGGAGGTATTCAAGCACAAGAGGAACTCGAAAAGGCATTTGCCTTAGGTGCCCGCCAAGTGACTGGTGGAAGTATTGCGGTACGGAATCCGAGTTTATTTGAGTCTTGGCTTGAAGCCTTTGGTGCGGATCGGATTATTCTAGGTGCCGATGCCAAGGACAAAAAAATTGCCGTTGGGGGCTGGGAAGAGACCACTGCGCTAGAATTGATTCCCTTCATTCAAGGGTTTTACCAAAAGGGTATTCGTGAAGTGATCTGTACCGATGTAGCAAAAGATGGATTGCTTCAAGGCCCTTCATTTGGCTTGTATGCAGAAATCTTGCAGGAGCTACCAGAACTAAAACTAATCGCCAGTGGGGGAGTTTCTTGCTTGAAGGACCTAGAGGAATTGCAAAAAATCGGAGTTTACGGTACGATTGTAGGGAAGGCTTACTACGAAGGGAAGGTGAGTTTAGAAGAACTAGCTCAATTCCATTTACTTTAACTTCAGCACCACCTCACTCCACGGCACCACTACTTAACCTACCTATTTCTAACGCACCCATGTTAACCAAACGAATTATCCCTTGCCTCGACATTAAGGATGGCCGCACGGTCAAAGGGGTCAATTTTGTGGAACTTCGAGATGCGGGAGATCCAGTGGCTTTGGCCAAACTTTATTCCGAGCAGGGAGCGGATGAACTCGTTTTTTTGGACATTACCGCTACGGTGGACAAGCGAAAAACCCTTGTGGATCTGGTCACTCAGGTAGCCAAAGAGGTTCGAATTCCCTTTACCGTAGGTGGAGGCATTGGATCTATTGAAGACGTGTATGCCTTGTTGGCTGCCGGTGCAGATAAGATTTCCATCAACTCTGCGGCAGTGGCTCGGCCGGAACTCGTGGATGCCTTGGCACGGGAGTTTGGTTCTCAGTGTGTGGTGGTAGCCATCGACTCTAGACAAATGGATGGAGTAGATTGGGTGCATACCCATGGAGGTAGAAAAGTGACTGCTTTGCAGACTAGGGCTTGGGCGAAGGAGCTAGCAGATCGGGGGGCGGGAGAGATTCTCCTCACTTCTATGGATCATGACGGAACCAAGTCGGGGTTTGCACTGGAATTGACTGCGGCGATATCAAGTGCTTTGCCTATCCCAGTAATTGCATCTGGGGGTGCGGGCAGCATGCTGCATTTCAAGGACGTGTTTACTATTGGAAAAGCAGATGCAGCCTTGGCCGCAAGCATTTTTCACTTCAAGGAAATCGGTATTCCTGAATTGAAATCCTATTTGGAGAAGGAAGGCGTAGTAGTACGGAAATAAAATAAAGTAGAAATAGAGTGAAAATAAGATAGAAATAAAGTAGAAATAGAGTGGAAATAAACTCCGCTTCGCTTCGTGAAATAAGGAAGGGAAATACGGTGGAAATTCCCGCCACGGCGGGCGAGCTTTGTGAAATAGGATAGATCGACGAGTGGGATGACCTATTTCACCGAGCCTACCTACCGTAGGTAGGCAGGCTCGGTTTATTTCTACCATATTTCCATTATGTTTCTTTTAAATATTTAATTACCAGTGAATTAGTAGATAAGATGAATATAGATTTCAAAAAGATGGAGGGCCTAATTCCAGCAGTGGTGCAGGATGAACTGAGCGGGAAAGTTTTGATGCTCGGCTACATGAATGAGGAGGCACTTGCCAAGACCCAAGAATCGGGTAGGGTTACCTTTTTCTCGCGAAGCAAAAATAGATTGTGGACGAAAGGAGAAACCTCGGGCAATTTTCTTGAAGTCATCAGCATGCAGGAGGACTGTGATGGAGATGCGATTCTAATCAAAGCCAAGCCGCTCGGACCAGTTTGCCATACAGGCGCAGCTACTTGTTTTGCCGAAGCAAATACTTCGCAAACGGGATTTATCGATCAGCTTCGTGCAACAATTAAGGAGCGGAAAACAAATCCTACAGAAGGCTCCTACACTGCCAGTCTCTTTGCAAAAGGAATTAATAAGCTGGCACAGAAAGTAGGGGAAGAGGCAGTGGAATTGGTGATTGAAGCCAAGGATGACAACAAGGAACTATTTTTAGGTGAGGCGGCAGATCTCCTATTCCACTACTTGGTGCTCTTGGAGGCAAAAGGCTATGAATTGGATGAGGTAGTAGAGGTGCTTAAGCAGCGGCATTCGAAATAATTCTTGATTGGGTAGAAATAAAAAAAGAGCTCGAAGATATTCGAGCTCTTTTTTTGAGGGTAGCTATTCTGTTTTAGAAAACAGGAAATTCTTGTTGCAATCCCTTGAAGGCATCGATGATTTCCCAACTAGGTTTGAAGTAGGTGTCTTTCATACGGGTGCTCACAGTACCGTTACGGATGTACTGAATAGCAGCTGCTAAACGAAGATCCCTAACATCTCCCCAAGCAAACTGCGGGCTGTCGCCTACAGGGAAATTGGCAGGAAATCCATCGAAATACTCTGCTTTACCTGCTGAATTGGCAATCGCAAAGGTAATTGGAACGACTTCTACGTTGTTGGTTTGGAGGGTACGGCTATAGCTTGAAAGCGGGAAGGATCCCACCGGTTTTCCAAACGTATTGTCACCGATAAGCACTACTTGCATATAAGGATCTAGGGCATTGATGATTAATTCAGACGCCGAGGCCGAACTGCGTGAGGTCAAGAAAATAACACGAGTCAAGTTGATGCTTCCAATTTTGGTAAAATTCCGAGAGGTATTTTGAGCGGTTTTCATCGCATTCAACTTATTGGTGTACATTAATTTGCCTGTGTTTGAGGACTGGATGATGTAATTACAAATCTGTTCGGCTACCGCTACTGAACCCCCACCATTGTAACGTAGGTCTATAATTAGTTCTTGTACTCCTTGATTTTGGAAAAACTCCATGCTTGTCTTTACTTCAGCACTGCTTGTAGGGCTAAGTCCTGCGGTTGCTTTGAAACTTTGGTAAGCCCAGTACCCTACTTTTTTGGCATCCACTTGAATTACGCGTTGATCTAAAACGGAATTGGACTGGTATTCGGCTTTGGTATTGATTCTCGTTGTGGTGGTTCCGTCAGGCAATTTGAAGGTAAAGGAATTGATAATGCCTGGGTCAGGTCCTCCTAGTTTAAAGTCATAACCCCCAGTTACTTTGTAATCTGCGATGGGTTTGCCATTAATCTGGGTGATTTCCCATCCTCTTTTCCAGCCATCTTTTCCAGCAGGAGATTCGGCAAATACAAAGGACACATAGAGTTTTTCATCGGCAGTAAAGGCAAATCCAAATCCATGACCTGCATTTTTACCTACAAATGCATTGTTGAATGCCTCCTGTGTGGTCAAATAAGAGAATCGATCAATGGGCTTGTTGATGATGCCGTCTAGCAAGGCTTCATTGGAAGCATACTTAGTTAAATCAACGGTCGCAGGAATCAGTCCATTCCAGAAGTACCATTCCTTCATCACATCCACAATGGCTTTTTTTACTTCATCTACCACTACCACCGGTTTATCTGGGGTAGTAGGGTTTGTAGTTGTTGGTTCTTCCGCAGGTGTACAAGACCACAAGCCGATCCACAACCAAGCACTTATCCAAATCAATCTTTTCATAGGAGTAGTCAAATTTTTAATTCTAACGTAAAATTGGGTTTCTTGTTTTAAAGCATAATGTCATAAACTTTCACAGTTTTCCAGAAGGAAGAATACTTGGCGATAAACTCCAAGTGAAGTGGATCCTTCTGGTAAGCGGCTTGCCCTTCCAAGGAGTCAAAAAAGAGACTGCAAGACACGTGAAAACTGTGGTCTACCACCTCTCTTTTTTCGGTAGGAGCAGGGACACCCTGGTAAAATTGAATCACATCCTTGCAACGGCCCAACATGGGAACAGCATCTCGAAGAAATTCGGCAACATCCGATTCTTTATGTAGCCAGAAGTAAACTTGGTGAATGATTTTTTGAGTTGCCATAGGAGTGGAATGTGTCAAGTGTATAGGAACTAAACTTGCAGCGCTTGCAAGGGTGAGTGTCTGAATAAATTTCCGTCGAGATTTCATGATTCTTTTCACCTGAGGCACTCAAATGTGAGCCACTTGAGTTTTCCTGAGGCGGGATAAATATAAAAATTTATCTTGCTTTCTCGAACAGTGCCAATGGATATGTGCTTGTTTGAACCTACTAAAACTATTGAAACTATGAATTACCGAATACTTGGAAAAACTGGCTGGTCCATTTCTGAAATTGGACTAGGTACCTGGCAGGTAGGTGGGGGATGGGGAAAGCCTTTTGATTCCAAAATAGCATCTCAACTGTTGCATGCAGCTTTTGATCAGGGAGTAAATTTTGTAGATACTGCCGATGTGTACGATGGAGGATTGAGTGAAGCGGCTGTAGGGAAAGCAGTCCGGGAGCGTAGTGAAACAATCTACGTTGCTACCAAGTGTGGTCGACGATTGCAACCACATGAAGCTGCTGGCTATACGCCAAAGAACCTCCAAAAATTTGTGGAAGATAGCCTTCTCAATACCGGTTTGGAGCGGCTTGATTTGATTCAGTTGCACTGCCCTCCCAGTCCAGTGTATGACCGAGATGAGGTCTTTGGGCTGTTTGAGGACTTGATTCAGCAAGGAAAAGTGGCCGCGCTTGGAGTGAGTATTGAAAAGGTAGACGAAGGAATTCGCGCAATGAATTACTCAGTGGTATCTTCCATTCAAGTAATCGTCAATTTATTTCGGCAAAAGCCGGTGGAGGAACTTTTTGAACTAGCTGAGGAGAAAAATGTGGGATTAATCGTGCGCGTCCCCTTGGCCAGTGGATTGCTTACGGGAAAAATCAATGCGGAAACTACCTTTGATGCCGATGATCACCGGCTTTTCAATCGGGAGGGAAAGGCTTTCGATAAAGGAGAAACCTTCTCTGGAGTGCCTTTGGACTTGGGTTTTGCAGCAGTGGAAGAACTGAAAATTCATTTTTCGGAAGGACATGACCTGGGTGCCCAAGCACTTCGTTGGGTGTTGATGCACCGGCAAGTGAGTACCGTGATCCCTGGCGCCTCTTCTTTGGCTCAGGTAGACCAGAATATCCGTGCGGGTCAATTGCCTCCCTTGAGTCCCAATCAGATGCAGGAGGCTGCTCGCATTTACGATCAATACATCAAAGCACAAGTACACCCGCAGTGGTAAGCACAAAAAAAAATGTCCCCAAAAATTCTTGGGGACATTTTTAAATGTTAGGCCAGAAGGATTAATCCTCCTTTTTTGCCATGCGCGTACGCTCGTTTTCGTCCAAGTAGATTTTTCGCATACGGATGGACTTAGGCGTAATTTCCAAGTACTCATCTTTCTGGATGTATTCCATGGATTCTTCCAAAGAAAAACGCTTTGGAGGAGCAATTCGTACGTTATCATCCGAACCAGAGGCACGCATGTTGGTCAATTTCTTGCCCTTCTGCACGTTCACCACGATGTCGTTGTCACGTGAATGTTCACCGATTACCTGTCCAGTATACAGTTCGTCGCCTGGTTCGATAAAGAAAACACCACGATCCTGCAATTTATCAATAGCATAAGCAGTACACTGACCACCTTCCATGGAGATCAAGGAACCGTTGATTCTACCTGGAATAGATCCTTTAAAGGGTTCATAGGCCTCAAAACGGTGGTTCATGATCGCTTCTCCTTGGGTAGCAGTAAGCACGTTGTTTCGCAAACCGATCAAACCTCTTGAAGGGATTTTAAATTCCAAGTGCTGCAAGTCGCCTTTCGGTTCCATGATCAGCAATTCTCCTTTTCGTTGGGTAGCCAATTCAATCACCTTACCAGCTGTTTCCTGAGGCACATCAACCACAAGGGTTTCGATAGGCTCGCATTTCATGCCGTCGATGTCCTTGAAGATTACCTGAGGCTGACCTACTTGAAGTTCGTAGCCCTCTCTTCGCATGGTTTCGATCAATACGGACAAGTGAAGGATGCCTCGACCATACACCAAGAATCGATCTTCTGAATCCGTAGATTCTACACGAAGGGCCAAGTTCTTTTCAGTTTCCTTCATCAAACGATCCCTCAAGTGGCGAGAAGTTACAAATTTACCTTCCTTGCCAAAAAATGGAGAGTTGTTGATGGTGAAGAGCATGTTCATCGTAGGCTCGTCAATGGAGATACGCTTAAGTGGCTCTGGATTGTCTACATCTGCAATGGTGTCTCCAATTTCAAAATCTTCGATACCGGTTACGGCGCAAATATCACCTGCTGTTACCGTCTGAACTTTATTTTTTCCAAGACCCTCGAAGGTATGAAGTTCTTTTACGCGCATTTTTTTGATGGATCCATCCGCCTTGCAAAGCGCAATTTGCTGGTTTTCAGAGATGGTTCCTCGAGCGATACGTCCGATAGCAATACGGCCCACAAAGTTGGAATAGTCCAGCGATGTGATTTGCATTTGCAAGGTTCCTTCTTCAATTTTTGGCTCAGGAATGTGATCGATGATCGCATCCAACAAAGGAAGAATGGAGTCGGTTGGGTTTTTCCAATCTGGGCCCATCCAGTTTTGTTTGGCAGAACCGTAAAGCGTCTGGAAGTCAAGTTGCTCTTCAGTCGCATCGAGGTTGAACATCAGTTCAAACACCGATTCATATACCTCATCAGGTCTACAGTTTTCTTTGTCCACCTTATTGACTACCACAATAGGAGTAAGGCCAAGGGCCAAGGCTTTGCCTAGTACGAAGCGAGTTTGAGGCATTGGGCCTTCAAAAGCATCCACTAGGAGAATCACTCCGTCTGCCATTTTCAGCACACGTTCTACTTCACCTCCAAAGTCGGCGTGACCTGGGGTGTCAATGATATTAATTTTATGGTCCTTATAACGAACGGATACGTTCTTGGAAAGGATGGTGATCCCGCGCTCACGCTCAAGATCATTGTTGTCAAGAATTAGATCTTCAAACTGTTGGTTTTCTCTGAAGATTTTGGAAACGTGGATGATTTTATCCACAAGAGTTGTTTTACCGTGGTCAACGTGAGCGATGATCGCGATATTCCGAATTTGTTGCATGGTTTGCCTAATTGAAGCCGCAAAAGTAAGAATATTATTTGGGAATAAGGTTATCCACCTATGAAGTTTCTGTGCTCAAATCAAGATCTCCCATGGATCTCATTCACTTTTTCCTTGATAAACTGGATAAAAAAAAGCTACTTCAATTTCAAATTGGTATCATTTTATGTTTCGGATTTTACTTCTTCTTTCACTAATTCTAGCCCTACTAACTATTCCTTTATTGTGGATGAATGGGTATGCAATTGCGGGAATTTGCTTGGTGCTATTTTGGTGGACCCTCGCGCTTGGGTTTCGCTATCGCAGTGCATTAGTGCCTTATAGTTTTCCGATTGCCATACTAGGCGTGGTAACCTTGGCTATGTTTTTTCCAAAACCATTTCAGGAAGTAGCAGGATTTCCCTTGACGGGCTTGATCAATCCTTTGATTCAGGTCATCATGTTTGGAATGGGTGCAACCTTGAGTTGGAAGGATTTTGCCGCAGTAGCAAAAAGTCCCAAATCGGTCATCCTGGGAATTGGTCTTCAATTTACCATTATGCCTTTGGTAGGTTTTGGCTTGGCAAAAATAAGTGGTTTGGCCCCTGAAGTGGCTGCAGGGATCATTCTAGTGGGTTGTTCACCCAGTGGAACTGCATCCAATGTCATGGCTTTTTTGGCGCGTGCCAATGTTGCCCTTTCCGTAGCGCTAACTTCCATCATCACCTTGATGGCCCCTTTTATTACCCCTATTTTGATGAAGTTTTTGGCGGGACAGTTTATTGAAATCGACCTACTAAAAATGATGTGGGACATTGTAAAAATTATCTTGCTTCCTGTGGGAGCAGGTCTCTTGGTTAATCATTTATTGAAGAAAAATTCAATAGGTTTGGATGGAATCCTGCCTCTGGTATCTATGGTAGGGATTGGGTTGATTATTTTGGTAATCACTGCAGCGGGAAGAGATAGTTTGTTGCAAATCGGCCCTGTTTTGATAGGCTTGGTGTTGATCCACAATGTGTTGGGCTATGGGATAGCCTATGGCTGTTCCAAGGTTTTGGGTTTCCAGGAACAAGATGCCCGGACTTTGGCCATTGAAGTGGGGATGCAGAATGCAGGGCTAGCTTCGGGTTTGGCAAACATTTTGGGTAAAATAACCACCTTGGGATTAGCTCCAGCAGTGTTTGGTCCACTTCAGAATATCACTGGATCAATTTTGGCTGCCTTTTGGGGCCGGAGAAAAAAGGAGGCTGATCCTAGTTGAAATAGGATTTAAAAATTCCATTCCAAATTAGGTACCCATCTGCATTTAAATGAAGCTGATCTTTGAGGTAGAGTTCTGGTCTTGGATTGCCTGCTGCATCTGTCAATGCCTTCCAGGTATCCAGGTAGCTCACTTGATCCGCTTGGTTGCAATACGCATTTAGTAGTTGATTGAAGGCCAGATACCTCTCTTTTTTTGCCCATCGGGAAGGGCTAGGCTTTGCGCCAATGAGGATAATTTCTGTCCCCGGATCCACCAAATGGATGCGGTTTACGATTTGCTTCAAACTATTTAGGATCTCTTCTGCAGGGACATCTGCCCATAGGTCGTTGTCTCCTTCATAGATAAATACGCGCTTGGGATCAAATTTTAAGACCAAGGGGAAAAGATAGCGCTGTAGATCCGAAGCCTTCGATCCTCCAAATCCTGTATTGAGCACAGCTTCTCCCGAACTGATCTCTGAAAGGCTTCGCCACATCCGGATGGTGGAACTGCCAGTGAAAACCGTTGCTCCAGGAGTCCACCCGATACTGTCAAAACGCGCACTTAGCCTTCGCACCTCTTCTTCAAAAGGGTGTTGCTGGGCAAAGCTTGTACCCAAGGAGCTTATAAAAATCAGAACTAAAAAAAGCGATTTTTTCATCAATCAAACCTACTAAAAAATAGTGAACCATTATCGACCAATCTACTGATCGAAACTGAACATTTGATCTGGCTGTGCCAAGCTAAAGAAGAAATGAACAAACTAGAAATAGTGCCCTTTTCGCTGATTTTGGGCTATTCTGGGATTCATTAGGAGATGGTTTTATCCACGCAAATTTTTGGTCGCGTTTTGGCTTTATCCCCAAAAGACTTCTAACTATCCCATTCATGCAGGTACTTATCAGATTTTTCTGGTTTTGCAGTGGTGCAAATTTCTCCATCCTTCAAAAAACCCCGACAGAATCCAATAAGTACCTTGGAATTGGTGCCACGGTATTTTTTACGGGGGTTTTTGCCGCCTTGGCAGGCTTTTATGCACTCTACACGGTTTTTCAATCTTGGGGGATTGCCCTAATATTTGCCTTGCTCTGGGGAGCAATGATCTTCAATTTGGATCGATTTATCGTATCCAGCATGCGCAAAAAAGAGCAAGGCTGGTCGGAGTGGAAACTGGCCCTTCCTCGATTGGTTTTGGCCCTGATCCTGGCGGTCGTGATTTCAAAGCCCTTGGAATTGAAACTCTTTGAACGGGAAATCAATCGAAAGTTGGATGAGCAGAAAATCGCTTTCATCAGGCAGTCTAAGGATAGTCTGGCCAAAGGATTCCCAGAAATACAGGCCTTGGAAACCGAAAAGGAAGCACTAAAAGGAGAAGTGAGTCAAGCGCGTGCTTACCGGAACAAGTTGCAGCAGGAATACGATGCCGAGCGCTTTGGTGAAAAGACCCCCGGCACAAGCGGGGTAGTAGGATTGGGGACGAATGCAAAGAAAAAAGAGCAGCAGTTGGATGCCGCCCAAGAGGACTTGAAAGCCCTTTCCATCCGAAACGAGGCAGGAATTCAGGAATTGGATGTTCAAATCGAAGCCTTTCGAGCCAAGCGTCAACTGGAATTTGAAAAGCAGGTGCCTGGCATCGATGGTTTCGATGGCTTTGCGGCGCGAATGGATGGTCTGGCCAAACTCACCGCGGAAAGTAAGGCCATGGCTACTGCCGAACTTTTTTTGGTGCTGCTCTTTGTAGCGATTGAAACTGCCCCAATTTTTGTCAAGTTAATTTCTTCCCGCGGACCCTACGACGAACTCTTGGAGCTTCATGAGGATCAGGTCAAATTGTATAAAAATGAGAAATGGCTCCGAGCAAGCGGAGAGTCAGAAGCACGGCTCAGCTACTTCAAGGCCACTCATTTCTATGCATCGGATTTGGCTGCCGCTTCCACCAATGTAGCGAACGAGCAGAAATTTGGGTTAGGGAGTGCGCGGGCAGTTGAAAAAAGCAAAAAGAAAGGCTCAAACACACCACCTCTTCCTGAAGGGCAAGCCTAGAAGTACGATTTCATTTGAACTACCTGACTTCGAGTTTAGGTGAAAAATTGCTCCAATACATCCCCTACAAAATAAGCCACCACGGCTGCCAAAAGTCCTAAGAGAACGGTTTCTGATATTCCTCTCAGCGCTGAGGTTTGATTGACTGTACTTTTGAGCCATCCTACCAAAAAGAAAGCCAGGCCGGTGAGCAAACTGGTCCAGAAAAAGAGGTTGATCGGTGTAGGAAAGAAAAAGTTCCAGAGGTACACCGTGAGAGGAATAAGGCCTACGACGAGGAAGGAAGCAAAGGTGGCCAGACCAATTTTGAAGGGGCTTTTGGGATCCCGCATCATACCCAATTCGTCCTTCATCATTTCGTCTACCCAGAGTTTCTTGTCTGCGCAGATGTGATCCACTACCTGTTGAAGGAGTTCTCCCTTAAATCCTTTGGCAGCATAGATCTCTTCGATCTCCGCACGCTCGATCTCTGGGAGATTTTCAATTTCCCAGTATTCAATCTTTTCGTGTTTGTCGTAGGTGTCGCGCTCACTTTTGGCAGCCAGGTAGGCACCCACAGACATCGAAAATCCATCTGCAAGCAGGTTGGCGAAGCCTAAAATTAGGAGGATGCCCGTATCCAAATTGGCGCCAAATCCACCGGCCACTACGGCAAAGGTGGTGACTGCTCCGTCAATTCCTCCATACACAAACTCTTTGAGGTAATCTTGGAGTTTGCCGAATCTAGAATTTTCGAGGTGGATTTCTGATTCCATGGGCTGCTTTGTTCGAGTTTAAGATTAAAAATAGAGATTAAATCCAATAGTTTATTTTTCCTCACATGATTTGCCGCCGTACCTCAGTTTCTCAGTTGTTAGAAAGGATAGATTCCCCTAATTACTTCTTTCTAGGCACAGAATCGTTTGAAATTTTATTTGGAAAATCTTTTACGAAATTTTGATAAATACAATCGATTGCATAGGTTTAGAAAACTTTAACGCAAAGATAAAAAGCTCAACCCAGCATTTTGCA
>CANGUK010000060.1 GCA_947457095.1 Cyclobacteriaceae bacterium
ATCACCTATAACTTTAGATTTTGATGCGAAGTATCGGCTACCTTGTTTTTGTACTCTTCGCCACGCTAGTTGCATGTCGGACACCTTATGAACCCGAAGTTCCGGCTACGAAATTGCGAATACTGGTAGTAGAAGGGTATCTTGATACTAGAGGTTTGAAAAGCGAATTGAAGCTCAGTCGTACAGCTCCACTTGGAGCACAATCCGCTTTTGTCCCAGAACTACGTGCCAAAGTAACCCTCAAAAGTGTAGGAGGGCAAGTTTTTCCCCTTACCGAAACCGGCTTAGGAACCTATGTGTTCGAAAGGAACATCGATGAAAAACAAAATTATGTACTAGAGATTGAACTTAGCTCTGGGGAACGCTATGTCTCCGAGCAGATGCAGCCTATAGTTACTCCTGAAATCATTGATGCGGGATTTAAGCGGGATGAAGAAGGCGTAGAGGTATATGTCTCTACCCAAGGAAATGCAAACGCAGATGATTTTTTGTGGACCTTCCAAGAAACATGGATTTACAGACCTAGAATCCGTTCTCCCTATATCTATGTACCCGAATTGAGAGACGTACGAGAGCGCAAGGAGGCAGAACAAAACTCGCTATGTTTCAAAAGTGAACCAAGTCCTGGGATTCTATTGGAGACCAGTTCTCGATTTAAAGATCAGGTTGTCTTCCAAAAAACGATTACCGAAATCCCAGTTGGAGACGAACGAATCATGGAGCGCTACAGTATTCTGGTGTCACAGAAAGGATTGGCTTCCAAGGATGTGCCTTTTTGGGAAATTTTAAAGAAAAACACAGAGGACATCGGCTCCATTTTCAGTCCCCTTCCTTCACTGATTGGCGGGAACATCAAAAGTTTGGATGCGGCTAGGAGCCCTGTGATTGGTCAGGTGAGTTTGGGAGTAATCCGTCAGAAAAGAGTGTATATCAATTTGGCAGAGGTGAGCCCTTGGAATTACCTGGATCCAAAATTTAACGATTGCGCTATCGGGGAAGAGGCAGTCTTAAGGCCGGATTACCAAACCATTTTTGGCAATGGGGCAGTTGTGCCTGCTCGTCCTTTGATGGTTGGAACTACCATTATAGGGTACTATCCTACCTCTAAACGGTGTACCGATTGTTCGCTTTATGCTTCCAAACTCAAGCCCTCCTTTTGGATAGACTAATGCTATGGAAAGACTACCGATGAATTTGAAACCAACAAAGGGGAAAAATAGGCTCAGAGGAATCTTTGTTCTTCTTTTTGTCATTGGGGTCGCCTTTCCAAGCTTGTCCCAATCGGTGGATGGGATCGAGGAACAAGTTTTTTTTCATACCCCAAAGACGCTCTATTTTTCAGGTGATAAAATTTGGTTTGAAGCTGAGGTAAGTCTAGGTGCCCAGCCTAGCTCATCCCAGGTCTTGTATGCAGAATTACTGGATCGAAATTCCAACTCCATTGCCCATGTCAAGGTGCCCCTGCAGGCAGGAAAAGCAGTAAATTTCATTCCTCTTTCAGACCAAATTGCTTCCGATCATTACCTCCTTCGGGTATATACACGGATAAGCCCCTATTTGGATTTGAATCAAGGGCTCGCACAACAGTTAGTGACTGTCATCAATCCTAAAATCCCACCAAAAGAAGCCACTTCTTCTAGTCGAATTGATTTGCCTACATTCAAATCTTACACCAAGGGAAGTCGTGTTGACTTAACTCCTTCTGTAGCTCTTAATTCAACAAAACTGGCAGCTGGAATTTCCATAGCAAACCCATTTTTAGAGGAAGAGCAAAAGCAGTGGAATTCAAATCAAGTCTATTCAAGCATTGTGAAGCGACCACTGCTTCCTGAGCTTTTTGGTCACTTGATTCAAGCGAAAGTAGCTTCACGGGATACGGCTTTGACGTATTTTCTATCGCTTCATGGGGCAAAGAGCGCTCTTTTTACCGATCATATCGATGCGGATGGAGTGCTTACTTTTGATGCAGGTGGTTTGCGTCACTGGGATCGTTTGATTCTGCAACTCGAAAACGGGTCGGAAATGGCAGGCTTGGAGTTAATTTCTCCGCTCATAAAAACTACTTTTCATGCCAATTTCAAGTTTCCTGAATTGTCTTTGACGCAAGAAGATTTGCCCTATCTTCAATCCTTACTGAAGGCAACAGTGGTCCAACAGGCCTACTTGGAAGAGTCAAATCAGGATTTTCTGGAGGTAGTCACTGGCTTTGTTGCGGATTACAGCTATGGTTTGGATGACTACACGCGGTTTGAGGATGTAGAGACCATTCTGAAGGAATATGTGCCTAGCGTAGCGGTGCGCCTCAAGGATAAGAAAAAGACCTTTCGACTCTTGAATGAAGCTGACAAGAATGTATTTGATTCCAATCCATTGATCTTGGTCGATGCGATGCCGGTATTCGACTCGGATCTTCTTGCTTCTTTTAATCCCAAATTTCTTCAACGCCTGGAGGTACTCAATCGAGAATTCTACCTCAATGACCGGACCTATCCGGGAGTGCTAAGCTTTTCCAGCTATGCCAATAATTTTGGATTATTTCCTCTGGCACCTGCTGCTCGCTTCTTTGACTATCCAGGGCTTCGGCCTACACTAATTTTGGATAAAGGGCAATTCCAAACACCAGCTACCGCCTCACGAATTCCTGATTGGAGAACGGTGCTTTATTGGGGTCCAAATGGAGATGTCTCCAGAACGAGTCTTCCAAACCTAGCCGGTACTTTCGTGTTCTGGGAAAAGGTTCGTGTGGAGGGTGAGATACGAACGGTACGCACCTATTTTTCTGTGAAAGAGTAATTCAATTCGGATTACAAGGAATAGGAATTTGTAAAAATTTCTACCACTTAATCAGGAATCAGGTATTCCAATAAATTTTTGCCAAAGCGCGTCCGAATCAGGTATTGCCCCTGATTTGGCTGATGGCTTATTTGGATTTCACCCTCACTTTGGAGCGGTGTGCTGATGAGCAGATTTCCTTTTAGATCGTAGAGGTATCCCAGTCCTTGCTGCCGATCGGTCACTGCAATTATTTTCCGTGATGATCCAAAATCAAAATAGCCAAGCCAGGTTTGTTCTCCTTTCAAGGATAATGTCACTAGCAGTGCCTGCTGATTATCAAAAAATTGAATTTTACTAAACTGCTCAACCACTAGCAGGCTAGAATTCCCTTTTTGGTCAGGGAGCTCTCGAAACTTATCGTCACGAGTTGTTTTTTGAACTTGTGTTTTCTTTAGGATTCCCCCAGAGAAGGATACTTCAATAATTTCTCCACCAGCTGTGGTCGCTTGAAGAATTGGGGTGCTGGTCTTTTTGATTTGGAGAGGGCTGGTTATTCCATCAGGTAGAACTATCGGTGAGCCTGCTTGAGGTTCTCCTTTTCGATTGAATAAATACAACTTCCCAGAAGTTCCAAGTGCTACCATAAAATCCCCTTTCCCTTGCACGCGGGCATGAAATGGGGACCCAATTGTTTTTTCTCCTAGTTTCAATGGGCTCCATCCTTCCAATTGCTTTCCAGCTTTGTCAAGTAGCCATAAGTTTCCGCTATCTGTGGCAAGGAAATAACGATACTCTTTGTTGCTATCGTAGTCGAGCAAACTTAGATGTGCTATTTTTTCTCCAGGTAAAGCGATTGGGAATCCGGGCAAAGGATCTCCAAGTCGGTCAATTCCATATAATTTGTCAGCGGTTGCAACCAGCAATTGCAACTTGCTATTTTTAAAATAATCGATCTGGAATGCGTCCGAAACGATTGGGCTAGTGAGCGGTTGGCTGAATACCTGTTCTCCGGCTGAATTGATCACATACAGCACATGATTTTGGTCCTGGATTACTAAATCTTCGGTTCCATCATTGAAATTTTTGATTGCCTTCGGCCCATAGATCAAATTGGCAGGGAGCACAACTTCCTTACCCGATGCCAATTCGAAGGACTTTTGACTTGCTATCTGAGTAGTACCCTCGCTGGTATAATTAATGATGAGCGTTGCTTCTGGTCCTTTTGAGCTTTGATGAATACGAAGTGCCAAGGAAGTGAACGCTTGAAGCTCAGCCGCATACTTTTGAAGGAAGGTATTCCAGGTGGGGTTGGTGGATTGCACCCAAGTTGGCCAGATTCTTGGTAGTAAATAGGTCTTACTGTATCCAGCTGCTGGAGTTAGCAACGTTGTTTCGTTTGGGTTTTTTGCCCAGGTATTCCCTTGGGAGTAATCGTCGAGCAAAGTTCTCATTCCAAGGGCAGAGTTACTCATCACGAGTAGTTGGTCTACCAGGCTGATATAGGTTTGATCAAAACCAATAAATCGACCATTGAATAGGTGGGCTGGAAAATTTTCTTCAGAGAAAAACAAAATTTCATTTCCCAGATACTGTTCTGTAGGATAAAAGTCCGTTGTGTCTCGGTATTCTTTGAGTAGTTCCCAGGCTTGTTCAGCTTTGGTGGTTTTGATCAAAAGTGCGCTATTTTTCTCCGAAGGAGAGCCAGATTCCAACTCTAAATAATACTGTTCTCCACTGAGCAGGTCCAAAAAGCCGCGGTCAATGAGTCGCGTTTGTACCTCTCCGCTGACCGTGGAAATGGGGGCAAAAGTGGAGTTGAAGATTTTTTGAGTTTCGTAACTATCCTTCAGGTTGATTTGGGTGATTGAATGGGTACGCTTCGAAATCAAGTTTTCAAATTCCACCAATTGTGCTTGGACTGAAGGCAAAAAATCCACGGCTGGCAGACCTTGTATTGGTCCTTTAAAGAGGAGTTGCTGGTCTTCAAACTGAAGGGTTAAGGCAAGCAAGTAATCTGCTGCCTGAAGTTCTTGAAGGGTGGATGAGTTTTTATCTTCGCTTACTCCAGCCAGAAGTTTGGCTAGTCCTTTTGAGGAAAGTAGCAGTCTTCCTAAGCCTTCTTGGTTGGGTAAATTGTCTCCGAGCTTGGTTGAAATTGGACTTGCATCCTCGCTTAGGTAAAATCGAATGGCTTCCTCAATGACAAAAGAAGAGGAAGAGACTAGGAGTACATTGTTGAGGAGGGTAATGCTCCATTGGATGCTATTGTTCTCATTCAAAACATCATAGATTTCCCGCTCACTGTATTTTCGAGTTTGAAATCGGGTGTTCTTTGGTGCTTTCGATTTGAGCTTGTCCAAAAGTTCCTGAGGAGAACTGGAACCAAAGTTCAGGGTGTACAGGAGGCTGAATTTATCCGTTCCTACGGCGTGGTAACTTACCGTTACCTGCTTGTTTCGGAGAGTTTTGGTGACAAAACCTTGCTCGCCGACAAGGCCATCTAAGGAATTTAATTGGGAATCTAAGGATTGAATGGCTGGAAAACGGGACAGGGCAGTCCAAACAGGTTGTTTTCGAAGCTCCTGCAAGGTGTAATCTGCTTGCTGGGTTTCAAAAATAAAAATGGCATCACTTGAAATTAGCTCTAGGCTATTGATGGTTCTGGATAGAATAAACCGCTGATACACTTCATAGCCACCCCAGCCCAAGAGGGATAGTGCTAAAATGATCAATAGACTTTTCCAGATTTTCAAGGTTCAGGACAGCTTTAGGAGATTTGGAATATAAAAAAAGACCTAAGATACATCGCCGAAGGAAAGGTATCTTAGGTCCTAAGGCCTACAAGAATCAGATTAGTTGCCCAAACGATCCAATACCTGCATCACTTCTTTTACGTGACCTCTAGAAGTTTCTAGCAATTGCTTCTCATCTGCATTGAGGTCAAGTTCTAGGACTTTTTCAATCCCGTTTTTGCCAAGGATTACCGGCACACCGAGGTAGCAATCGTCGATGCCATATTCACCGTCAAGCTTGATACAAACAGGGAATACTCTTCTTTGGTTTTTCAAGATTGCTTCAACCATTTGGGCTGCAGCTGCACCAGGGGCATACCAAGCAGAGGTTCCCATGAGCTTCACCAATTCACCACCACCAAATTTTGTACGCTCGATGATGGCGTCTAATTTATCTTTTTCTACCAATTCAGTAACTGGGATACCTGCTACAGTGGTGTAACGCGGCAGGGGCACCATGGTATCACCATGCCCACCCATTAAAATCGCCTGAATTTCTTTTCCAGAAACGTTGAGTTCTTCAGCTAGGAATGCACGGTAACGAGCGGTATCCAAAATTCCTGCCATTCCCATTACTCTATTTCTAGGAAAGCCAGAAGTCAAGTGAGCTTGATAAGTCATCACGTCAAGTGGATTGGAAACAACAATGATGATTGCGTTAGGGGAATGTTTGACCACATTTTCTGTGACAGACTTTACAATTCCTGCGTTGGTTTCGATCAGGTCATCGCGCGTCATCCCAGGCTTTCTTGGAAGTCCTGAAGTGATGACAACGACATCGGAATTAGCAGTCTTGCTGTAGTCATTGGTGCTACCAACGGTACGGCTATCGTATTGATTAATGGGTGCTTTTTGCCAAATGTCAAGTGCCTTGCCTTCAGCAATGCCCTCTTTGATGTCGATCAATACAATCTCTTCAGCTACTTCGCGATACGCCAAAACATCGGCACAGGTGGCTCCTACGTTTCCTGCACCAACAACGGTTACTTTGCTCATGTTATCTATTTTTTTGGTTTGAGTGGCCTAAATTCCGGGCCTAAGTTACTACGAGATACTTAGGAATAGAAACCGCTACTGGATTAAGTTTGTTGCTAAAGCACTGTTTTTTTAATGTGCATCGTGTATTTTTTTTATGATGCGCTATTCAAACATTTGCCGAAGGCTAAAGAACCCAAAAGATTCACGGTAAGAACGGAAAAGCCGCTGGTTGTTGGCATTGTAAAATTCTGCCAAGGAGGTCATCATTTTGGCTTTTATCTTTGGATTGCTGTCAAAGATTTCCAATAGCGCAAATTGAGGAATGACCAGCAATTCGGCCTCATCAGAGCTTACCAAGGCGGTGTAAGTTCTTTTCGAATTTTCTAACAAGGAGTTTTCACCAAAAGCATCCCCGCGTTTGAGTTGCATGATGGTTTCAAAGTTCTCACTGAGGTCGATGGTCAGATCTATCTGCCCTTTACGAATCAAGTAGAGCGCTTGACTTGGATCTTTGCTAAAGAAGACCACCTCATCTCTTGCATATTTTCGCTCGTGCATGGCCGGTAGAAACCGGGCAAGTTCCTGCTGCTTGAGAAGCTCAAAAAATTTGATCCCTTGCAAGAAGTCAAACATCCTGAGTTCATTCGGCTCGTAGGTTTTTGAAAAAGGATTTCTCATGACTTAGCGTTTTTGTATGTGCATGTATTTTTGGGTTGCAGGACTTACTTTCGCCCAATCTGCAATCCGCATACCGACTACCCAGACGATTTTGTTTCCTGAAACTAGGACTTTTACCTCTTTTTTTAATGGAAGAGGGACTTTATTGTCAATCAAAAAATCGGATAGCTTCTTTTCAGAGGACATTCCCAGTGGATTAAACCGGTCACCCTCTTGCCAGCTGCGTAGCAGTAGGGGAAATTCCAAGCAGTCCAAGTCTAATAAGGCATGTTCAGGATTTCGATCAATCAATTCGGGCTTGGCACCATAAGTTATTTCGTGCCTCCCATCTGGGAGTTCAAAAGCGCTGGCCCCAAAAGGAAGCTCAATACCAGAAAAAGGAGTAGCAATCGGATAGAGTAGGAGTTCCTCTCGGTCCAAACAGACTTCAAAGGTGGCGCTTCGGAAGATTGTTCCTGATTTGATTTCCTTTAGACTTTCTGCCAAGGCATGGGCTTGATCTGAGTTGAATCCATAGGGACGTAACCAATAATAAATCAAGGATGCGGCACCCTGCATGTTCTGGATTGCCTGATACGAAAGTACCCACATGCCTTGCACTTCTCGAACATGTGCTGCTTTCCATAGATCAAATAAACCAGAAAATGCCTTTCCAGTATCCTTCAATCTAGCAAAGCTTTGCAGCAGATTTTGACGCGTATCGGGTTCCAAGCTGTAAAGAGCGGGCAACCCTTGATGGCGTAGCTTATTTCTTTTGTAATCGGTGGAAGCATTCGAGCGGTCTTCCCGCCAGGTGAGCTGCACCTCATCTGCATAGGAGGCAAGCTGTGCTCTTGAAAAGGGAAGTAGTGGTCGAATCAACTCCCCACGACGTTCACTCATGCCGTAAATACCTTCAATACCAGTACCCCGGGCCAGATTTAGAAAAATAGTTTCCAATTGGTCGTCTTCCTGATGGGCAACTACGATGCCTGCCAAGTTGTGCTTGCTTCGAATTTTTTCAAAAAACTGATAGCGAATTTCTCGTGCGGCCATTTGTGTAGAAATTCCATTTTTCTCGGCCCAATCTTTGGTTTTTGCTCGATGCACATGCACAGGAAGCCCATGCAGTTCGCCCCATTTTTTTACAAATTCCTCATCTCCGTCACTTTCAGAATCGCGTAATCCAAAGTTGACATGTGCCAGCTCAATTGGAATTCCAGCGGTATGAAGCAGGTGTGCCAAAGCCATGCTATCCAATCCACCACTACAAGCCAATAGGTAGCGTTTGTCGGGCTCAAAAAGATTGCGCTGCTGGATATGCGAGATAAAGGCGTTGTACATTGATCAAAAATAGCTTTTTCTGCTAAATTTGCCTCCATTCCATTCCCTATGAAATCTCCTTTTTTCATTTCGGTCCTTCTGCTGCTGCTTAGCATACCTTTTATGAGTCATGCGCAGTCGTCCTCTGTATTGGAGATTAGCAGTGCAGATTTATTGCAAGGGGCAAAAGGCTTTGAACGCCTATTGGGGAATGTGAAAATGAAGCATCAGAACTCCTTAATTTCCTGTGATTCGGCTTATTTTTTTCGTGACGAAAACCGAGCGCAGCTGTTTGGGAGAGTGCAGATCAAGGATGTGGCAGACCCAATCACTACGACGAGTGCTTATGCTGAATACGATGGCACAACCAAAGTAGCCAAGCTTCGAAAAAACGTGGTTTTTACCAATCAGAAAACCAAACTCTACACCGAACACTTAGACTACAACCGAGAAACCAATGTGGCTTCCTATTTTGAAGGAGGAAAAATGGTGGATTCTGTGAATGTTTTGACTAGTGAGCTCGGAACCTACGAGATCAATTACGAGCGCATTGGTTTCCAACAAGACGTGGTGCTGGTGAATCCAGACTACACGCTCAAAACGCAGAACCTAATTTATTTGACCATTCCCAAAACGGCTCAGACCCCTGGATTGACAAATATCGTGTCCAAGGAAGGCTATCATTTGGATGCACAAAAAGGAAGTTTCTACGATACCCAGCTGAAGCAGTTTAAATTTTTTGAGGGCCTGGTAGATACTGAAGATAGCCGGGTGAAGGCGGATGAATTGTTTTATGACGAACCAAAGGCCTATTACGAGGGAAAAAAGGATGTTCGTGTGCTGAATAAGGAACGCAAACTGGAAGTTTTTGGAGATGTAGGCACCTATTGGGAAAAGAAAAAATTTAGCCAGGTATATGGAAATGCTTTGGTGCGTAGGTATTTTGAGTCGGACACCCTCTTTCTTACGGCGGACACCTTGATTTCCCAAGATGGAGAGGCCGATTCCTTGAAGTACTTGCTTGCTTTTCATCAAGTGAATCTGGTGAAAACAGACCTATCTGGGAAGGCGGACTCCTTGCTTTATGCCTTTGCGGATTCAGCAATTCATCTATACAAGGATCCAATTTTATGGAATCGCTCCAGTCAAATCTCTGCAGATAGCATGGTGTTTTACATCAAAAATGAGACTTTGGATCGGGTATTTATGAAGAACAAAGCATTTGCGATTTTGACGGATACGCTCCTGAATTTCAATCAGATGAAAGGTAGAAAGATGACAGGGCAGTTTACGGATGGAGAGCTGAGCAACTTGTTTATCGAAGGAAATGGGGAGTCGCTGTACTATGCCTTGGAAGGGGATACCTTGACTCAAGGAGTAAACCGAATCTTGAGTTCCACCATTGGGCTCAGTTTTGTGGATGGGCTAATCAAAAAATCAAATTTTGGGGTGCGGCCAGATGGAAGATTTGTTCCTGTTCAGGATGTCGATGAAAAGCTAAGTAGACTAGAAGGTTTTCGTTGGCGGGTGGAGGAGAAGCCCGCTCGTGCTACGATTGATGCCTGGCGCAAAGTTATAGAAATTGATCCCACATTGAAGAATTTATTCAATGAACCGGAGGTGAACCTGGAGATGCCGACACAAGAACAGCTTCAAAAAGCCATCAAGGAAAGGCCTGTTAAACAGTCAGGTGGAGGGTAAAGTCCTCGATAGATAAGATTTTTTTAAACTTAACAACAATTAACCCGCCTTTCCCGGAAAAATCGCATCTTTCTAAATACATTTAACGTAGAGTTACTTGAATTTAGTACATCGATTTTCTGCCTATTGAGAAAAATTTACATGAACGCCAGATTGCTCAAAATAACACTGCTTTTCCTTTTGGCATTGCCTATGCTGGCTACTGCTCAACAGGTGCGTGTATTGAGTGAGGGGGTTGAATTTTCAGGTAAAATAGGTTCCTCCCAACGGAAAACAGTACTCCTTCATAACGAGTCTTCCCAGCAGAAAACGTACCTGCTTCGCAATATCAAAGGAAGTATCGGTTCCTCTCAAAAAATGCGAATTTGTCTCGGTGATCAATGCTTTGATCCAAAAAGAGACTTGGCAAAGGTGGTGTTGAAGCTTGCCCCAGGCGAGATTTATACCGATTTATATTTAGAGTTTGAAATGGGTATTGCCGAGACGCTAGGGAGTTTTGACCTCGTTTTTGTCAATAGTGAATCCCTGCGTGAGTTTTTTGTTGTAGAAGCTAAATATGCTGTTTCGACTTCACCAACTTCAGATTTTTCACACAAAGACATCAAGCTTGGAGATATTTATCCCAATCCGAGTAACCGAGTTGCACAGCTGGATTATACAGTAGTGAACCCAAAAGCCAAGGCTAAAATCACGTTAACAAGTTTCATAGGAAACCCAATAGCTGAGTACGAACTGGATCCTACCCGGAATAGTCTCGTGATTCAGGTAGGTGACTTTCAGCCAGGGGTGTATTTCTACACCTTGTTTGTGGACAATAAAAACGTGGTCACTAAGAAATTACAAGTAAAAAAGTAAGCGCTTTCAACTAGGCTATTTCATTTGAAATCTTACAACTATCCCTTATATTTGCGGTCCTTTAATTAATCATGCGGAACTATTCGATCTTGTTTGTGCTTTCCTTGGTGCTCTTCGGAGCCTGTGGCCCTTTTTCCAAATTGGAAAAGAGTACCAATTGGGAGGAGCTATACAATGGAGCCAACAAATACTACCAAGAGGGTGAATACAACAAGGCGATTATCTTGTATGAAAAGGTATTACCTGTAATTAAGGGGTCTGAAAAAGCAGAGATGGCAGAGTACAACTATGCCAATTGCCACTTCAAGACCAAGCGTTACATTGAATCTGCGGGCTATTTCAATACCTTTTACAAAACCTATAACCGTAGTACTTTGGCAGAAGAAGCACTGTTTATGCATGCCTACTCCCTGTATTTGGATGCTCCGGATTACAATTTGGATCAGCAAAGCAGTAAGGAAGCTGTGTCAGCGATCCAGCAATTTGTAGGAAGATTCCCTGCTTCTGCTAGTTACGAGCGAGCAATGGACATGCTGAAGGATTTGGAGTCAAGATTTGAAGAAAAAGCCTACAGCGAGGCGGACATGTACTATCGATTGAAAGAAGGGCTATTTCCTGGAGACTTTTACCGAGCCTGCATCATCAACTTCCAAAACTTTGCAAAGGACTTTCCTGAAAGCAAACGAAATGAAGAATTGGCTTACCGATTGGTAGAAGTGGGCTATGCGTATGCTAAAAACAGTGCTTTCGATAAAAAAGAAGAGCGTTTGAATGATGCTTTGAAGTTTGCTACTAATTTTTACCGCAAATACCCAGCAAGTGGCTATTTGGGAGAGGTGAAAAAATTCGAAGAGCAGACTAAGGAAGAATCTCTAGCGCACTCCAAACTGAAAAAAGAAATTGCAGATAAGAAAGCTGCAGATGAGGCAGTGGTCACCACTAACTCCAATTAATTTAGTTCAAGCAATTAAAAAACAAACTATATGGCTGTTAATCCATCAATCATCACCAGAGACTTAGATAAAATCGCTGATAAAACAGGGAACATCTACGAGTCCATTCACATCGTTGGTCAACGTGCGAAGCAAATTTCTTCTACGTTGAAGGAAGAATTGAATAACAAGCTTTCTGAGTTTGCTTCTACAGTAGACAATTTGGAAGAGGTATTTGAGAACAAGGAGCAAATTGAGATCTCCAAGTTTTACGAAAGAATGCCGAAGCCTACTTCTTTGGCAATGGAAGAGTTTATGGAAGGTAAAATCCACCATAGATATCCTTCTCAAGAAGGAGCGGAGTAAATCCCCATGAACCTGCAAGGCAAGCGAATTTTAGTCGGTGTTACAGGCAGCATTGCAGCTTACAAAACAGCGATTTTAACTCGTTTACTAATCAAATCTGGAGCAGAGGTACAGCTAGTAGCTACGACCTCTGCTCTTGATTTTATTACCCCCCTTACCTTAGCTACCCTTTCCAAAAGGCCAGTTCTATCTGATTTTTTTGAAAAAACTTCGGGCCAATGGCACAACCATGTGGAGCTGGGACTTTGGGCGGATTTATTTTTAGTGGCGCCCTTGAGTGCCAATACCCTGTCCAAATTTGCTCAGGGTGCATGCGACAACCTCCTTACTGCTACCTACCTTTCTTGCCGTTGCCCAGTCATGCTTGCGCCGGCTATGGATTTGGATATGTACCAGCATCCCGCTGTAAGAGCAAACTTGGCCCAAGTGGCATCTATTGGAAATATCGTATTGGATGCTGAAACTGGGGAATTGGCCAGTGGGCTTTCAGGACAAGGTCGCATGATGGAGCCAGAGCATATCTTGGACCGAGTAATTGATTTTTTTAATTCCAAGAAGGAGTTTTTGGGAAAAAAAGTATTGATTACGCTCGGTCCTACGCAAGAGGCGCTGGATCCCGTTCGTTTTTTGAGTAACCATTCAAGTGGAAAAATGGGCTTTGCCCTAGCGCAAGCATTTCAAGCTGCTGGAGCTGAAGTGGTTGTGGTCGCTGGTCCGGTAGCACTGAAGTTGGAAGGGCATGGGTTTCAGGTGCAGCGTGTGACTACCGCGTCTGAAATGTATGCTGCAGCAAAAGCCTTGCATGGACAAATGGATATGTTGGTGTTTGCGGCGGCAGTAGCCGATTTTAGACCCGAAAACCCAGCCAGCCAAAAAATAAAGAAACAGGGTGAATCGCTACCCCTTCAGCTAGTTCCTAACGTAGATATAGCTCTTGAATTGGGCAAAATGAAAAGGGAGGGACAAATCCACGTGGGCTTTGCCTTAGAGACCGAACAGGAAGAAGCGCATGCCAAAGCCAAATTGGCCCGCAAAAATTTTGATCTGGTGGTATTGAACTCTGCCACAGAAGAAGGAGTAGGCTTTAAGCACGATACCAATCAGGTACGGATTTTTCATAAAAATGGGGAAGATATCCAGACAGCTCTTTTACCTAAGTTGGACATTGCCCGTCTAATTGTGGAGGAAGTCAAAAAAGCTGCTGCGTGGAGCTAAAGATTTTTTGTAAGTTTAGTACATGAAAAAGGGGATACTTTTCCTGATTGGACTCATTGGATTTGTTATTCAAACTCAGGCTCAAGAGTTAGATTTTCGAGTCATTATCAATAGTGATCGCTCTAGATTTCAAAATACGGAAGTGTTTAACCAGATGAAAACTAGCTTTGAGCAGTTTCTGAATGGGCGTACCTGGACTTCGGATGAATATAGACCCGAAGAGCGGGTCAAAGGAAATTTGCTAATCACCATCAGCGAAGTGCCTCAAATTGGCGTTTATAGTGCTACCGTACAAGTTCAAGTGGTGCGACCGGTGTTTGGCACCAATTACGAATCAGTGGTACTCAATTTCATAGATCGAAATTGGACCTTCGAGTACCAGGAGTCTCAGCCGCTAGAATTCAACCGCTTCTCCTTTTTGAATAACATCAGTTCCTTACTTGCTTTCTATGCCAACATTGCGCTAGGCATGGATTACGATACCTTCGCGCTCAAAGGAGGCAATCCTTATTTTGAGATAGCCAATGATATTGTCAACAATGCACAGCAGTCAGGTCGTGTAGGCTGGGTGCAAAATCCTAGTGACCGCAGAAGTCGGTACTGGCTGATCAATGACATTTACATTTCTCCAGTATATGCCCCCATTCGGGAGGCGATGTATCTCTATCACAGAAAAGGGGTAGATCAGCTTGCCACAGCACCCGATGAGGCGTATTCTTCCATTCTTGAAGCAATTCAACGTGTTGCTGAGGCCAATAAGCAGCAGCCTAATGGGATTTTTACCATCAGTTTTGTGGATGCCAAGAGTGATGAAATCGCCCAAATCCTGAAGAATGCTCCCTTCGACATTCGAGAAAAAGCTGTGGTCTTGCTACTTGAAATTGATCCGAATAACGCCAGAAAATACAATGAGCTGCTCGAAAGCTGAGCAGTATCTTTTAGTTTTGTTTGAACGCCCGCACTAATTCATGCTCACCTCACTTAAAATATCCAATTATGCGTTAATCGACCAGCTGGCAATGCAGCCCAGTGGGGGATTGAGTATGATTACAGGAGAAACAGGTGCAGGCAAGTCGATTATGCTTGGGGCAGTAGGGCTTTTGTTGGGCAATCGAGCCGACACCAAGGTACTTCTTCACGAGGACAAGAAATGCGTAGTCGAAGGGATCTTTGATATTCGATCCTATGGACTTCAGGAGTATTTTGAGGAGTTGGAGCTAGATTACGAGGACACCTGTATCATTCGACGGGAAATCAGTCCAAATGGCAAGTCCCGATCTTTTGTCAACGATACGCCTGTTCTCCTTGAACCCCTAAAAATTTTGGGAGAAAAGTTGATGGATGTGCATTCCCAACACGATACCTTGCTTTTGGGTGAAGGTGATTTTCAATTGGGATTGGTGGATGCCTACGCACAAACAAGTGCTGAGCGTACTGATTTTCAACAAGCCTACACAGAATTTAAAACAGCCAAAAAAGCCCTAGTCGAACTTACCCGTCAAGCAGAAGCTCTCAAAAAAGAATACGATTTCAACCAGTTTCAATTGGATGAACTGAGTAATCTGACTCTAGTTTCAGGGGAACAAGAAGAGCTGGAATCCAGCCAAGAAATTCTGGAAAATGCCGAAGACATTAAGTTGAAGATCAACGAGGTCCTTTCGCTTTTCCATGAGGAACAATTTGGTCTATTGCAGGGGATGGCACAAATCCAGTCTAGTTTGCAGGGGCTTGAGCGATTGGCAC
>CANGUK010000061.1 GCA_947457095.1 Cyclobacteriaceae bacterium
AGAGTTGAATACAAACTGACCAAAAAAGGAGAAAGTTTAATTCCTCTATTGAATCAAATGGCTGAATGGGGAAAATCCAATACAGCAAGAGCATTAGAGAATACATCAAAGTAAAAAACTATCAGATCATAAAGGAATACCAACTTTAAGCAGTCTGAATTTTAGGGGGAATTAAACTACGTGCATTTTTTCCCTAGTAATTTTAAAAAAGATGCAGGGGATAAAATCCCTGTTTAAACGAAACTGGAGTGGATAAAAACAAAAAAAAGAGGTCATTTCTGACCTCTTTTTTGTATTGCTCCCCCTATTGACAGAAGCTGCAGTAGGAAATTATTGGGTTTTATCAATTTTCCAAAGGATATACGCCATCTAATGAATATCAGTTATCGGAAAAATACGATTGGTGAAAACCTTCAGTTTGTAACCACCTTTCATCAAAACAGAAGTAGAGATTTTCAAAATTCTAACGGTCACTTAGGAGCTTTGCTACTTTATCATAGGCCTCTTGAGTCAAGACTTCAGTCCATTCGGTTTGGCCCTTGTAAATCGCTAAATAAGTTACGTCCTGATCTTTTGACGAAGCGTGCCAATGTTCCAAATTAGCAGTACATTTTAAAATATCCCCTTGTTTAATCAAAATGGGCTGTTTGCCCTTTTCTTGGTAATACCCCTTTCCCGAAACAATAATCAAAACTTGTTGATCCGTATGTTTATGCCAATTCAAAGTGGAATTGGCCTTAAAGGTGGCTTTGGTGATATTGAAAGGAGTGTTCTCATCCGAGCGTAATACACTATTTAGCCAAGCCTCACCAATATAGTTAGTGTTTGGGGCCTTGACCCCTTCCTCAAGGTACGTGGATACCTCGTATTCCTTTGTTTGTGCATAGGAACTTAAGGATACCACAAGGAGAATTAAAATGAGTAAATTTTTCATCGTTCAAGTCTTTATATGAGATAAATTAATCAAAAGTGAAGGATTATTGGGACTGTAAGTTGACCATTTTTCGAACCCCATACAAGTTGGGAGTCGAAGGGATTTTAACTTTAATTCAATCAATAGTAGGTTGGTAATTCAATGATTGAAATTAGTTTTCACTTTAAAAAGTTAAAGCCGGATTGACAAAAACCAACTCTTGGCACATTCTTGGCACAAACTGAAAATCGCGGGTATACTTACTGACTAAAATTGTATAAAAATCATAAAACCGGCTACTGGGCTCGAATCACAAAATCCTCATTTAAACGAAACTGGCGGGGATAAAAACAAAAAAAAGAGGTCGAAATGACCTCTTTTTAAACTGGCTCCCCCTCCTGGGCTCGAACCAGGGACCCCATGATTAACAGTCATGTGCTCTAACCAGCTGAGCTAAGGAGGAATTTTTACCCCTACCGGGGATGGTTATGACGCCCCCTTTCGGGAATCGTGTTGCAAATGTAGACCTATGCGATATTTTTTCCAAATGCTCTACCCAAAAAAACTTTGGTTTTATTTCCCTTTCCGAGCTTCTCCTTCGCAGTCAAGGACTTATTTGCTCTCAAAGCCTTGAATCAAAATTACAAAGCTGTAAATCTTCCCTTACCAAGCCCCAATCTTCCCATCCATCCAAGATGCGCGAGCAGTCAAATAGGTCTTTAAGTTTTGAACGGCCTGATCGTGATTTACATTCAAGCCCTGATCCCAAAGTTTGTAGTTACGCGTCACAGCCCCGTTCTTGCTCAGCACCTGTACTGCATCGTCGACAACTTTTTGCATGGCGCCCGAACTCAGTTCATTGCCCCGAAGCGCTTGCCAGCGCACCTTCACCGCCTGCCGAAAAACAGGATCCTCCAGCAAACGCGGCCACCAGAAGGGTACCATCCAAGGGTCCTTTTGTACGTAGTTGTTGTAATTGGCCACCCAGTCGTTCAAGGGAACCCTCCCCCCCTCGTCAAAACCGATGTTCATGTCCCAAATAGGTCCCATAGCCAACTTCCCATCTCGGTCCTTCTGCAAAAAAGTACTAATTCGGTACGCATCCACATTCCGACACAACTCGGTAAGGATAAAGTAATCCACAAAGGTAGACAGCTCCATAAAGTTGGTATACGTGCGTGCCGTGCCCGTGAAATTATCGGTAAGCAAGGCCCGCTCAAACTTGTCTATGTAGTCCGCGATGTAGGTCTTCTGGGCAGCAGTAATCTCCTCTGCCTTGGGATACTCGTAGAGGAAGTAGGTTTCCAAGTACTGATCAGGATGGTAAGGTGCCTGATAGGCTGGAAAGGTGATCTCCTTTTTATTGATGTCGTAGCGGCTACGGAAACTGTTGGCAGCCGTGTAGAGCGCATCGTCATTCCAATTGTTCATAAAGTAGGAATTGGGTTTGCCACTGTGCTCTGGACCCGCATCCGCCTTGTCAATCTTCAAAATATAGCCCCCAGACGGATTGGTAGCATTCATGGACTTGATGTCAATTCGCTTGCTGTCTCGCTTCAGCTTTTCACAGAAAAAATACACCCCCTGGTATTCTCCATTGACCTCAATCTCGACAAACTGCCCCCGGCTGGCGTACTTTCCGATGCGGCGCGATAGCTCATAGCCGAGGTAATTGTAAATCAAACTTTGATCCATCAGGTACTTTTCCTTCAGGTTCACCACATGCCCGATCAGACGCCAATCTTCCTCCACAGGCATTCCCAGAAAGGCTACATCCACACCCGCGCCGGAAGCATCGACTGTCTCTACATTGTATCCCTTTTTGTCTGATAGTCGAAAAGAGGTTTTGCCTCGGAACTCCAACGTGATCGTTTGGGTTTGCACCAATTTCTTTTGCTGGTACAACTTCAACGTCGCAGGCACCGCAGGCTCATAAAGCACTTCTTTTCCTTGGGTATCAATCACTAGGTAGGGCAACTCGCTTTGCTCCGTATCGACGGCAAAAACCTGCCCATCATCTCCTTTGGAAGTAGGAACGACTTCCTGCTCTTGGCAAGAGACAAAGAGGAAAAAGGAAAGAACTAAAAGAAGGGGTATGCGGAAAAAAGAGTGGGATTTGAAGTTCACGGGGTAAAGTTTTTGGGTGTAATGGAAATTTTAATTTAGAAACGGAAAATAAGGGTTTGAATTGCTTTCAGCTAGTAGAATACTGCATCCGCTTACTCGTGCCGCGCGCCTTCCAAGACTGAAAAGGCATGCAGCAAGGCAGGAAATACGGCATCCATTCCTTCTGCAGCTCCCGAAGGAGATCCCGGAAGCGCGAGTACAAGGGTTTTGCCAATTTGCCCCGCAAGAGAGCGAGAAAGCATGGCCGTCGCCAAACGCTGCTGTCCATAGGCACGAATCGCCTCTTCCACTCCTGGTATCCGTCGGTCCAACAAGGGTTCCAAGGCCTCCGGGGTCACATCCCGTGGAGACAAGCCGGTACCACCTGTCACGAGCAAGAGGTCTACCCCCTGCGCTACAAAATGCCTGGCCGCTTCTTGAATGGCCTTCACCTCATCCGCCACGATGCGTTTCTCGGCTACGGTGATGCCCAGTTGAACTAACTTTTCTCGAATCACTTCTCCAGATCGGTCTTGCCCCTGCCCTGCAGCGAGCGTATCGGAGCAGACTAGAATCGAAGCCCTCCTGGCTTGGCCTAGCGCAGCGTTGCGATCGGATTTGCCTCCTTTTTTCTCGAGCAACTTGATCTGCTCGATGCTTACGCCCTTGTCAATGGGCTTGAGCATGTCATAGATCGTCAGTGCCACCACGGATGCCGCATGCATGGCTTCTACCTCCACGCCTGTCTTGTAGATGGTGTGGATCTCTACCTGTATGTGTATTTCTAGTTCCCCCAGTTCGTAGCGAACGGCGGTGAATTCAATCGGCAAGGGATGGCAATCGGGGATCATGTCTGCCGTACGCTTGGCAGCAAAAAGGCCTGCTACCCGAGCGCATTCGAGCACCTCTCCCTTGGGAACGGTCTGGTTCCGAATGGCCTGAATCGTTTCTGACTTGCTTACACGCACGATGGCCTGGGCGATGGCTTTACGAAGGGTAGTCGATTTGTGGGTAATAGGCACCATGGGGAGCTGAATTGAGAAAGAAAGTTAGGAATCTTCTTCTATATCTTTTAGATAGGAAACAACATTCCTGGAAAGCACTGCTAACGAAATTAGTCTTGCCGAGATTTTTTACGCTCCTCCAGTAACTTTTTGGTGACTTCAATATTGGAACCAAAGGCCGGATTTTTCTCCAATCGATCCAAATAAGCATCCAAGTAGCCTTGGGAGATTTCTGCGCTATCCCCATACTGCTTGCGTAGCGCTTCCAACTTGCGATGAAGCTCCGTCACTACAGGGGCATAAGCTGGATCATCGTAGACATTGCGCAGCTCTTGAGGATCTTTGATGCGGTCAATCAGTTCCCACTCATCCACATCGTAATAGTAATGGACCAGTTTGTACTGCTCGGTCACAATGGCATAGTGACGCTTCACCATGTGCACCGCTGGGTATTCGTAGTAGTGGTAGTAAACTGCATCACGGGTCCAGGATTCAGAATTTCCAGTTAGCAGTGGAAGGAGGGACTCCCCTTGCATGTCGGCCGGTGCAGGGATACCTGCTGCCTCTAGGAAGGTCTGGGCATAGTCTAAGTTTTGCACCATGGTACTCGAGGTACTTTTAGGAGCGATTTTTCCAGGCCAAGCCACCAAAAGCGGGGTCTTAAAACTTTCGTCGTATACAAATCGCTTGTCATACCAGCCATGCTCACCCAAGTAGAAACCTTGGTCCGAAGTGTACACGATCAGCGTATTGTCCATCAGGTTGTTGGCCTCTAGGTAATCCAAGACGCGACCCACATTTTCATCTACTGCACGAATGGTTCCTAGATAGTCCTGCATGTAGCGTTGGTAGCGCCATTGCATTTTTTCCTTGTCATCCATACTTGGGTAGGATTCTTTTAAAGCAGCATTCACTTGATCGTAGGATCGAGTCCAGTTGGCCAGCTGAGCTGGAGTCAATCTCCCCACCTCGCGGGAAAAGGCCAGCGTATCCCAATTGGATGTTCCGGGGATACCCAATTCCCGCATCACCGAGGGATAAATCTTGGAATCTCCAGACCAGTTCATGTGCTTCAGGAGGTTCATCTCAGCTTCCTTGGCAGCACGTCCTCGGCCTGAGTAGTCATCAAAGAGGGTTGCTGGCTCAGGGAAGGTCCGCTGGGTAAATTCTTCCAAGTGTCGCTCCGCCGGGAGCCATTCCCGATGGGGGGCCTTGTGTAGGTAAAAAAGGAGGAATGGATCAGTTGGATTTCGCTCCTCCTCGAGCCAGTCCAAAGTCATATCGGTAATGATGTCGGTGACATAGCCTTCTACACGAATGGTGCCCTCGTTTTTGGTGATGAAGTCTGGGTTGTAATAAGAGCCTTGACCGGGCAAGATTTTGTACTGGTCAAAGCCTTTGGGGGCATTGCCAAAATGGAGCTTGCCAAACATGGCCGTTTGGTAGCCAGCCTCCTGGAATAGCTGGGGAAATGTGACGTTGGTGGTGTCGAAGGGAAAATCGTTGTCGATTTTGCCGTTGAGGTGGGAATGCTTGCCGGTAAGGATGGTGGCGCGGCTTGGCGCGCAAATGGAGTTGGTGACCGTGGCATTGGTGAAGAGCATGCCCATCTTTGCAATGCGGTCAATGTTTGGAGTCTCGATGAGTCGGTTGCTGTAGGCTGAGATGGCTTGGTAGGCATGGTCATCCGACATGATAAAGACGATATTGGGTCTTTTGGTGGCGGGAGCTGGGACAGATTGCGCCCAAGCCGAACTGCTGAGAATGAAAAGGGTGAGGATGGGTAAAATTTTCATAGGCACATGAAGTCTTGAATCGAAGCTCCCGAAGAATTGATGACTCCTTCAGAACACCCTCAACCTACAGAAAAAGAACTAAAAATCCGAAAGTATAAAAGTTTACGTCTCACGCGGAGGATAAGGTCCAAAGAGAAATCCTTTGCGGCTTGGCGCCTTTGCGCGAGTTATTTCTTTTTTTTCACGCGGATCAATAAGGAAAAATAACGCTGATAAATCCTTGGGGAAACAAAAAATCTGCGGGTCCTCCGCGGCGGTTTTTTTTTGCGCGCAAAGCCTGCCAAAAGCAAGACGCAAAGAGAAATGGAGGAAGGCTTCCTTAAAACTTAAGAGCGGCAGTTAGGTAAAAAGTACGTCCATCGGCTGGCATGATCCCTGGGCCAGGGTAGCCTCCTGCACGACGGGTAAAGTAGCGTGCATCGGTCAAGTTATTTACCCCTGCTTTCACCGAATGCTGCTTCCAGAAATTCCAACTTGCCGAAAGATCCTGCACCTGGTAGGCGGGAATTAAACCCACCGTAGCCGCTGCATTTGAGGCAACTGTATTCGAAGCATCTGCAAATGCCTCCCCGATGTCACTCAACTGCCAGGTCATGGAAAACTGAGAATAACTGTAGGTAGCACCAAAGCGATTGATCTTTCGTGGTGCATTCTCCACCCGATTTCCTTCCAGATTACGGGTTTGAATCTGTCCATTAGTTACAGAACTCACTTCAAAATCCCCATAGGTAGCATCTACATAAGCCAAGGAAGCAAATAGATGCAAGTAACCCACCCGAGAGGATTCAAAAATCGCCGTGATGGGATCCACTTCCACGTAGCCTTCAAATCCGCGGCTGATGGAGGTCCCCAAGTTGGTACGGAACTGCGTGATGCCTCCCTTGGGGTCGATTTGGGCGATGGTACCGATACGATCCGCATAGTTGAGATGGAAGTAGCTCAAGTCAAACTGCAACGCGGACGTCCAGCTTCCACGATACCCGAGATCAAAATTATAGCCTTTGGAATCCGTCAAGTTGGGATCGATGATGTCCGTCGTCGCGGGTGGAGTCAAGTCCGAAATCAGCACAGGACGGTAAGCCTGGGATAGGTTGGCATAGAACTCGGAGTTCTTCGTCACATGGTATTCTGCACCAGCTCCAAACAAGGCAAAGGAGCGGCTGCGAGTGATCGGTTCCAGGAATTGTGGCACCCCATTCACTCGGTTGAGCTGCCCTTGCATGGTGGACTGAATCTGCTCCAAACGAAATCCTCCCGTCAACAGGAAACGATCGGTGAGGCGAAAGACTTGCTCGACAAAGGCGGCCAAGTTAGTATTCGAAAAATCCAGGTCTCGTGCAAAAGCTCCAGCTGCTACGCTGTAATCCAGTTCTGAACCCCTGGTTCCTAGCCCAAGTTGCTTTCGGTCGATGTGTCCATTGAAGTAACGAAGTCCACCTACGAGCGACTGCTCTCGGCCCCACAGCGTGTAGGAGGAACTGAGCCGAACCTCTGATCCATAAGTCGTGTAATAATCGCGGTCGACCTGACGGTTGCCCAAGTCATCCTCCACGTTGATGGGACGCATAAAGCCCACACTATTGCGCTCGGCAAAGGTTCCAAAGGCCTTCCAACTGAGTTTGGTCTTGGGGGAGACCAGGTACTCGGCAGTGACTGCAGGGATGTACCAAGGGGTACTAAACCAGTTTCTGGCGCGGGTACTTTGCTGGGGATCGGCATCAAATTGTGCATCGGTCAATCCTCCAGGCTGCTGGGTATCCGCAGTCATAGATGTCATCTCTAGGCCCAATTTGAGGCGGTTGCTTGCAGCATAATTCACCACGAGATGGGCGTGATTCGTGTCAAAAGCACCGTTTGCTCGCCAGCCATTCCCCATCCGCTTTTGAAAGTAAGCGGTGTAGCTCCACTTGCCTTCGGTACCACCGAGGTAGTTGAACGAACTGAACAGCCCGTTGCTTCCTACGGTATTGACCGTCTCGGCAGTGAAGCGGGTGGAAGGGTCAGGCTTGCGCAGCACAAAGTTCATCAAGCCGCCAAACTGCGATCCGTACTGCAAGGAAGAGGCTCCCCGTACAATTTCGATTTGCTCCACCACTTCCATGGGAGGGGTAAAGTAGGCTTCTGGGTATCCCATGGGGTCTGGAGTGATGTCGTAGCCATTCATCCGCACATTAAATTCCCAAGAGCGGTTGGGATTCAGCCCACGGCTGGCTACGCCGAGTTGCACGCCCGAACCGTCATTTTCCCAGATGCTGATGCCTGGGGTCTTGGCAAAGATCTGCCTGCTATTGTTCATGGCGAGGTTGGCATTCAGTTCTCCGATGCGGATCAGCTCATTTTTCTTTCCTGCATTGATGCGGTAATCTTCCACTTCGGGGAGGTGCCCCTGACCTTGGATTCCTCTGCTTGCGGAAATGCTAAATTCTCCGAGTTCTAGCGTGGCCTCCTGCAGCGTGACATGAAGCTGTTGCGAAGCACCGGCTTCCAGATTTAGTTCCTGGGTGTAGGTTTGGAAACCAACCAAACTCACTACCAACTGGTAGCTGCCGGCTGGGATATCTTTGAGAAGGTAGGTACCACTACGGTCCGATTGTACCCCACGAACAGTGCCCTGCAAGTACACGGATACACCCGCCAAGGGCTGTCGTTTTTCATCTAAAATGGTGCCCGAAACGGAGTTTTTCTGGGCGAATGCGCTTGCTGTGGCGAGGAAAAAGGAAAGAAAAAACAGGATAGAGCCGAAGGTTTTCATGTCTTTATTTAGACTTATTACAAATAATGATGCAAACATACTTCAGCCTGATATACGAGTCAATTTTTATTTAGACTTTTTCTAATTAATAATTTTATGCTTTTACAAAATCCGATTTATCCTCTTCAAAATCGTTCAAAAAACGGCATTAAGGCTTATTTTAACGAATTCAGGACCTTAACCCAGATTTTACAATCCGATCCTACTTTCTTGATTTTACTCGGATTTACCTGTAGCTTAACTCAAAAACTAAGTGATGTTCCTCCGTATTTGCTTCCTTCTTTTGCTCCACTTCTCGCTCCAAGCCCAGGATAAAATCCCAGTTTTCATAAGCGGACAAGAAGGACATGCTACCTATCGCATACCTGCCATTATCCAAGTTCCCAATGGGGATCTACTGGCTTTTGCGGAAGGCCGTGTAAAAGGAAGTGCAGATTTTGGAGACATCAACTTAGTCCTCAAACGTAGTAGTGACCGCGGCCAATCCTGGTCTTCCTTACAAACCCTCGTAGACTACGACAGCTTGCAGGCAGGTAATCCAGCCCCTGTGGTCGATCTCCTCGACCCCGAACATCCAAATGGGGTAGTCTATCTTTTTTACAATACTGGGAATAACCACGAGTACGAGGTTCGCCTCAACCAAGGTATCCGGGAGATTTGGGTGATCAAATCCTATGACTTGGGTGTCAGCTGGAGCAACCCTGAAAACATCACCACTCAGGTACATCGTCCCAACCATCCGGCAGCAAACCCGGCCTACACCTACCCTGCCGACTGGCGACATTATGCAAATACTCCGGGACATGCCATTCAATTGACAGAAGGACGCTACAAAGGGCGACTGTATGTGGCAGCAAACCATTCCGTAGGAGACCCCCAAGAGCGCTTTCGGGAATACCGCGCACATGGATTCTACAGCGACGACCATGGTAAAAGTTACCGCCTTTCTGAGTCTCTCACGTTTCCTGGATCGAACGAATCTACCGCCGCACCCCTCAGTCAAGACCGGCTCTTGATGAGCGTACGCAACCAGGAAGGAACGGTACGGCAGCGGATCCTTGCCTACTCTTCGGATGGGGGCACCACCTGGGAGGAGGAGTACTTTGAGGCCCAGCTTCCCGACCCGGTTTGCCAAGGATCCCTATTAGCTCTGGGAACCGAAAAAGGAAAAACACTCCTTGCCCATTCAAATGCAGCAGATCCCAAGGATCGGAATCACCTGACCGTAAAAATATCCAAAGATGAAGGCAGGACTTGGGATATTTCCATCCCCATTGATTCCACCTCGGACCCTAAAAAAAACTCCTGGACGGCTTACTCGGATTTGGTGCTACTTGACCCAGCTACCCTTGGTATTCTTTACGAGCGGGACAACTATCGGGAAATTATTTTTTACGCCTTTCCTTGGCGGTAGTTTGCTTCCATAATGCAGCTCTTTGGATGATTTAAATCATAGTTTATCTCCTTGTAAACCAGCTACCTTAACTGAAAGACTTGGATCCAAAGCGATCTAGGTTTCTCAACTAAACCAAGCTACACATGGAATCTTTTGCCTTTAAAAAAATCGGAATTTGGATGGATCAAAGCCATGCCCTCTTCCTCGGCTACGACAAGGAAGAAGCTACCCTCCTGGAAGACTTTCCCTCACTCATTGTGTCCCGATCTAGAATTGCTGGTGAGGGAAGCGACAGGACGCTACTGGGACCATCCCCCGGCCCTGCGAGCAACCACGAGAAAAAAAAGAACAACATCCACAGCCAACAGCTCAAGGCTTACTTTCATCAACTGGAGAAAAAACTAATGGACAAGGAGGAGCTCTTGCTTATGGGTCCTGGAGTGACCAAAACCCATTTTTTGCACCACCTTCAAGCAAATAAACACTTCGGTAAACTAAAAATAGAGGTAGTCGACGCGGACAAAATGAGCGAGAAGCAACTGCTGGCAAAGGTGAAGCAACAATTTTCCTCCCCGAGTTGAGAAATTCTTCTGCAGCACAAAGCCTTTAGAAAGCAAGGGGACTACTTTCAAAAAACGTGTTTTGAATGTATATTTCTTCTTCAAATCCACAGGCTTCTATGGCTAGAAATCAATTTGCTCAGACCCCCCTCTTTTTTCTGCTGCTCGCATCTTTTTTTGCCTGCAAATCCGGCAGCACTGAAGAAGTGAACTTGGAAGACAGCACAGCGCTACCACGCTTTACGCTTATCCCAACCGACACCTTTCCCTTCAATAATTTTGTGGATTGCAACATGGCCGAGGCCTGGATCGGGGACACGCTGCGCATATTTCCAGGCAAGTATGGAGAAGATCCTGTTTGGGGCTATGCCAGAGACTTGAAGTTTGCCTCTGGTCCCAATGCCGATGTAGTATTCAGTACCCCAGCAAAAGAATACATCGCTCCCATACTTCCCAAAAATGCGCCCATAGGTCAGCCTGGCCTCCATGGGGCTGTTTGGTTTGAGACGGTCTACCAGGACGAACGCGATCCTTCTGGCAAAACACTCTACGCCATCTACCACAACGAAAATTACCCAGAAACCCTCCCCTACGACCCTAAAACGGGAGAAGGATACTTGGACAAAAATTGGCCCTTGGGGCTCACCGACCGCATCACGCCTGCAGCGGTACCGCGAATTGGTGTGATGAAGTCCAGCGATGGGGGTTGGAACTGGGACAACAAGGGATTACTTCTCGAAGACCAGCAATCCCGCATGATCCTCAATCCACACAACAGTTCCAAAACTTTTGCCGGAGGCGTGGGCGACCCGAGTGCAGTAGCGGTAGGCGATTACGTGTACTTATTCTATGGAGAGTATGGCTACCCAGGTACCTATGATCCTACTACCTACGACCCTGCCATCGAGCAGTCTGGACAGTGTATCTCTGTGGCCCGTGTCAAAATTTCGGATTTGGATCAGCCTCGAGGAAAGGCCAAGCGATGGGATGGAAAAGGATTTAATGCTCCCTGGAATGAGTTTGGAGCAGCCATCTCCGCATTGCAAATTCCCAAAGAAAAAGGCGGAGGTCCAGCCTCTTCCGGAGCAGGAGGCTTCCACTGGGGTCCATCCGTGAGTTGGAATACCTACCTGGAGTGCTGGGTCATGCTGATGGGACATGTGGAAGGGCCGCGATGGATTGGCGACAAACTGTACATCTCCTTCAATCGACACCGAGATTTGGGGGAGGGCAACAATTCCCAAGCCTGGTCCACTCCCCAAATCCTCGTTCAAAAACCAGGGCATGTACTCTGGTACCCTTCTTTGCAGCCGCTCAATACCCCAGAAGATATTGCGGCAAAAAACACCAGCCTCAAACTGGGCAAGCGGGCACGTCTATTCTTCAAGTACTCAGACCTTGGACGGTATTTTTCAGAATACATCGTGGAATTTGAGAAGTAAGGGAGTCTTTTCGACCTATTTCTTTTGAAGCTGGGCTACAGCAGTCTCCAAGTAAGGCAGCCATTCCTGTGCTTGACGCTCGGCATAAGACGCCAAAAAATAGGACAGCGTAGGCACAAAAGGTGGGGTTCGCAGTTGCATCCCCGCCTGCTCAACCGTCTTGTCACCTTTTAGCACATTGCAGCGATTGCAGGCAGTTACCAAATTGGTCCAGGAGGTTTTGCCTCCCTTTGATCTCGGAATGACGTGGTCAATGGTCAACTGTCGCGTACTCCCACAATACTGACATTCACCTCGGTCTCGACGAAACAAGTTGGCCCGATTGAGTAGCACCCCCTTGTAAGGAATGTGTTTGTAATGGGCCAATCGAATTACTGCAGGGTAGGCAAAGGTTTGGGTAACGGTCCGTATTTCAAGGAGCTCATACGCTGAAAGTAGTTGGGCTTTCTCGAGAAGCAACAAGACCATTGCTTTCTGCACCGATACCACAGCGATAGGATAATGATCCAAATTCAATACCAACACCCGTTTTTCCATTCCTCAATTCAATAAGCGATGCATACTGATCTCCACCTCGATGGGGGTATTTTCACTCAAAAATTCTTCCCAGTCATCCAAATCACCGGATTGCATGCGGTGATCCATCCAAAAAACTTGTTCGGCACCCAGATACAAGGCAAAATAGGTGTGATCCTGTACTTCATCCCTCCCCACCAAAATATCTCCAGGTGCGACTTCCTCGGGCTCGATCGGGCGACCTGGCAACTTTCCAGTCGGCCAAGCATAGCCAGCCATGGCAAAAATCAAAGGGAATACATGAAGCGCATCCATCCCAAAAATACTACGCCCACCGCCCTGAAAAGGTGCATGCAAAAAGCGTAAGGCTAGCTCCAGCAACTCTTCTCGACTAGCCTTGAGTGCATGCGGTCGATAGGTACCGGTGAAACCCAGGTGGTCCTGCCAATTGAATAACTCCCTCTCTGAAAAATGAAGCCTACTACCGGGTAGCAAGTACAAGTGGGTGCCTTGGTAGTCGATTGCCGCAATGGGACTAGTCACTACTTGAAAATCTTGATTGAGAAAATTGTCGTAGGCTTCTGCCGTAACCTCTTTGATGGACTTGGCCCATACCCAACCCCCAGTCTGGGTGTCTTCGTGAAACACCTTAAACCAGTCTCTATCCGGAGTAAGCCCCGTAATCAAATAACACTCTCCAAAAAGAAGTTGGGTAACTAAAGCAGAATCCGTTTTAGGACGAAGGTATACAGGCAGCACAGTCTGCCTCACGATGCCATAGGCATCAATCAAAGGCCATTCTTTGGAGCTCCCTTTTCGCATCTTTTTCCTTCAGGTCTTGCCGTTTGTCGTGATTTTTCTTTCCTCGAGCCAATGCAATTTCCAATTTTGCTTTGCCTCGATCATTGATAAATATACGAACAGGAATAATTGCAAGTCCCTTTTCAGCAGACTTAGTTTGGAGTTTGACCAACTCTTTTTTCTGAAGAAGGAGCTTGCGATCTCGAACGGCCTCATGGTTGTAGCTGCTCGCCATGCTGTAGGGAGAAATGTGCAGCTGCCGAACAAAAAGTTCGTCGTCAAAAAAAACACAAAATGCCTCAGTCAAGGACACCTTTCCCTCTCGGATGGACTTGATCTCGGTTCCCTTCAGCACCAAGCCAGCCACATAGGTATCGATGAATTCAAACTCGAAGCTTGCCTTCTTATTTCGAATGTTGACGACCTTTTCAAATCGATTGGACTTGGTAGACATGTTACAATTTTAGTTTGGCCAAAGGAACCAGGTCGTATCCGACAAAATCTTTGCGAAGATACTTGTAATGCGCAGCCATCGCAATCATAGCTGCATTATCGGTGCAATATTCAAACTCGGGCACATACAATTTCCAACCCTTGCGCTGAGCCAAATCAGCCAAGGCGCTTCGCAATCCTGAATTAGCAGACACTCCTCCTGCAATGGCTACTTCGGTAACCCCCACCTGTTTCATGGCCTCCTTCAGCTTGATGAGCAACATTTCCACTAGGGTATGCTGAATGCTCGCGCACAAATCGGGTAAGTTTTCGGTGATGAAATTGGGATTTTCTTCCAATCGATCTCTCAAAAAGTAAAGTACGGCAGTTTTAATCCCTGAAAAAGAATAGTTCAGCCCAGGCATCCGAGTAATCGGAAAAGCAAAAGCCTTGGGATTGCCTTGCTTCGCATAGCGATCGAGCAAGGGGCCACCAGGGTAAGGGAGCCCGAGAAGTTTGGCCGTCTTGTCAAAAGCCTCTCCCACCGCATCGTCCTGAGTTTCCCCGATCACTTCCATGTCCAGGTGGTCCCGCACCCATACGAGTTGGGTATGGCCTCCACTGACGGTCAAACAAATAAATGGAAAGTTGGGCCGGGGTTCTTCAATAAAATGTGCCAGCACGTGGGCCTGCATGTGGTTGACATCAATCAGGGGTAGGTTTAAAGTTTTGGCCAAGGCCTTGGCAAAACTTACCCCAACCAGGAGGGAACCCATCAATCCAGGACCACGAGTCACTGCGATAGCGCTGAGGTCGTTCTTGGAAATTCCAGCACCAGAAAGTGCCTCATGAACCACAGGAATTAGATTTTCTTGATGCGCTCGAGAAGCCAATTCTGGAACCACACCCCCATATTTTTCGTGTACGGATTGTGTAGCCACAATATTATTGAGTACTTTGCCATTGACTATAATGGAGGCAGAAGTCTCGTCACAAGAGGACTCAATAGCAAGTATAGAAATATCGGTTGTACCCATTGGAAAATAAGGCCAAAGTTACGGATTTTTTACACAAAG
>CANGUK010000062.1 GCA_947457095.1 Cyclobacteriaceae bacterium
CTTTCGCATGGGAGATGATATCTTTCAATTGGGCGTTTTCGCCTGGAGTTTCTGTTTTTGCCATAGGGCGCAAAATTAAGGAATCTAATTGATTTGCGGAGGTCGGGACCTGGGCTTATTTCTCGATTGAAAAGGGTTTGCCTACCATTTTCCCTCTTCTTGGCTGATTTTTCGTCCTTCTTTGGCCGATAAAAAGGCTGCTTGAATAATCCGCAGCACTGGAATCGCTTGTTCCAGGTTCACTAGGAGCGGAGCCTTACCCCAGATTGCATCGGCCACATTTTCGTAAAACACACGGTAGTCTCCTCGTAGGGTTGGGTAAGCCTGGGTTTCCTTTTCGTAGTGAATGTGCCCCCAGCGCGCTTCGGGTTCTACACCCCAATCGTCTCCTGCTGGGATTTTCCCTTCCTTGAAGGCCTGTTCCTGCACGTCAAGGTAAAACTTTTGGTAGGTGCCTTTTTCTCCTAAAAGCATAAATTTCGGAGTAGGTACATTGACTAATGCCCCTGCAGTAACCCGTGCTTTGAAGCCGGGATAGTCAAACCCAATGTCGAAGTAGTCGTCTGAAAGAGCATTTGAGCGCTGCAGTCGAATATCGGCCCAAATAGCGGTTGGCTTTCCAAATAGCAGGACCACTTGATCGATCAGGTGGGAGCCAAGGTCGTAGGTGATTCCATTCCCCGGCACTGCTTTTTCCCGCCAGTTTTCCGATACCTGGGGACGGAAGCGGTCAAAATGGGATTCCAGGTAAACGAGTCTACCCAATAGGTTCTTTGCTACAATTTCTTGGAGCGTCTTGAAGTCTCCATCGTAGCGCCGGTTGTGAAAAATGCTACACACCAAGTTTTTGGCATTGGCGAGTGACAACAGTTCTTCTGCTTCTTCAGCTACGAGTGTAACGGGCTTATCCACGACCACATGCTTTCCGGCGAGTAAGCATTGCTTCGCCATGGAAAAATGGAGTTCGTTTGGTGTGGTGATGCAGATCAGGTCGGCCGCATCGGCAGCCAATAGGGCCTCCAAACTGGTGAAGGTTTGCACCTTGGGATACTTTTGCTGGCAGCGGAAGCCATTTCGTTCAACTACGGCGACGAAGTCCAAGGTAGGGCAAACCTCCAGGAGTGGAGCATGCATTTTTTCAGCAACGGAGCCGTAGCCAACCAAGGCTGCACGAAGGGGTTTTGACATGGGGAGTACTGGTTTATTCAATTTTGGCGAAGCCTCAACTAAGGTAATCAACCCGCCGAGTACAAAAAAAAAGGGCGGAAAAATTTCCCGCCCTTCTTCTAGAATTTGTAAGGCTTAGCCTTTTTTGGTTTCCTTCTGAGAACCTTCTTCTTCGATTTCTTTCTTCATCAAATCTACGACGATAGGGGTCGCGATGTAGATGGAGGAGAAGGTACCCACAGAAATACCTACAAATAGGGCGAAAGAGAATCCTCTCAATACCTCACCTCCAAAGAAGAGGAGGACAATTACTACGATAAGGGTGGTAAAGGAGGTAATCAAGGTACGGCTCAAGGTTTCGTTAATCGAATCGTTGAATACTTTGAGCAGTTTACGTGAACCTCTGTTTTCCACATTTTCACGGATACGGTCATAGATAATTACCGTATCGTTGATGGAGTAACCGATTACAGTCAAGATGGCCGCAATGAACACTTGGTCAATTTCGAAAGAGGCACCAAAAGTACCGGCAATCGAAAATGCCGCGATCACGAAGAGCGCATCGTGCGCCAAAGCCACAATTGCTCCCAAGGAGAACTGCCACTTACGGAAACGCATCAAGATGTACAAGAAGATTGCAATCAAGGCCAAAATCATGGCTTGCAAGGAAGAAGACTTGATGTCATTTGCAACCGTCGCACCCACCTTTGAAGAACCAGTGATGGAGAATTGCTTGTCTCCAGGTTGAGCACTGTTTTCAACAAAAGTAAATCCAGTCACTGCTGTGATGCCTTCTTTCACTTTGCTTTCGACTTCTTTATTGGAAGCGTCATCGTCTTCGTTGATCAAGTAGGAGGTAGTCACTTTAAGGACATTGTTTGATCCGTAAGTTTTCACTTCCACAGATCCATCAAATTCTCCATCTAGCCCAACTTTCAAATCAGAAGGTACCATCGGTTGATTGAATGCTACTACATACGAACGTCCACCTGTAAAATCTACACCTAGCTTCAAGCCGTTGACTACTGCAAGGCCCAAACCAATCACGATGATGGAGGAAGAGGCGATGTAAGCAATCTTTCTTTTGCTCATGAAGTCGATGTTCAAGGCAGACAACGAGTTTTTGGCAAATGGAGTAGCGAAGGAGACGGAGCTCTTGTCTCCCTTTTTAGTCATCCAAGAGATAATCACACGGGTGATAAATACGGATGAAAAGAAGGAGCAAGCGATACCAATCATCAAAACAATGGCGAATCCTTTGACAGGACCTTGGCCTAAGGCAAACAAAATGGCTCCTGTTATAAAGGTAGTCACGTTACCATCCAAGATCGCCGAGAAGGCTTTGTCGTAACCGATATTGATTGCTGAAAGCAAATTGACTCCATTGCGAAGTTCATCCTTGATACGCTCGAAGATCAATACGTTCGCATCAATCGACATACCCATGGTCAATACGATACCTGCGATACCTGGAAGGGTCAAGGCAGTACCCAATTGCGCTAGGATACCCAAGATGAAGAAGATGTTGAATACCAAGGCGGCAACTGCCACCAATCCACCTTTTGCATAGTAAGCTACCATGAACAATACCACCAAGGCAAGACCTGCGATCATGGAAATGATGCCTTGGTTTTGCGCTTCCTTACCTAGGGTAGGGCCGATGATGCTTTCTTCTACGATTTGAGTAGGTGCTGGTAGGGAACCAGATTTCAAGATGTTTGCCAAATCTTGAGCCTCCAAAAGGGTGAAATTACCGGAGATTTCAGACTGACCGTTTGGAATTTCGCCGTTTACCATTGGAGCAGTATATACATAGTCGTCAAGGACAACAGCGATTCTTCTGCCTATATTTTCAGCGGTTAGGTTTCTCCATTTTCTCGCTCCATCGGCATTCATTTGCATGGATACTGCTGGCTGAGAAGTTTGGTCTAGGGTCTGGCGAGCGTCTGTCACCACATCTCCTTCAAGAGGAGCCTGGTCAGAGCCTTTTTTCAGTTTGATGGCGTACAATTCTAAAATCTCTGTACCATCTTCAGCTTTGGTTGGCTTAATGCCCCAAAGGAGTTTTAGATCCTTAGGCAAGAAAGACTGGTACCGCTCATTTTTCAAAATACGGTTGATGATCACGGTATCGCGTACATCGTACACCAAACCATAGTTGGCCTTCATCAAAGCCACTAGCGGAGATACTCCTGAATTTGGATTGAGTGGTTCAATTTGCTCCAACTGCTTCTCCAAGACATTTCTCAAGGAATCTTCAACAGACAAGGAATCGGTAGCGGTAGAGTCAGTTGCTGTGGAATCAGCTGCGGCTGCTGCATCTGGATTTTTTTGGTCAGCTACCCAAGCCTTGTTGATCTCTTCGATGGATCCGCCGTACTCGTTTAGTTCAAGCACTTCCCAGAACTGTAGCTTGGCTACACCTTGAAGCAAGTTACGTACACGCTCCTGGTTGTCCGCTCCTGGAAGTTCGATCTGAATTCTTCCTGATCCAGCGATACGCTGAATGTTGGGCTGTGAAGTACCAAAACGGTCGATACGCGTTCTCAAGATATTGAAGGAACGGTCGATTGCGTTTTCAACTTCGGTGTCGATGATTTCAAGGATTTCAGCATCTGTAGATTCCAAGGAGATTCTTCCTCGGTTTGCCGCTGTAGCAAATACAGCGCTCAATGCTTTGCCTGGGTTATTTTTTTGCCATGCAGCATAAAATAAATCTACAAACTTCGCATTGGAGGATTTAGAAACTTCTTTGGCCTCTGCTACTGCAGCATTGAAGGCATCGTTTTTAGGATTTCCTGCGATCCCTTTGACGATTTCTACGGGAGAAACCTCCAGGGTCACGTGCATCCCTCCTTGAAGGTCAAGTCCAAGTCCAAGCTCGGTTTCTTTAATTTCTTGGTAGGTATAGCTTGCGCCTAGAAAGTTGTACACGGGCTGTCTCCAAACCGAATCTAGGTAAGCTCTTTTCTTGGCAAAGTCAATGTTGCCGGTGGCGTCTGTAGCATAGGCTGTAGCCTTTTCTTGTACGCCGTTGGATATGAACGTAAATGACAGGTAATACAAGCATAGCGCTGTAATGATGACCGTCAAAAACACGATTGCACCTTTGTTTTGCATTTTGGTAAAATTTAAGGAATTGAATTAATTAAAATTTGACTCGTGCTAGTGTAGGACGAGGAGATGTATTCAGAGAAGGATAGAGTTTTTTAGGGCCCCTGTGGGGAAATAATCCGTTCAAAAAGGATTTCAGTCAATGAATTGACAAAAGAAACCGTTCCGGCTTGCGGAAGCGGAAGGGAAAAATCAACTTGGAAAATCTGTGAAATCAGGTAGAAAACCGTGTTGGCTACCTGCAGCACAAAAGGGATGACTGCATCAACGGCTACATCCAAAAAGCTTTGATCTGGCTGTTCGGAGGATTGTTCTGTGCGCGTCTGTTCTGAAGTCGAAGGAAAAAATTCAATGCTCGATACAAATAGGCAAAATAACACGACCAGAGCCCACGAGAATCGTTGCTGGCTGGTAGTGTGGTATGTGTTCCTATTTTTCATGGGGGACAAATATAGAAAATATTTGAAAATCACCCGCTAAGGCTTGGCTTTTTATGCCTAGCGAGCAGATTTTGCACGCAAATAGGTGCGGAGTACGTCCATGGCCCGGTCAAAGTTGAGGTTGTTTGGGATGATGAGATCCGCCTCGCTTTTGAAGGGTTTGATGTACTTTTCGTAGGTGGGCATCACATGATTCTCGTAGCGGTACAGGACATCGTCAAGGTCATAGCCACGCTCGACCTTATCCCGAATGATGCGTCGCTTGAGTTTGATGTGGTCTTTGGCATCGATAAAAATTTTGAGATCCAATAAGGCTGCCAGTTCAGGGTAGTACAACACAAAAATCCCTTCCACGACCACTACGGGCGCAGGTGCAAAGGTGAGCATTTTCGGTTTTTTGGTGGCGTTGTTGAAGGTATACTCCTCGCGAATGACAGTGCCTCCACCCTGGATGATGCGAATATCTTGAGCATATTGCTCAAAATCGATGCTATGTGGGGTATCAAAGTTGGCAATCCCTTGCTCGTCTACCGGCTGCAGGTGCTTGGGCTTGTAATAGTTGTCTTGGGAGATCATACACAGTTCCTCGGAAGAAAAGCTGCGCAGCAGATGCTCCAAAAACAAGGTTTTTCCAGAGGCAGATCCTCCGGTGATTCCGACGATAAAGGGCTTGGTCATGGAGGGCAAATTAACATATTTTTATGCGCATCTCAGAATTTTCCAGCACGTAGAAAATTTAAGAGGGCCTTAACAGCTTTTCCGCGGTGGGAAATTTCATTTTTTTCTTCAAGCGAAAGCATGGCAAAGGTTCGGTCATGCCCCTGGGGTTGGAAGATGGGATCATAGCCAAAGCCTCCCTCACCGCTGGAGGACTGGGTGATTTTTCCTTCGGCGATTCCGTCAAATTGGTACTCTTTTCCATCCAAAATAAGGGCAATGACGGTTCGGAAACGGGCGGATCGGTCTGTTTGGCCCTTCATTTTTTCCAAAAGCAAACTTAGGTTGCGCGCATCGCTCCGAGGCTCTCCTGCGAATCTTCCCGAATACACGCCGGGAGCCCCGTTCAGGGCCGCTACTTCTAGGCCCGTATCGTCTGCAAAGCAATTGACCCCATAGTGCTCGAATACGTAGCGGGCCTTTTCAAAAGCATTGTCGTCTAAGGTGTCCCCTGTTTCGGGTAGTTCCTCGTTGCAGCCAATGTCACGAAGGGAGACGATTTCAATCAAGCCCTTCAGGGCAGCAGCTCCTTCTTCGACTTTTTTGGTGTTGTTGGTGGCAAAACAGATTTTCATGGGCGTCCGAGATGGTCCACAAAAATGGGGGCTGAAATTTGCCGCTGCAAACCTTCTTGCAAATTAGGTTTTGGGCTTCGGCTGAAATCTTTATTTTTCGGACATGAAAAGACTAACCGTGTACTGTGGTTCCAAGAAAGGCAACCAAGCTGTTTACGAAGCAGGGGTGCGTGCTTTGGCTCAGGAAATGATTTTGCGTGACTACAGCCTGGTTTATGGGGCGGGGCATGTGGGCTTGATGGGAGTCATTGCGGACGAGCTGCTCGGAGCAGGCAAGGAAGTGATTGGAATTATTCCCCAGAAGTTGGTGGACCGAGAGGTGGCACACAAAGGCTGCACGGAACTCGTGGTCGTGGAGACGATGCGGGACCGCAAGTGGCTGATGGCGGAGAAGGGAGATGGATTTATTGCCATGCCGGGAGGGATTGGCACCTTTGAGGAGTTGTTTGAGGTGATGACCCTCAACCAGCTGCACTACATTCAAAAGCCCGTGGCCTTGTACAACGTGCATGGCTACTACGATAAGTTGATCGACTTCCTCAACCATGCGATGGAAGAGGGATTTCTCTATCCTGAGCAAGAGGAGATGCTAATCATTTCCGATGACCCGGCAGACCTCTTGGATCAGATGGCTGCATACCAGGCCAGAAGACCTGCGGATTGGTAATGCAGGTTTTTTATAAATCTATTTGAATCGGCACTTTTCCTCCAAGACCTTTTTCTACAATTTCGTAGAGGGTTTTTAGGGTCATGTTGGCACCGTCGTTTTCAACTCTAGAGATGTAGGTCCTTTTTTTATCCACAAGTTGAGCCAACTGCTCTTGAGTAAGAAGTCGTTCTTCGCGTGCTTTTTTTAGAAGCAAACCTATTTTGAAGGGGGCTGTTTCTCGTTCAAGCGCATCGCGGCGCGGGTGGCCCTTTTCCCCGTAGACCTTGTCTTTGATTTCTTCCCAGGATGTAGTTTTCATTGCGGGTTATTTTTTTCGTTGTAGTAGTCCTTCATTAGCAGAATCGCTTTATCAATTTCATTTCGAGGGGTTTTCTGTGTCTTTTTTACGAATCCACTGAGCAGAATGACTACCCTGCCTTGATCGAAAAAACAAAACACTCTCCAAATGTCAGTTCCCAGTCGAATTCGCGCTTCATACAATCCTTTGGTGCCTACTAGGAATTTAAGGTAGGCTGTCGGTATCCTTTCCAGGGTCTCAATAGCTTCCAATATTTTATAGATCTTGTCTTGAACTTTCAAAGGCTGATCCAGCAGGAAGTCTTCAAAGTAATTCTTATACGCAACAACCTGTCTGATTTTTTGCATACTCACAAATGTAACTTAAAAGTTACCATTTAAAAAATTAACGAAGTATTTTCGAAAAAGTGAAAAAAGAAAGCCAAACAACCTTCAAGTGACTTGAACGGCTGTTTGGCTTTATAGGTTGGTTTAGGAAGAAATTTACTCCCGCACCCAACTTACTTTTTCGCCGATAGGCGTTCGCTTGCCTTCGGGTAAGGTATCGCTTGTTGCTTTTGCGATGTAGAAGAAGCCCATCAGCATGTCCTCACCTTCGAGTCCGAAGTCTTCTCGAGCTTCTGCCCAAAAGGTAGGTCCGCCGGTACCCCAGTAGCAAGCTAGCCCATGGGCACAGGCCGTCAAGTACATGTTTTGCACCGCCATGGCTACGGCGGAGATCTCTTCCATCACCGGGATCCCCGATCCTTCGGTGCGCTTCATGAGTAGCGCAATTACGTGAGAGGCCTTGCTTGGTGTCTCCTTAAATTTTTGGTAAGTGCCTTCTAGGAATGGGGTGCCGTTTTTTTCAGCGCGCATTTTGTACATCTCCGCCTGGTAGTCACCAAAAGTTTTCAAGCCTGCGCCCGTGTAAACAATAAAGCGCCAAGGTTGGGTGAGTTTGTGGGTAGGCGCCCAGTTGGCGTTTTCGAGGATCTCCTCGATAATGGAATCGGCTACAGGGTCGTTTTCTTTAAACTGAGCCGGAAATTGGGAGCGACGTCCACGGATGATTTTGGTAACTTCTTCGGGGTTGAAGGTAGGTTTTGCCATTCTTGTTGTGCTGTTAGTTGGTTTATTACTGAATTATTTCTTCAAAACACCCTCCAAAAATGCTCTCACATCCTTGGCTAGCGCATCGAAGTCTTCCTGTCGGTTGTACATCATGTGTCCCGCTTCGTAGTAGGTCATCGCCACGCGATCCTGCGGGAAATTATGGCGGGCAAAGGTAAATTCTGCATCAAAGAAGGGTGTGATCAAGTCGTAGTAGCCATTCGCTACCATCACCTTCATTTGGGTATTGCGGTGCATCACCTCGCTCAAAGCACGCGCTGTGCTCACGTAACTGGGTTCGTAGTAGGCGCCATCCGGTACTGGCTTCCAGTTCCAACTTCCACCCATTCCGCTTGCAGAGGTGAAGTAAGGACGATCCAGGCTAACCTTCAAGTCACGCATCAAGTAGTCGTTGAAGACAGCCGTGTATGCCGATCCAGTCATGTAGCTGGCCGGGTCTCCCAGCACAGGCCCTTCGGCGGATTTGTCGGTTTCTAGCGCCAAATACCGTCCGTCCAAAGTGCCAATGGCCTTGCCCTCGGCACGGAGCAATTCTTTCTTGAAGCGGTGCATCAAGATCTGGTTGTCGGAGCGCAAGATATAGGCCTTATCCAAACCGGTAAAGTATGCCAATTTGGCCGCGATGGCTTCCTTTTGTGCGGGGGTTTGCTTCTCTCCCAAAAACAAGGATTGCAAATATTCACCATAGGCAAATGCTCTGGCTTCCTGGGTAAATGCGGCTAAGGTCTTGCCCTGCCCCGCTTTCTTGTGGTACCAGGCCGTAGCTGCTTGGGAAGGGAGGTAGGTGAAAAAGGAGGTCAGGTTATCCGCCCAACTGGACGAACCTGCATAGTCCAAGGCTTGGGAAATCAACACCAATCCATTCAGTGCCATGCTTTGCCCACCCTCTTCCAGTACTTCGGCTACCTTGGCAGCGCGCGTAGTGCCAAAACTTTCCCCAGCGATAAATTTAGGGGCTTGCCATCTGCCCTGCTGGGCTACCCAGGTCCGGATAAACTGGGCAATCGAGGAAGCATCCTCGTTGAGTCCCCAGAAGTCGGCCGTTTTGCCTACCCCTTCCACCTGGCTGAAACCTGTTCCAATCGGATCAATAAATACCAAATCTGTGAGGTCTAGCAGTGCCTGCTTGTTTTCTTCAACTCGGAAAGGGGCCGCTCCGTCATCGATACCTGCTCCCGAATCTGTTTTGACCACTTTAGGTCCGAAGAAACCCACATGCAGCCAAACACTCGCCGAGCCTGGGCCCCCATTGAAGATAAAGAGGACGGGTCTTTTGGAGGGGTCTAGGACTCCTTCGCGGAGGTAGGCGGTGGACCAAAGGGCGCCAGTTACTTCCCCTTTGCTGTTTTTGAGAAAAGTCTCGCCGACTACCGCTTTGTAGTTAATTTTTTGCCCATTAAAGGTTCCTGTGTGGAGGGATTCAAATTTTTTGGGTTCCCGAGGAGTCCACTTGGATTCCGTGCTTGCCTCTTGGGCTAAGGCAGTGAAGGAGATTAAAAAGGAGATTAAAAGGAGATGGAATTTTTTCATGGATTCGTGATTTGGCTTCTAATTTATGGAAATACCCGCCGCGGCGGGCAGGCGAAGTTAGAAAATATCCCGAGCAAGCCTACCTGCTCATTTTGGCGCGCAAAGGCGCTAAGACGCAAAGGAAAAATTATGGTTTCCCACTTCTTTATTCTTCAATCAGCGTTCGGTGTTCGGCATTAATTTGATGCCGTATTTCGTACTTCGTATTTCCTCCTTCACGCAAAGTCGCTAAGACGCAAAGGGGGAAATAATGGCTCCGCAAGTAGCTGTGCCTAACCCACTCTGTGCAGTGTATTTTGTGAAAGGAGACTAAAGCTTTGGCTCCAAGAGGCTAGTTTCTGGCAAGTTAAATGGTTCCCACTTCTTCCTTCTTCAATCAGCATTCGGTGTTCGACATTAGTTTAAGTTTCGTATTTCGTATCTCGTACTTCCTATTTCTTTCAATACCTCCACCCCAGTTTCACTCCCCCGTACCCATTTCGAGAGGGAGCAGGTTGGTAGAATCTACCCGCAAAGGCATTCAAGTCGTTGCCTAGCGAGTAGCGCTCGTCCAGCAGGTTATCTACCCCAGCAAAAACCTCCAGTTCCCAATCCCCCAGGGACTTCAACCAGCCTACCCGAAGATTGACCAGGGAATAGGCGTCTTGGTAGATGGTATTCGCATCGTTGAGGGGGATTTCTTCCGTAAATTGATGCGTGAAATTAAGGTAAACCCCAACTCTAGTTCTTACATCCATTCGGCTGACTACGTTGTGTGCCGGAACACCCGTCAAGGCATTGCCTGAGAAATCTTGGCCCCGCTTTCGGTAGTTTTCAAAGGTGAAAAACTGCCCTGTGTAGGCCGTTCCCAGTAAAAAATCCCGAATAAAACCCTTCCCATTTCTCAGAAAAGCATAATCTAGGCTGGCCTCCACTCCTTTTTGATCTGTAGCACCGGCATTTTGAAAGAGCACCACTCCATTTGAATTCGTGTAGGTAGTGATGGTCTCCTGCAGCTTGAAGTAGTAACCGATCAGTTCCAAATTGAAACGTTCGAGACCCATGCGGTAGCCCAATTCAAAGTTCACGCCTTTTTCTGCCTCCAGATCCAGGTTGACGCTGCCCTCGTTGGTGCGGACCTCATCGATGGTGGGCGGGGAAAAGCCCGAACTGATGGAGCCATACACCGAAGTACCTGGGGTCAGTTGGTAGTTTGCTGCTACGCGAGGAACCAGAATGGGATCGAAGCGGCGGGTTTGAAGCCCTGTTTTTCCTCCTGCAGCATCGATCTGTCTGTCGATCTCAAATCCGGAGAAATTTTCGCTAAGTCCTAAGGTGAATAGGAGTTTGGGGTTCCACTGCAATTCTGCCTGCTGAAATAGAAATCCTTGGGTTGCGGTCAACTGATCCGCAAAGCGCACCGTATCGGCCTTGCCAGCGCGATTGCCAAAATTTTGTGCTTGGGTGATGCTTTTTTGCCACTCCCCACCCGCAATTAGGCGGAGGGATTTGCCACCTAGTTGGGTGTCGTAGCGAACCTTGCTTCGTGCACCATAGCCGAAGCCCAACTCTTTTTTGTAATCCAAAATAAAGGGGTTTTCAAAGGCATTGGTATTCAGGTACACCGTCGTGGTGCTCGTCAATTGATCCGAATGGCGGTAGGTATGCCCCAAAGAAAGGAGGAGGGCCTGTTGGTCGATCGAACTATTTTGCCCAACAGATCCAGGGCGTGCTTGCTTGGGGTTAGCAGCGAGCTGGGCTTCGGTCAAGGCTCCAGGGATTTGGTAATTGAGGTCCGAAATAAGTATTTGGGTTCGCAATTCTTGCTTTTCAGAAACGGGGAAATAGCCGCTCAACTGGACCACTTGACGCTTTACGCCCGAGTGATCTCGGTAGCCTGCTGATTCCTGACTTACATAGGACGCTTCGATACCCCCGTCCCCAATTTTTTGTGAAAGTCCCAATCGAAATCTGGATAGGCCAAAATCTCCGACCAGGTAATCCATCGAAAGGCGATTTTCATCGACCTGGGCTTGGCTAAATAGGGAGATGGCGCCCCCATTTCCTGCACCATACACCGACCCCGATGGGCCTTTGATGACTTCGGCTGTTTTGATGTTGCTTAGGTCGAGTAGATTCAATGCAGTAGTGCCGTCTGGAGAGGTAAAGGGCACCTCGTTCCAATACACCTTCACATTGCGCACGCCAAAGGGAGAGCGAAGCGAACTGCCTCGGATGGAAATGCGGTAGCTGGCAGGTGCGCGCTCCTCGATGCGGATACCAGCTTTTTGGTTGAAGGCTTGAACGGGGGAATTTTCATTGAAACGAAAAAGATCCCGTTCGGAAAGTCGAGAAATACTAGCTGCCTGTTGAATCAGTGGGCGTTCGGAGTCAAAAGCCGATACTGTCACCGCGGCCAAGTTGAGGACGCTGGGAACCAGCGCCACGGTATATTCCCCTGCTTGGAAAGTTTGTTCCAAGCGTTCGTAGCCTTCAAGCGAAAATAGGAGTCGCAGGTTTTCTCCTGCAAAAGTAACCGTACCCGAAGCATTGCTTGTTTGAATAATGGTCCCATTGCTCACCCGAACATTAGCCAGGGGAAGGTTGGATACTTGATCCATTACCTTGACTTGGATTTGGGCTTGGACCCCAAGACTGACTACCAAAAGCAAACAAGAAAGCAGTATTTTCATAACACGAACATACGGGAAGTGACCTGCATATAAGCAGAATTTTGGGGTAAAGGTTTGAATTGGGGAAGATCGCACCTTTTTTGTTTTTAGATGTGGTCCAAAATGGCTAGGTTTTCAAAAAAATAAACCCATGAGACCCTTTCTCCTTCTATTTTTTCTTCCGGTGCTAGCCTTTTCGCAAACTACGCCTCCCGCTCCGGTCTACCCCATTCCTGAATCCCGTCAATTGGCCTGGCAGGAATTGCAGTACTATGGCTTCGTACATTTCAACATGAATACCTTCTCCGATCGGGAGTGGGGTTTTGGGGATGAGCAGCCCAGCCAATTTGCCCCTACAGCACTCGATGCGCGACAGTGGGCGCGTGTGGCCAAGGAAGCGGGAATGAAGGGATTGATCATTACTGCCAAGCACCACGATGGCTTTGTGCTTTGGCCCTCGGCCTACACGGAGCATTCAGTCAAAAACAGCCCTTGGCGAAATGGAAAAGGAGACTTGATCCGAGAGTTTGTAGATGCATGTCGTGAATACGGGCTGAAAGTGGGGATCTATTACTCCCCCTGGGACCGCAATCATCCCGACTACGGCAAACCGGAATACATTACCTACATGCGGAATCAACTTACCGAATTATTGACCAACTATGGAGAACTCTTTGAGGTCTGGTTTGACGGAGCCAATGGCGGCAACGGCTGGTACGGAGGGGCCAATGAGGAGCGGGTAGTGGACAAGTTGACCTACTACAACTGGCCAAGCATGCATGCTTTGGTGCGGGAGTTGCAGCCAGGAGCGATGCTCTTCTCAGATGCAGGACCTGATGTGCGCTGGGTGGGGAATGAGCATGGATTTGCCTATCCGACTACCTGGTCCAACTTGATGCGGGACTCCGTCTACGCCGGCATGCCGGAATACTCGGATAAGTGGGCTACGGGGCAAGAAAATGGTACCCATTGGGTGCCTGCCGAGGCAGATGTGAGCATTAGACCGGGCTGGTATTACCATGCCTATGAGGACCACAAGCTTAAAACCCTGCCCGAACTCCTAGAAATCTACTACCAAAGCATAGGGCAAAACAGCTCCCTCCTGATCAACTTCCCAATCGATACCCGAGGGCTGATTCCTGATTCGGATGTGCAGGCGATACTTCAATTGGAAGCGAAAGTCAAAGAAGATTTTGCGGTGAACCTGACTACTGGTGCCAAGGTGTCGGCGAGTTCCAGCCGAGGAGCAGGCAATGCGGCAAGTCAGTTGTTGGATGGAAACTACGACAGCTATTGGAGCAGTGCTGCGGGAAAGCGGAGTGCATCGGTCGAACTTGATTTTGGGCGACCGCAATCCTTCAATCGGATCTTAATTCAGGAATACGTCAACCTTGGTCAGCGCGTGTCGGCCTTTACGGTGGAAAAAGAAGTGGAGGGGAAATGGCTGCCATTGGCTCAGGGAACTACCATTGGCTATACCCGGATTTTGCGGGTTCCGGATACCCAAGCTCAGAAGATTCGGATCAACTTTCTGGAAGGAAAGGGAGAACCTCTGATTGCTGAGTTGGGCGTTTATGCCGCTCCAGCCCTGGTTTTTCCTCCTAAGATCACCCGCTCCACAGCTGGGCTTGTATCGATCAACGCTGCAGACCCTGGACTTGAAATCTACTATACGTTAGATGGCAGTTTACCCCTGGCGGGGAAAAATCGCTACGATAAACCCTTTCTACTAGAGCAGCCTGCCACGGTCCAAGCGATCGTAGTGGATGCGAATACGGGGAAAAGTTCGGCTATTAGCCGCCAAGAACTAGACCTAGTGAAAGGAAACTGGAAGGTGCTTTCCACCGACCCCAAAGCCCAAGCCACCATCGATGAGTTGCCGAATACCTACTGGACTTCACCTTCCAATGCCTTGGAACTCGATTTAGGGGAAAAAGTCTCCCTCCAAGGCCTTCGCTACTTGCCCATGCAGGCGAGGTATCCGAGTGGATTTATTGCAGACTATGTCTTGGAAGGGAGTTTGGATGGCAGCACCTGGGTTCTTTTGGCCAAGGGGGAATTTCCAAATATTCAAAATAATCCCATCGAGCAGCTTATCCGATTTGCTCCCCAGCAACTTCGTTTTGTTCGGTTGAAAGCAGTGCGTACAGTCGATGGCAATGAGGCTACCTTCGGGGAATTGAGTACCATTACCCGATAACTATGAGTTTCCTTAAATTCAGATAGCGTTTCTTGAAAAAAAATTCCTACTTTAATTTTTCAATTACCAACCAACCCAAATAATCTTTTAGTATGAACAGACGTCATGCGTTGCGGCATATCGCCCTGATTTCTGGAGGGCTTGCGCTGATTCCCTCCTGTGATTTTAGCAAGGAAGACATCCTTGCCGCTTAC
>CANGUK010000063.1 GCA_947457095.1 Cyclobacteriaceae bacterium
CAAGGAAATTATGGAAATTTTAATTGGACTTCTTTTGGCTTTGAATATCGGTGCGGTCATTTATGCCCTTATTGACATCGTGAAAAGCAACTTTCATAAACCTAGACAGGTGAAGACTGGCTGGATTTGGGTGGTAATTATTTTTCAAGGGCCAGGATCTTTGATTTATTTATTAACCAAAGAAAAAAAGGATAGGTTGATCCTTCGAAGTTGAGGACGACCTAAACAATCTTTCCTTTCTTTTCGGCCTTAGTAATTGGCTGAAAAAGTGACTGGAAGTGATCTTCAGAATCTTTTTTAGAGATGTTTATCGTATTGCCTTACCCTTCGTCCTCTCCCTTTAATTTTTGTTTTTTTTGGGAATAGGTAAGGTCAATCTCCTATTGGTGTACACTTTTCTGCAGGTGTTGTTGCTTTCTGTTTTGTGGTATTGTGAAAATCTCATAATATTCCCTTTGGTAAGCACTCAACTCTATGAAAAAACACTTCCTCCTTTTTTTGGCATTGGCTTGCGCCACACTTAGCCAGGCACAAGCCCAAGATTCGCGTCCCATGTCCTGGAAGGATGTGGCTACTTGGAAATCCATGCCCAACTCTGGATTCAAGCTTTCCCCCGATGGGCAATGGATGGCCTATGTGCTGACGGGTATCGAAACCGACGGGGAATTGATTCTTCAAAAAGTAGCCGATCCCGCAAGCAAAAAGACCTTTCCACTGGGTGCCGCTACCTTTGCTAGCTTTGAGTTTAGCGACAACAGCCAGTGGATTGCATTCAAGGAATTTCCCAAGTTCTCGGAAAAGCAGGCCAATGAAAAATCCAATGGAAAGCCACTCAAGGAGAAACTTCATCTAATTCAATTGTCCTCTGGGGTCAAAAAGACCTTTGCGGGTATCGGGGGATTTTACTTCACTGGAGAATCTGCTAGTCACCTCGTCATGACCCTTCCCAAGGAAGGAAATGGAGACGGCAAAGGTTCGGACCTCCTAATCTATCACCTGGCCACAGGCAAGTCCCAAAACCTAGGCAATGTCAGGGAGCATGCGGTAAACAAGAAAGGCAGCCACCTCGCCTACACCATCGATGCAGCCAATTCCCAAGGCAATGGGCTTTACCTCTTGCAGCTCGCTACAAATGCCATCCAAGTTTTGGACTCGGATGAGGCCGGCTACCAAAGTCTCAACTGGACGGAAAAAGGAGATGGATTTGCCGCACTCAAATTCAAAAAGGAAAAGAAATACAAACAAGAAAAAGGGGCGGTTCTTGGCGTAAAAAACCTGTCCAATCCGCAGGTAACCCTGTATGATCCAGCGGTAGATAGCCTTGGATTTGATCCCAATTACACGATTAGCCCCAACCGTCGACCCCTCTGGTCGGATGACCTGACGCGCATCTTCTACGGTATTCATCCTCTGGTGTTGGCAGAGAAAGGAAAGGTCAAGCCGGACCTCAACCAAGATTCTCTCCAACAGGCAGAGCTAGTGTCTCTTGAAAAAATCAAAGCGGATTCCACCATCAAGTCGGTTTCCGATCTTCAAAAAGCCATCGCCAAACTTAATACCGTTGCCGTTCCTGAAAAGAAAGCAACAGATGCCAAGAAGCCTGAAATGACCATTTGGCATTGGGAAGACGATCGTATGCAATCCCGTCAACAGGTGATGGAGGGAATGGATAAAAATGCGAGTTTCTGGGCAGTGTATGATCTTGCCGCCAAAACCCATTTGGCTTTACAAGACAGCAGTATGCGGGAACTCAATCTTTTGCCCCAGCAACACTATGCACTAGGTTCAGATCCAGCGGCCTATGAATTGGATAATAACCTCAATGGTCAGACCTACCTCGATTATTTCCTCGTTGATGTGGCTACTGGAACAAAGACCTTGCTTTTGGAAAGATTTTACCAGCCCACCTTTGCTTCCATGCCACGCCCGTCTACCGATGGTAAAAAGTTGCTCTATGGAAAAGATGGACACTTTTTTACCTACGATATCCTTGCAAAAACGCATAGCAACTTGACTGAGAAGCTTCCCGTATCCGTAATCGATGTAGATGAAGATGAAAACCTCGCTAAGCCACTCCATAATCCACTCGGCTGGAGTTCTGATAGCAAATACGTCCTTCTTCGCGATGGATGGGATATTTGGCAAATCCCCATGTCTAGCAAGGAGAACCCTATCAACCTCACTCAAAATGGCAAAGCCCAGCACATTCGCTACCAGTATCGGGTCAATTTGAACCCGGATGAAAAAGGAATCGACCTGAGCAAGCCAGTCTTCATCCGACTCTATGGGGAGCGAACCAAGAAAAGTGGAATCGGCACCCTTTCACCTGCCAAAGCGGGTCTTGCATCAGGGCTAAAGGTACTCCTTTGGGAAGATGCGAATATTCAAGGTCTGGCTAAAGCCAAGAAGGCCCAAGTGTTTACCTACACCAAGGAGAAGTTTAACCAGCCTACCCAAGTGTACCTAGGAGATGCCAGCTTGAGCAATGCCAAACAGGTGACCGAAAATGCCCCAGATGCGGGAAAATTTGCCTGGTCAGCTGGCGTGAAATTAATCGACTACGTGACCACCAAAGGAGATTCCCTGCAAGCAGCCTTGTATCTCCCAGCGGGCTATGAGGAAGGGAAAAGTTACCCTACAGTGATTTATTACTACGAAAAACTCTCCCAAAACCTGCACAACTGGTCCAATCCATCCTACAGTGGAACAGGCTGGAATCCTGGAATCTACACCAGCAACGGCTATGCAGTGCTGGCGCCAGACATTGTGTACAAATTAGACGACCCCGGAATGTCGGCCCTTTGGGCGGTACTCCCGGCGGTAGATGCTGCCATCCAAACGGGAGTCGTCGATGCCAGCAAGATGGGTTTGCATGGGCACAGTTGGGGGGGATATCAAACTACCTTCCTGATCACCCAAACCAATCGATTCAAGGCCGCAGCTGCTGGGGCTCCATTGACTAACATGATCTCCATGTATGACCTCATTTACTGGAATTCTGGAGAAGCAAACATGACGATTTTTGAATCCTCTCAAGGAAGATTTTTGGGAGGTCCTTGGGAAAATTGGGAGGCCTACGAGCGCAATAGCCCTATTTATCATGTCAAAAATGTACAAACTCCGCTCCTGATGTTGCACAACGACAAGGACGGCGCTGTGGACTTCACCCAAGGAATTGAATTTTACAATGCCTTACGCAGGTTGAAAAAGCCGGTAATCCTAGTGCAGTACCTGGGTGAGAATCATGGCCTTGGCAAACTCGAAAATCGTAAAGATTATGGTGTACGCATGATGGAATTCTTTGACCATCACCTCAAAGGGCTACCTGCGCCATCCTGGATGGAAAAAGGCGTACCTCGATTAAAGTTGGGGGATCACTTGGAGGAAAGAGCGTTTTGATAGGTTTAAACAAAACCATCAACTTCACTGTAAAATTAAATCCCTCGGCGAAAGCCGAGGGATTTTTTAGTATTCCAACTAGACGAGTTGATTCCATTCGCAAAACCACCGCTTAGTCCGGTAAGGCAAAAGCCACATAAGCATCCCCACTTTTGGTGCCCTTCCCACCTCCGCAAGCAATGACAAGGAATTGTTTTCCATTTCTTTCATAGACTGCTGGCGTAGCATGCCCTGCTGCTGGAAGCTGAGCTTCCCAAAGGAGTTTACCAGTTTCCTTATCAAAAGCTCGGATTTTCGCATCCTTGGTGGCCGCGATAAAGAGGAGGCCGCCGGCAGTGACCACAGGGCCTCCATAATTTTCAATGCCAGTGTTTTCAATCCCCATTGCTTTTAGCGAATCGATAGACCCAAGAGGAATTTGCCATTTTTTCAATCCCGTATTCATGTCGATGGCAGTCAACAGGCCCCAGGGAGGATTGGAACCATAAATTCCCTCTTTGGTGATGAGCTGTTTGTATCCCTTCATGTAGTAGCGAGGGTAGAGTTTGGAGCTTTCCGCTTCCAGTTCTTTTTTGTTTTCCGCATCGGCCTTCCCCAGCAGGTAATCCACTAAAATCCCTCTTTCCTCTGCTGAAATGTGGGAAAATGAAGGCATTGCGCCCCGTCCTTTTTGCAGCAGTAGACTTAGTGTTTCAGGAGAATAGGTTTTTTTCAAATCGATCAAACTGGGAATGGAGGGAGGATTGCCCTTTCTGTCCAAACCATGACAATTGCCGCAGTAATTGGTATAAATGGATTGACCTACCTGGCCAAAGCTAGCATTCGGAGTCATTTCGATCAGCCAAGGAACTTGATTGGCATTGACATAGAGTGTTTGTGATTCGGGATCAAAGGAAGCGCCTCCCCATTCACCCCCTCCATCCATTCCTGGAAAAAGCACGAGCGATTTTTCTGGATGTGGAGGTGCCCATGTATCCCCAAAAATGGCATTTGAAAGCTGGCTTCGGATGTCGGATTCCCATTCAGGTGTTAGGTTCAGGATATTTTTTTCGGCATAAACCAGGTTCATAAACGGTTCAGGCAAGGAGGGGATGGGCTGGGTTTTCGAGCTTACTTCTCCTGGCATTTGGGTTTGGGTCACGGGAGTTTCAACGATCGGCCAAATTGGTTTTCCAGTTTCCCGATCAAAAACGTAGGTATATCCTTGTTTGGAAATTTGCGCCACGGCATCGATCCATTTGCCGTCTTTTTTGATTCGAATCAGATTGGGATTGGCAGGAAAGTCTCTATCCCAAACATCGTGGTGAACAGCCTGAAAATGCCAGATTCGCTTTCCGGTCCGGGCATCAAGAGCTAAGAGCGAGTTGGCATACAGATTGTCTCCGTTTCGGTAGCCACCCCAAAAATCATAGGTAGCCGAACCAGTCGGCACAAAAACGATCCCTCTACCATAATCCAAGGTCATTCCGGCCCAGTTGTTGGCCCCGCCCATATTCTGGATGTATTTCGGATCCCAGGTTTCATGGCCCGCTTCACCTGCTTGTGGAATGGTATGGAAAATCCATTCCCGCTTCCCGGTTTTTACATTATAAGCCCGAATATGTCCGGGAGCTGCATCGAGTCCCTCCGATAGGCGCATCCCCAGAATCAATTTGTCTTCAAAAACAACTCCTGGAGAATTGGATACGATCAGAAAATCTTCCAATTCGGTATCTAGATCTTTCCGCAGATCCACTTTCCCTTGATCCCCGAAAGTCAAGATGGGCTCTCCAGTCAAGGCATTTACTGCCATCAACCAGTTGCCTGCAGTAAATAAAATCCGCTTTTCATTCCCCTCTTCCCAGTAGCTTACCCCACGGTTGGTACCTGCCCAAGAGTTTTCACCTCCCAAAACCCTAAACGGATCAAAACGCCAAATTTCTTCTCCTGTGGCTGCATTTAGTGCAAAAACATGCAGTTTGGGCGTGGTGCCGTAAAGCAGGTCGCCCACAAGGATGGGTTGGCATTGAATCTGACTTCGCTCCGTGGCGTCACCGGTGTGGTAAGTCCATGCTACTTGGAGTTGGGATACATTTTCCTTGTTGATTTGTGTCAGTGCGGAATACCTCGAACCATCTTCAGGCCCACCATAGTGGGACCAATCGGTATAGTCTATTTCCCTGGCTTTTTGGCTACAGGAGAATGTAACTAGGAGGAATATGACAAAAAGAGATTTTTTTAAGGTCATTTGTGTGAATTTGGAACCTAAGAATGGAAGGCTTTGAATCACACCAAATTAGACAGAAAAAATCAAATCCACCGCACTTTTTTTTTGGAGCTTCTTGGGTTGGTAAACCTAAAAAATCGACTAGATCACCGTTATCCTAACTTTTTTCTCTTTTAGTTTTTGATTGTTGATTTTGGAAAGGACCTGCTCTAGAACAGCCGATTTTACCGCAACAAAAGCACAATCCACCTTCAGTTCAATTGTTCCAAGTTCGGCTGCATTGATTCCCCCTTGTTTTAAAAAGAAGCCTGCAATATCCCCCTTGGAAATTTTATCTTTTCTTCCTCCCGAGATCAGCAAGGTGCACCAAGGTGAAGGTGCTGGAAGGGTTGAAGGCTGTAATTTTTCTAACTTAGGGTTACCCACAAAGTCGGGAAGTGGTTCCTTATCATACTGCAAAATGTAGGCTGTACCCTGGCTATTCATCCGAGCCGTACGGCCATTACGATGAATAAACTCTTCTGCACGAAGAGGCAAATGGTAATGGATGATGAAATCCAGTTCGGGCACATCGATTCCTCTTGCGGCAAGGTCTGTAGCCAAGAGCAGGGGGTGAGTGCCGTTTCGGAATTTAATAAGTGCTCGTTCCCGATCAATTTGTTCCATCCCCCCAGAGAAGACCCCGTGGGAAATGCCCAGCCCACTTAGGTAATCCGACACCCGTTCAATGGAATCCTTGAAATTGCAAAAGATGATGCCGTTTTTGGATCCCAGATGTGCAAGAAGTTGCCCCAGTGTTTCGAGTTTATCCTTGGTAGGAGACAGTACCTTTTTGACTTCAAGTTGGGAGAGTTTCTCAGCCAAAAAGTCCAGCACTTGCGGAGATTTTAGCCCTACAAAATTGGGGATCGACACCCCTTGGGTAGCGGAAGTCAAGATTTTCCGACGCACTTGTGGTAGCAGCTGAATGATCTCCCGCATTTCACCTTCAAAACCGATTTCAAGAGATTTGTCAAATTCATCCAAAATCAAGGTTTGGATAAATGCCGTATCAAAGGCCTCCCTTCGGAGGTGATCTGCGATACGACCAGGCGTACCCACAAGGACCGCTGGTCGATGCTTGATTTCCAGCCGATCTTTGGAGCCTGCTCGTCCGCCGTAGACCGCATTGACTTTCAGGCCAGTTCCCATTTGACGCATTACCTGTTCGATTTGGATAGCCAATTCCCGGGAGGGCACGATGATCACCACTTGAATCTCGTCACAGCCTGGGTCTACTTGAAGCACCACAGGCAATAGAAATGCAAGCGTTTTGCCTGTACCTGTGGGGGAGAGGAGCACCAAATTTTCTTTACTTCCAAGTGCTTCCTTGGTGGCAAGTTGCATTGTGTTGAGCTGCGTGATGCCTAGTTTGGAAAGGATCTCAGCCTCGTTTTTGACGCGTAGGGACATAACACAAAGGTAGCCTTTTTGTCGGGCCTCCTTGCCTCTTTTGGAGATTACCCTTGCCTTTCTAAAAATCCACTGCTACCCTAGCCCCTTCCTTTTCTTGAGGATCGGTTTTGGAAATGGGATTTTTCTACCTTTGTAGCATGTGGAAAGAAATCTCCGTATTGATTCGTAAAGAGTTGACTCTAGAGTGGAGGCAAAAATATGCGCTCAATGGGATCCTGCTTTACGTGGTTTCGGCTGTTTTCATCACCTACCTCAGCGTAGGCGCGAAGATGGGAAATCTTTCCATACCTACTTGGAATGCCCTTTTTTGGATCATTTTACTCTTTTCATCTGTCAATGCGGTAGCCAAGAGTTTTGTACAAGAGCAGCAGGGACGGCAGCTGTATTACTACATGATTGCGTCTCCTGAGTCGATCATTCTCTCCAAAATTCTGTACAATACCGGGCTGAACCTGATTTTGGCTTTGCTGGGTTATGGGGTGTTTTCGGTGATTTTGGGTAACCCAGTTCAGGATCAGGGCTTGTTTCTGCTCAACTTGGTCTTGGGTGCTATGGGCTTTTCGGCGAGCCTCACCATGGTCTCTGGCATTGCTTCCAAAGCCGGCAACAATGCCACCTTGATGGCAATCTTGAGTTTCCCCGTAATCATCCCCATCCTGCTGATGGCCATTCGAATCTCTAAAAATGCGCTGGATGGGCTAGATTGGAGTGTTAGTGCAGATAAATTACTCAGCCTCTTGGCGATTAATGTCTTGGTTGCCGCAACCTCCTACTTGCTTTTTCCCTATTTGTGGAGAAGTTGAGGGGATCCTTGTCTTAATAACCCACAAAAAAACAATTAAACCCCCATGACTTTAAAATAAACTAGAGTCATGGGAGAAGTAATTTAAAAGACAGGCATCAAATTATTTAATCATTAATTTTTTTGGATCCCTTGTGTCCAAACAATCCTTTGATTGCTTTTATTCCATAGAAAAAAATAATCGAAACAATAAGTATCATCAATACTAGATTAAAAAACCACCAGAAGTAAATTGCGAAATTTTCCATTTTCTTAATTAGTTGGTTCCATTTTGAGATTTTTTTTTATGATGATTTCTTCTTCCAGCGCTGAATGACATCAAACCCAATTACCTTTTAGATCTTAGAAATCTGATAATCAGATATGTCATGTATAAAAGAAAAGCTAATCCAAAGATCTGCCAAATTATTATGGAATAATTAGTAACATTTACATCCATGATTATTAGTTATTTATTTATTCTTCAATTAAACTATATGTAACTTGACCACTACAAGCATCTACCGAAATTTGAATTTTCTTGTTTACGATTGTAAAAACCTCTCCTATTCCTTCAAAAAACACTAATGCTCTTATTGAGAAGTGAAATATCCCGGAATAAGTAAAACCATTTAAAGCCGTAGCATAACCACTATTAATTAAGTGATTTTTTCCAAGTGTTGTCATGAAGGTTAAGCCTTCATACGAAGAGAAAAAATTTTCTATTAGTCCAGAACCAGTCCCTACAGAAAAACCAATATCAATATATCTACTACCAAAATAACCTATTCCAATTCTTCCATATACATTCCTCCAGTTTTGTATACATTCAATTCTATTGTTGGAGGACAAATATTTGTTTTCAACTCTTAATACTTAAAATGAAGTGAAGTTTAAATTTGGAATTTCTTTTAATCTATTTCTTGTTAGAATTTTATTTAAAGATTTTTGGCCCTTGTTTTTACCACTCATTACTTTAAGCAAATCATCCAATTCGCTTAGATTTTCAACCTTAATCCCCTTCTTTGTTTTGCTGTCAATAGACTCAAATTCGAAGCCATTATCTTCAATCATTTTTTGAATCTTCAATAACTTCTCAGTCTTGTCTTCAAGAATTTGCTCTTGCTCTATCAGATTACAGGAAACGAGCGCAAAAAAAATCGAACAAAAACCCCATACGAATGTGATTTTTGGGTGTTTTGTGGGTGAATTTGAAACTAAAATGACGTAAAAAAGCAGTTTTGTTAAAATTTTCATGATGATTTGGTTAAAAATTGGTACCCATTAAAAAAGTTTCTCATTTTAAAAAACTTAAACTAAACCTACCTGTCTATCAATAGATTAGTAAATAAAAATGTATAAAATTATTTTATTAATCGATAAGTATCTGTAAATCAATTAATTTATTTATAAATTTTATAAAAATATAACAATTAAAGTATAATTGGTTGATTTTTAAAAAGATAGTACCAAATAGCCCCCTTTATTTCGACTATTCAAAGAACAAACAAAAAATCCCCTACTATTTGTAGTGGATTGAGTGCAATTTTGGAATTCTTAGATTGGAATAAAGAGAAAAAACCTTCAGGAGTCTTTCAATCCCTTTATCTTTAAATCATGAAAAATAAAATCGCCCTAGTCACAGGTGCTAGTTCCGGAATCGGATGGGCTTGCGCGCTTACCCTTGCCAAGATGGGCTATGACCTCATTGCGACAGGAAGGAGAGCGGATCGTTTGGAACACTTGCAACAGGCGCTTCCAGAAGGCGTTCGATTTTTGCCCTTGGTCTTCGATGTGCGTGATCAAAAGGAAGTGGATCGGCTGTTGACCAATCTACCTACCGAATGGGCTTCAATTGATGTATTGATCAACAATGCAGGCAATGCCCACGGCTTGGACCCCATCCAAACGGGCAGTGTGGCCGACTGGGACGCCATGATCGACATCAATGTAAAGGGCTTATTGTATGTTTCCAAGGCCATTATCCCTGGTATGACCCAGCGTAATGCTGGCCATATCATTAATATTGGTTCCATTGCAGGAAAAGAAGTGTATCCCAATGGAAATGTCTATTGTGCTTCCAAGCATGCAGTAGATGCGCTTACAAATGGCATGCGCATGGATTTAAACCCATTTGGCATCAAAGTGATGGGCATCCACCCGGGCTTAGTCGAAACTGAATTTTCCTTGGTACGATTCAAAGGAGATACTCAACGAGCAGGAACTGTTTACAAAGGCTATGCTCCCTTGGTCGCGCAAGACATTGCTGATATTGTTGAATTTGCGCTCACCCGTCCACCTCATGTAGTACTTGCCGACGTGGTGGTACTCCCTACCGCTCAAGCTTCTGCTACGGTAATCAATAAGAACCTAAACTCATGAGAAAGTTAAGCTACCTCCTTCTAGGGCTTACCTTGGCCTGTTCTTCTCCAAAAACGGAAGAAGATACAGAGGTATCAACCGATTCTCTTAACCAAGCACCCACTACTCAGGAATCCACGGATCCTTCCCTGCCTGCTTTAGAAAGAAAGTTGATCGAGCAAGGAATGGTGGATATCACTAAGGTAATCCCAGGTATCCAGGTGGAACTGAAATACTCTACGGAGGACAACTTCTTTAAGCGAGATGTGTATGGAGACTTGGTCCGTTGTTACCTCCATCCCAAAGCGACTGAGATGCTTGCAAAAGCGCAGGAAGCCCTGCAAAAAGACTATCCCAATTTAAGCCTCTTGGTGTACGACGGGGTGCGACCTCTCAGTGTGCAGCAGATTTTATGGGACAGCTTGGACAAGCCAGATAGCATCAAGCCCTTGTATGTGTCCGATCCCAAAATTGGGGGACTTCACAACTATGGAGTGGCTGTGGATCTGACGATTGTAGACATGAAAACAGGAAAACCCTTGGATATGGGTACTCCTTTCGATTTCTTTGGGTATCCTGCCTACCCGGATCGTGAGCTACAGATGCTGGCGGAAAAGAAAATTACTAAAGCGCAGGTAGCGAACCGAGAGATCCTCAGAAAGGTGATGAAAGGCGCAGGATTTACAGGAATCGGTAGCGAATGGTGGCACTTTAATGCATTTTCACGAAAAGAAGCAGGGGAAAAGTTCCCGCTAATCCAATAATCTATTTTGCAACTCAAAAAATACAATAACCCATGAATCGTTACAAATCCTTTCTTCTAGCCACCCTACTTGTTTTGAGCAGTAGTTTAATGGCTATCGCCCAGCAGGGCGGACAGTTTCGCGTGCTGGTATTTTCCAAAACTGCTGGCTTCCGTCACCAATCTATCCCCAATGGGGTAATGTCCCTCAAAAAAATGGGTGAGAAACATGTGTTTTCAGTGTTCACCTCTGAAGATGCTAATCAATTTACAGATGAAAATCTTGCCAAATTCGATGCAGTGGTGCTGATGAGTACTACTGGCACCATTTTCAATGAGGCTCAAAAAGCTGCCTTCCAAAAGTTTGTTCAATCTGGAAAGGGAGTAGTGGGTATCCACTCTGCTACAGATACGGAATACGAATGGCCTTGGTACAACCAGATGATTGGAGGCTATTTCCTTGCGCATCCACGTCAGCAAACGCTTCGCCTCCACGTAGTAGATCGAACGCATCCTGCCACTTGGCACTTGGCTGAAAACTGGCTTTGGACTGACGAGCTGTATGAGTTTAGAAATATGAACCCAGCAATCAAGGTATTGATCCAGGCTGATGAGACGACTTACCAGCCAGCAAAAGCCATGGGCGCAAATCACCCAATGGCTTGGTACCATGAGTTTGACGGAGGCCGAGTGTTTTATACCGCTCTTGGCCATGTGGATGCTGTCTGGGAGGATGCTGAATTTTTAAAGCATCTTTATGGAGGCATCTGGTACGCCGCCAAGGGAACCCTCCCAAAAAAATAAGCAAAATTTAAACTTAAGCGGAACTTCTGAAGCCAAAATTGGTTTTTGCTAGTAACCCAATTCAATCCCATGCTACAAGCACAAGCAAGACCTGTTCACCTCTACATGGAGGCCAATCCCAACCCCAATTCCCTCAAGTTTGTGGCCAATTTCATGTTGGTGGAGGAGGGAATTAGTTATGATTTTCCTGATGCGGGAAGCGCTGAATCCAGCCAGCTGGCTAAGGAGCTTTTCAATTTTGCTGCCGTGCAGCGCGTTTTTATTGCCTCCAATTTTGTGACCATCACCAAATCTGAGGAGGTAGAATGGGCTGAGGTACAGACCATCTTTCGAGACCATATTCGACAATACCTAGAATCTGGAAAAAAGGCCGTACAAGTAGTGGTCACCAAGGACCCGCTTTTTGATGCCGAAGACTCGGAGATCGTTAAAAAAATCAAAGGAATTCTCGATGAATACATCCGTCCTGCCGTAGAGCAAGATGGGGGAGCGATCGTATTTCATTCCTTTGTGGACGGGGTGGTAAAAGTACTTTTGCAAGGCTCCTGTTCGGGCTGTCCTTCCAGTACAGTGACCTTGAAGGCGGGCATTCAAAACCTGCTTACTCGGATGCTTCCTGAGGTGAAGGAAGTACAGGCTGAGGGCGTCTAGGCCTTTTCTGCATGATTAGATACAATTGGACCTGGGCCTTCCTAGGATTGCTAGCACTCGGACTCCGGGTGCTAGCGGGCTTATTCCCAGAGCTAACCGATCAATTCTATTCACGAACTTTATTTCCTGCTATCCGAAATGGCATCGACCTCAGTTTCGGGTACCTGCCTTTTCCTACTGTTTACCTGTTTCTAGGGCTGATTATCGGACTTTTTGGGATTAGTTTACGCCGTTTTTTTGGTGTTGAGGGAGGAAAAAATCGAGCAAAGTATTTGCTGCAAGCAAGCGCCAATGGAATGGGTGGCTTGGTGTTTTTTTTTCTACTTCTCTGGGGCTACAACTACCAGCGCACTCCTATCTTCCAGCAGCTGGATTTGCAGCCCAAACCCCTCAATCTAGAGCAACTTACAGCCGAAATGGAGCTCACGCAGCGCTTGGCCTCCATGGACCGAGGACGCATAAGCCAGGACACCACAGCCCTCACCGAATTGATGGAGTATTCCGATCTGGAGGATCTGGTGCGTGCGACCATGCAGGAGAATTTGGAGGTGCTGGGCTTGAATTTTACAGGTCGCCCACGTACTAAGGAATTTCCTCCTGAAGGATTTATGCGGAGATTGGGGATTCTAGGAATTTACTTCCCTTATACTGGTGAGAGCTACCTCGATCCAAGTTTACATGCTCTGGAAAAGCCCTTTACCATAGCCCATGAAATGGCCCATAGCTATGGTGTCACGGACGAGGGGGAAGCCAATTTTATTGCTTGGGTGGTATGTACGCATGCGGAGGAACCGGTTTTGCGGTATACTGCGCATCTTTTATTGCTCCGCTACCAGCTTCGAGATTACCACGGAATGGACCCAGAGGGAGCCATGCAATGGATAAAAAATTTACCAAGTGGAATAATCCAAGATCTAATCTCCATTCGAGAGTCCAATGAGGCTTATTCCCCCATTTCACTTGAATTGAGTAGAAAATCCAACGACATTTTTCTAAAATCACAAGGAGTCAAGGCGGGGATAAAATCCTATCAGCAGCTCCCTATGCTGGCTTCAGCTTGGAGACAACGGATGGTTAAGGGAAATTAAAGGGAGTCTAAACTACTAAAGTGCCTCAATGACCTAGGTTTGGGTCTGTGGTTTTTAAGAAATGGGAAGAATACTACTTCCGATTCCCAACCCAAACCCCTACAATAACCGCAGCAATGCCGAAGTAATGCCCCAAGAGGAGGACTTCTCCATCCAAAACTCCCCAAAGAATAGCTACGATGGGAATGGTGTAAGTGACTAGGCTTGCGAAAAATGGGCTCGCGCTTTTGATCATGATATTGAACAGGATCAAGGCGGATGCCGTACCTACCATGCCCAAGATGGTGACGTAACCAAGTGCCTCCCAGGCCCGAGGATGAGTGGCCATTTTGTAGGAAAAGTCTGTGCCAGCAAACAAGTAAAGCAGGGCCAGAGGAAGAATCATCAGCAGGGAAATCGAAGAGATTTCGATGGACTTGAGTTTGGTAAATCGAGACTTGATGAAGTGCAAATTGATGCTGTAACAGATACAGGCAGCAATAACATACAAAGCGAATGCATTGATATCAGTCAAGGAGTCCCATCCTCCTCCTTCCTTAAAGGTCACCAGGATTAACACACCCAAAAAGGCGATGACCAAGCCTAATCCATTTCTTTTTGTGATCGAAGTATTGAAGAATAGTGCGCCCACCAAGACCACAAAAAGCGGGGTAAGCGCATTCAATACACCCGTGAGCGAACTACTCAATTGTGTTTGTGCGATGGGGAACAGAAAAGCAGGGATAAAGCTGCCCAACAAGCCAGTAACCAGTAAATTTTTTACCTGCGTTTTGCTGAGTTGCTTGATGCGGGGAAGCGATAAAGGGAGTAGTAAACTTGCTGCCGCTACCATGCGGTAAGCGCCCACCTCGCCAGGAGAAAATACCTCCAAGCCTCTTTTGATCAAAATAAAGG
>CANGUK010000064.1 GCA_947457095.1 Cyclobacteriaceae bacterium
AAAGACCTATTTTTGCGAAGTTATTTTGATATCAAATCCATTAAACTATGTCTTCGACAAAATTTGACTTGATTGTGCTGGGTAGCGGACCGGGAGGATACGTGGCGGCTATTCGTGCTTCACAACTTGGACTGAAAACTGCCATTGTGGAAGCAGAGGAGTTGGGCGGAATCTGCCTCAACTGGGGCTGTATCCCCACCAAAGCGTTGTTGAAAAGCGCACAGGTTTACGAATACATCAACCATGCCAGCGACTACGGTATCACCGTGAATGGCGCTACAGCAGATTTTGGCAGCATGGTTAAGCGCAGCCGCGGTGTCGCAGATGGCATGAGCAAGGGTGTGCAATTTTTGATGAAGAAAAATAAAATCGAAATCATTTCAGGATGGGGAAAAATTCAGCCTGGAAAGAAAGTAGAGGTAGCGGACAAGGATGGCAAAAAAACCGTCTATGCCGGAGACCACATCTTAATCGCAACCGGTGCTCGCGCAAGAGAACTTCCTACCTTGAAGATTGATAACGAAAAAGTAATCGGCTACCGCAAGGCGATGACCCTAGAAACGCAACCTAAGAGCATGGTAGTAGTAGGTTCTGGAGCCATCGGGGTGGAATTTGCCTACTTCTACAATGCCATCGGTACCAAGGTAACCATCGTGGAATTCATGGACCGAATCGTACCCGTAGAAGATGAGGAAGTTTCCAAAGCTCTTGAGAAGAGCTATAAAAAATCTGGAATCACCATCATGACCTCCTCCGAGGTCACCAAAGTGGACACCAAAGGCGCGGGTTGCAAAGTGACCGTAAAATCAGCCAAAGGAGAAGAAGTTCTGGAATGTGACGTAGTTCTTTCAGCGGCAGGTGTCGTTTCCAACTTGGAAAATATTGGATTAGAAGAGGTAGGGATTTTAGTTGACAAAGGAAAAATCCAAGTGAATGAGTACTACCAAACCAACATGCCAGGCTACTATGCCATCGGTGATGTGGTTCCTGGACCGGCATTGGCGCACGTGGCTTCTGCTGAAGGCATCATTTGCGTAGAAAAAATCGCAGGACACCATCCAGAGGCGCTAGATTATGGCAACATCCCAGGATGTACCTATTGCTCTCCAGAGATTGCCTCTGTAGGCATGACCGAAGCCAAAGCCAAGGCTGCTGGACACGAAGTGCGTATTGGCAAGTTCCCGTTCTCCGCATCCGGAAAAGCCTCTGCATCAGGTGCAAAGGAGGGTTTTGTGAAACTGGTATTCGATAAAAAATACGGCGAACTATTGGGAGCTCACCTCATCGGTGCCAATGTCACCGAGATGATCGCCGAGATCGTAGCAATTCGTAAACTGGAAACTACCGGTCACGAATTGATCAAAACTGTGCACCCGCATCCAACCATGTCCGAAGCGATTATGGAAGCGGCAGCAGCAGCCTACGACGAAGTCATCCACTTGTAAGCTAAAAATCTTTCTGAAGCCCGCTTCTAAGCCTTCCAATTTGAATCAATTGGAAAGCTGGGAGCGGGCTTTTTCATTTCTTTTTCTCAACTTACAGTCCATACCTGCTCTATTCCGATGGAACTCCAACTCTCCACTCCTGCACTCTTGTTCTCAGCCATCACCTTGCTGATGCTGGCTTTTACCAATCGGTTTTTGGCCATCGCCACGCTCATTCGAGGACTACACAAAAACTACCTCAAAGACCCAGATCAGGAGATCATTGTGGAGCAGATCCACAACCTTCGCAGAAGACTTACACTGATCAAAAACATGCAACTTTTTGGGGTATTTAGCTTTTTGCTTTGCGTGATTTGCATGTTTTTGCTCTTCAAAGGATTTACTGCAGCGGCCAACTGGGTTTTCGTAAGCAGCATGGTGTCCTTGCTGATTTCCTTGGGAATCTCTCTTGTAGAAATTCAAATTTCTACCAAAGCCCTTAACCTGGAACTTTCGGATATGGAAGAAATCTTTCAAAAGCGAAAAAGTGGCCTAGACCTATTCTTTAAAAAAGACGAGAAATAAATATGCTGACTCTAGATTTACGAAGCGACACGCTCACCAAGCCTAGCACAGGAATGCGGGAAGCCATGTACGCAGCTCCACTAGGAGACGATGTATTTGGAGAAGACCCAACGGTCAATGCCCTGGAATTAAAGATAGCCACCCTTTTTGGAAAGGAAGCAGCGCTATTTTGCCCTTCCGGCACGATGACCAACCAAATCGCCATCCGCTTGCATACCGGTCCTCAAAAGGAAGTGATCTGCCACCAGCATTCCCACATCTACCTCTACGAAGGGGGAGGCATCATGGCCAACTCCATGGCCTCGGTAAAGCTCCTGACTGGGGACTTGGGCAAAATCACCGCTTCCCAAGTGGCCGAATCCATCAACCCGGACGATGTGCATGCACCGGAGACTACGCTCGTTTCTCTAGAAAATACGATGAACAAAGGTGGGGGAAGCATCTATACCTTAGACGAGGTAAGACCCATTCAGGCGCTTTGTCAAGAAAAAGGTCTCAAACTTCACCTCGATGGTGCTCGCCTGTTCAATGCCTTGGTAGAAACAGGCGATGCTCCTGCCGCCTGGGGCAACTTATTTGACACCATTTCTATCTGCCTGAGCAAGGGCCTGGGTTGCCCCATCGGATCTGTGCTTTTGGGTTCAAAGGTGGATATCAAGCGTGCTCGTAAGGTGCGGAAGGTCTTTGGGGGCGGCATGCGACAGGCTGGATTTCTGGCGGCAGCGGGAATCTATGCCTTGGATCATCAGGTAGCGCGCCTAAAGGAAGACCACCAACGTGCACGTACTTTGGGGGAATTTCTGGTGAAGGCACCTCATGTGGTAGAAGTACTTCCTGTGGCCACCAACATTGTCATTGCCCGATTGGAGGGAATTAGTCCTGAAGCCTACCTTCAGGCCTTAATTAGCAAGGGCATCAAGGGAGTAAAGTTTGGTAAAGACCTGGTGCGCTTTGTAACCCACCTCGACTTTGTTGACGATCACTTGGAGGAATTTGGAAAACAGATTTCTAGGAGTTGAATTAGCCTAGATTGAATTTTTCTTGTTAAATTAAACAAAAGATAAATCCATGATTACCAAAGACAAAGCGATAGAAGTCATCAAATCACTCCCTGAGGAATTCTCCATCGAAGAATTGATGGATCGATTAATTCTTCTCAACAAGATTGAGACCGGCCTCAGACAAGCGGAGCGAGGAGAAACATTCACGACTGATCAGGCAAAAAAGGTGATGAAAGAATGGTCAAAATAACCTGGTCCAAACAAGCCATTGAAGATATTTACAGAATCCAAGTTTATTTTTCTAGTTTCTCGGAGAAATTTTCTGAGAATCTGGTAGATCAGATTTTCGAAAAAGAAAATTTGATCATCGAACACCCAGAAATTGGCCGAATAGTGCCTGAATTAAATAATAACAACATTAGGGAAATCATTTTCAGGAATTTCAGGATCATCTACGTCATTTTTGATCTTCAAAGAATTTCGATTTTAACCATCCACCAAAGTTCAAGACCTCTCACGAGTATTTCAATTTTTGATTGACGCAGATAATGTTCATAAGATGGTATCAAGTAACCACCACCCTAACTCCAGCATGGTACATTGTACTTCTTACTTGGTACAATTTTAAATTCATCATTCTTCGATCGGCGTTATGCGTTCGACATTAAGTTGATGTGAGAAACAATAAACCTACCCTAGACCGACAAAGTAGGAATTCTGATTCATATAGAATTTTAAATTGGATACTCCCAAAAAAATAGCGAATGCTGAACTCTGATTGAAGAATAAAGAAGAAACGTACAATTACCTGATTGCCCTACTTGCCTGCCTGCCGCAGGCAGGATACTAACAAATCTTGCCTCTAAAAAATGAACTCCACCCCACTAGCCGAACGCATGCGCCCAAGCCGATTGGAGGAACTGATTGGCCAGGAGCACCTGTCCAGCCCCCAGTCTTTTTTGTACCAAGCGATCAAGTCAGGCAATGTGCCTTCATTGATTCTATGGGGACCTCCAGGCGTAGGAAAAACAACCATCGCCAATATCATTGCCAATGAAATCAAAGCCCCTTTCTACACCCTCAGCGCCATCAATTCGGGGGTAAAAGACATCCGAGAGGTGCTCGAAAAGGCCAAATTCCAACAAGGGGCAGTTCTTTTTATCGATGAGATCCATCGCTTCAATAAATCCCAGCAAGATGCCTTGCTTGGGGCAGTAGAAAAAGGGAGCATCCGATTGATCGGGGCCACTACTGAAAATCCTTCTTTTGAGGTCAATGCCGCCCTACTCTCCCGATGCCAGGTATTTCCCCTACATCCTTTAGGAAAAGTCGACTTGGAAGCCATGATTCACCAAGCGCTGAACCAGGATGCTGAACTGAAAAAAAAGGAAGTAGTCCTCGAAGAAACAGATGCCTTGCTCCGAATCTCCGGTGGCGATGGACGAAAACTGCTCAACTTGCTGGAGATCGTTATCGAAAGCTTGCCCGAAAATCCCTGCATACTTACCGACGAGCGCGTCATGCAGGTAGCCCAACAAAAGGTAGCCTTGTATGACAAGTCTGGAGAGCAGCATTACGACATCGTCTCCGCCTTTATCAAATCCATCCGCGGATCCGATCCGAATGCGGCAGTGTATTGGCTCGCACGGATGATTGAAGGAGGAGAGGAATTGACCTTTATTGCACGTAGACTCGTGATACTTGCTTCCGAAGATATCGGGAATGCCAATCCAAACGCCTTGCTTTTGGCCACCAACTGCTTTGATGCGGTCAAACTAATCGGCTACCCAGAATCCCGCATCATCTTGTCCCAATGCGTCACTTACTTGGCAAGTTCACCTAAAAGCAATGCATCCTACCTCGCTATCAACCAAGCCCAGGCCTTGGTGAAGGAAACAGGAGACCTTCCTGTGCCCTTGGCCCTACGGAATGCCCCTACGCAATTGATGAAAGAGTTGAACTATGGCAAAGCCTACCAGTATTCCCACGATGGCCCGGGCAACTTTGTGAATCAAGAATTCCTCCCCGAGGACATCAAAGGGACCACCCTCTACCAACCTGGGGACAACGCCCGGGAGCAGGAACTACGCACCTTCCTTTCCAAGCGGTGGAAGGGAAAGTATGGGTATTGAGCTTTTTATTTGCTACTCAAACCAAGTAACCAGGTATTAATCGATTTATCAACTAATGTCCAGCCCGAATTTTAGGGGTACTTACACAATAACCCGAGATTTTCGAATTGAAAAAATCTAAAAACATCTAAATTTGAGTTTTTAAGAAGTTTTTAAGATAAAAAGTTACTGACTTCTTAAATTTTTTGAGACAAAAAAAATCCCGAATTTCTTCGGGACTTGATGTGGGAGTTGATCCCGTAGAAATACGGGAGAACCCCCGACCCTCTGCTTGTAAGGAATAAAAGACCCATTTCCAGATTTTTAATTCTCAGTCAATATACTGATTATTAACTACTTATATTTTATCTAATTCACCTTGGTTTTCAATTTTTTCAACCTTTTTCCTTCTTTTTTTGCAGTTTTTTTGCAAGAAAATCCCCACTGGTCACAAACTAAAAAAGACCCTTCCGGGTCCTTTTTTAGGAAAGAAAATTGTTGATCTCTTACCTGTAATCGCTTCAATGGAAAGACCTAATTTTTTCAGACTCTACTAGAAGAAAGTTGAGAGATTTTTTCTGATTACAGAACACTACTGATTCTCATTCAAGACTTTTTGCGTTTGTAAAAATATCTTCTCGTCAACTACGACTCCTTCCCATTCCTGAGAAAAAATCTGGAAATTAAGTTCTTCAGCCTTGTGAGTGATTTCTTGTTTGAATTGCTGATAAGCATCATAGTCAGTACGGGCAAGATGACTCAGTCGGTGATGGAAAAAAGACACCGGATTGATAGGAAACCAAGCGCGAGCGCGTGACACTTTCTCGGATTGAACAGAATCCAGTTTTCGGGTGACTTCCGAGAGAAATTCTCGATAGGCTGCCATGTAGATTCCTTCTAAGGCTCTTTCTGTCCTCAGGCTATCCGGAAGACTTTGGTCCAATTCCGGGTGACTCTCCAGAATCTTTGCTTTGGTTGTTCTAAATTCCTGCTCATAGATTTCAGTTTTTCCACTCCGTTTGGCATCGATCATTTCCAAGGATAAGGTGTTGGGAAATTGAAGTGCTATCGCCTGCTGCACTGCACCTGGGATAATCAGCGCAAATAGGATCCACGCCAAAAAGAAAATCAAAGCCTGCCCAGTTTGAAGCAACTGTAGTTCAGAGAGGAAAAACAGTAAGACTAACCAAAATAGCAAATAGAGCATCGCCCAAAAGCCCATCGTCCCAATCTCAACCAGATTAGCTTGCCCTTCTCCCATCATCCAGCCAATCAAGAGAAGTAGGCTAAGGAGAAGCAAAAAGAAAATTGCTAAAGCGACGAATCGCTGCACCTTCCATTTTTTTTCATTTCCCAACGTCCCAATCAACTTGTAAAGCTGTACCTCTCGCTCAAAACTCCCGATTCGCATGGCACATGCAATCAAGACCAAAGGAAGAAGGTAAATCCACATCAAGCCAAAATCCAGACTACCCAAAGAAATCCGCTCAGGATTGCTGATTTCAGGCACCATATCATGGTCATAGGGTGAGCTGAATGGGTCGACGCGCTTGAAGTATGGGAAGGATTCTGCTTGTCCTACGGAGAAAACCATCAAAGGACTTGGACTCAAGCCCAATAAAGGCTTAAGATAAACCAAATAGGCGTAGAATGGCGTTCGGATATCAACCCATGGTCTGCTCTCCGGCCCCACCTTTCCTTCTTGGTAGAGCTGGAGCGCTTCGGCTACCACAGTTTCGGATTCAGAATGGAGCTGAGCCAAAATCTCTTTTTGGTGGAGGAAAACTTGCCGTCCTTTGTACATCCCATAAATGGAGGCCAGGATAAATACCCCGATGATGCTTTTCAGGAAAGGGGAGGAAAAAAGACTTTTCCACTCCCAATGGATTGCTTGTCTCAACTTCATAGGGCAGAGAGTTTTGGTTGCACTCGATAGATTCCAATAGCCAAAAGTCCAATCCAGACCAATAGCAAAATTAGGGAAGGGGTTTGCTGGCGGATTAGGTCAGGAAAAGAGGGTTCAGCATACTGAAAGTCAGCGATAGAATTGAAAAACTCCTGATCTTCTTTGTATCCCCAATCTCCTGTCTTGGAACCCCCATAGGCATGTCGCTCGTTTAGGGTTCGAATGAAAACCCGCCGATAATCCTCCGCTTCCCGAAGAAAATCTACCTGATGAAAATTGTCAGTACCTGCTGCGCCCATGCTCAGGCTTTGCAGATTTCCAAAGGGATTGGGAAGGGAAGCCCACTGCACTAGGCTCTTTTGCTTTTGCATCTGATCATAGAGCTCACCGAAGTGCTTGTCCCACACTCGATTGCCAAACTCCTCATCGGCCTGCATCAACAATCCATCAAAATTAATCGGCAATTCTTCCTTGGAAGTAACTCCGTAAGCATGTAGGACGCTGTCCTCTAGCACTTTTAGCGCCTCTTCTTCAGGGTTGTGGCCATCCAAAAGTGCACTTCGATCTTCCTTCATGCTGGTCGAAAACTCCACACGGTCCGGCAAAGGATAAAGAATTCCTGCTACGGAATAGGTAACCTTAGGGTAAAAAATCACCCATACAATCCAGATTCCCAGAAGCCAAGAAAGCGCGGTATAGGATTTGACTGTTTTCGAACTCAACCAAAGAGCCAGAGCAATCACAATCCAATAAAAAAGGCCATAGCCAAAAGCCAACAGCAAAGCCCTACCTACCAGTGGACCTGAAAATCCCAATAAGCCCATTTGAATTCCCAAAGTGAGCAAAACAAAGCCCATTCCCGGTATCCAAAGGCTCCAAAGTTTCCCATAAAGCAGCTTAGAATAGGATACTCCCTGCACTAGCAAAAGCCGTAATCGGTCAGCATCCCGCTCAGATCGTACCGATTGAAACGCAAAAAGAAGAAGCAAAAGCGGGAGGATAATTTGAAGAATCAAAGCAGGTCGAAGCTTCCCAAAACGAGACAGCACGTCTCCCTGAGCTGCGTCGCTTTGGACCAGTTCGTTTTGTCTATGGCCCTCGAGATAGAGCGTCCTCCCTACGTAACTATTTGCTCCTTCGTCAAAGGCTGTCAGCGCATGATTTTTTTTGAAAACATAGGTACCGAAATGTGCGGCAGAGTGGGGATTACTGGGCCCCATGGATTCCCACTGCTGTCGAAGATGGATCTTTGCTTCCCCCTCCATCTGGGCTACTACCCGGTATTCCTCAAGGCCTGCCCAAGCAGTAAAACCAAGAGCTGCCATCAGTACAAATGCCGCTACCTGCATTCCCGGAGTGATGAGCAGATTTTTCCATTCATTAAATAGAATTGATTTCATAGCTATTCGACAATTCCTTGATAGATAAGTTCCAGATCATTGGCGGTGACATCTTTGGCATGAACGATTTTTTTCAATTCTCCATTCTTAAAAATCCCCACCCGATCTGCCGTTTCTTTGACCCGAAAAAGATCGTGAGATACCATCAAAACAGTGGCTCCTTGCGCGGCTACTTTTCGGACCAGTTGGGACAACTCCGCACTGGAAAGCGGATCCAAGCCACTAGCTGGTTCATCCAAAAGGAGTAGTTTGGCCTTTTTGGAGTAGGCGATGGCAATGCCAACTTTTTGACGCATGCCTTTCGAATAGGTGGATATTGGAGAGGCATGGGCTTTTTCCTGAAGGCCCGCCTCTAGAAGAAGATCCTTCAGTTGATCCTGACTGTAACGGATACCGGCTAACTGAGAAAAATAGGCCAGGTTTTCCTTTCCTGAAAGGTGAGGGTAGAGCTGAACATTTTCCGGAATAAATGCAAGTCGCTTCCTAACCTCTGAAAGATCCTTAGCTACATCATATCCATCGACTTTGATAGTCCCCTGATCGGCTTTTTCAAAGCCCAAAATCAGATTCAAAGTGGTAGTTTTTCCGGCGCCATTAGGACCTAATAAGGCAAAAACTTCTCCTTCCGAAACGGTAAGAGACAGCCCATCCACAGCAGTATGCTGTTTGAATTTTTTGGTTATTCCCTGAATTTCAAGCATAAATGAAGAATTAAGAAATATTAATGCAACAAAGTAGCATAAAATAATTCAACTCAGAAAAATTATCGCAACTTTGTTGCAAATTATATTTGTATGGCCTTAAGAACGCTTTTATTTTGTTCCTCCTTTTTCTTCCTTGTCTGGACGGCACAAGGCCAACAAAGACAGGACCTTTGGGCAATGTTTAAGCGGGTTCCCTTCAAAGAAAAATTAAACCAAAATTTCAACCTGTATTTTTTCTATCCAGAGTTTACTCAAGAATTGAAAGCCCTCAAAGGAAAAGAGGTGGTAATTAAAGGCTTCTACATTCCACTTGATTCTCAACCAAGTCAAACCCTCATTATCTCTAAGTACCCTATGGCTGAATGCTTCTTTTGTGGGGGCGCAGGACCTGAGTCTGTGGCAGTGGTGTACCTCAAGGCCAAACCACCGCGGATGAAAATGGATCAAATTTTAGAGATCAAAGGAATTCTCGATCTGAATGCTAGTGACGTGGAAGAGATGAGTTTTATCATACGAAATGCAACCATAATCTAACTAAATCATGAAAAAACTACCTGTAACAGTATTAAGCGGCTTTTTGGGATCAGGAAAAACAACACTGCTGAACCATATTCTACACAACAAAGAGGGGATGAGAGTAGCAGTGATCGTCAATGATATGGGAGAAATCAATATCGATGCTCAATTAATTCAAAAGGGTAATGCGCTTTCAAAGACAGAAGAAAGGCTTGTAGAAATGAGTAACGGTTGCATTTGCTGTACACTAAGAGAGGATTTGATTGAAGAAGTAGGAAAATTGGCTCGTGAGGGCAGATTCGACTATTTGCTAATTGAAAGTTCTGGAATCTCTGAACCTTTGCCTGTAGCTCAGACTTTCACTTTTATAGATGAAGATGGAAAGGCCATTTTGGGCGATGTAAGTAGGCTGGACACCTTGGTGACAGTAGTGGACGCATACAATTTTCCTAAGGATTACGGAAGCTGTGAGACGGTGTTAACCCGAAATATGAATGATGATCCTGAGGATACCCGATCGATTGTCAACTTGCTCACTGATCAAATCGAGTTTGCCAATGTGATTCTGCTGAACAAGTGTGATTTGGTATCGAAGGAGCAAGCCATGGAACTCGAAGCGATAATCCGAAAACTTAATCCTCGAGCCCGCGTCATCCAAACTACAGAAAGCAAGCTGGAATTAGGCCATATTCTGAACACAGGATTATACAATGAGGCTTTTGAAGCCTCTTCATCGGCTTGGATAGAAGAATTGGAAAACAAACATGTCCCAGAAACCGAAGAATATGGGATTAGCAGTTTTGTGTTTCGGGAGAAAAGACCTTTTCATCCGGTTCGATTTTGGAACTATATTCAATCCAACTGGCCTGCTTCCATTCTCCGGAGTAAAGGACTGTTTTATATTGGGTCACGAATGAATGAGGCTATTTCCTGGTCACAGGCAGGAGGAAGTCTTAAGGCCGAACCTGCTGGAGTTTGGTGGGCATCAATGCCTTTTCAGGAACGAATCCGATATGCTTCCTATTTAGACAATCAGAAGTGGATTGAATCGAGATGGGATAAACGCTATGGAGACCGGCTAAATGAGCTGGTGCTAATTGGCCAATATCCTCAAAAAGAAAAAATTACGTTAGAGTTGAAGGAATGTCTAATGACCGATAAGGAGCTAGAATTGGTGAATAAAGGCACAAAAATTAAGGATCCTTGGCCATTTTAACTCCAGTGGAAAAACTATTCAATTGAGGAGTTTTTCAATCGTGAGCTAACCATTGAATAACCAAAGTCCTACTGACTATTAAAAAGCAAATACCCATCTTTAACTTCCAAATTGTAAGTGGCTCGAAAAACGGGATACTTTCAATTTTACTGGATAATCCTTACGGTTTTTTAGACAAAAAATCTTGAATATTTCGGGGTAAGTGGTTGACTTTTTTGACAGTTTGTAAATATATTTGTTGGGTGGAAGAATGCGTCAATTTGATTTGAAGGCGAATGTTTTTTTGGCTTTTGGTACATTACAAATCAGCCGTTCGCTATCTTCAGTGTGCTCCTGTATACATTGCTGCTACAGGAGGGAGCATTTGGCAGAAATACCTACCTCTGCGCTTTCAGAAAGTTATATTTTTCCCCAACCTGTGGAGCCAAGTTGAGCAAGCCGAATGAGGTAAGGGCTGGGTGGTAAAGGAGATTTTTGGAGAAGAGATACAAAAAGGGTAAAGGATTTAGCAGTTCTACTTCTTGTAGGATTATTCGCTATTCTGATTAAAATTGTTTGAGGTAGCTCAACTTGGTTAGGGTAGATTGATTTTGAACTGGACTATCTTGGATTGAACTATCATTAAATACAAGGTAAACAAAACTCAAAGGAGCAAACTCCCAACTTCCTCGAATGTTGATCCTTCCATTTTTATCGAACGTATTGTATTGATAAAAACTAGAGAGTTGAAGTCTTGGGTTGGCTGCCAATCGAATCCCAGCAGTAAATAAATCTGTAGTAAAGTGGACTTTTTTATTTCCAAAATTGGCAAATGAATTGTGTTCAAACCCTAATTCTGCGGCTATCTGAGGCATAGGAGCTATTCTAGTTACCACCGAAAAACTGTTTAGTTGACCGTTGTAGTACCCCCCTACAGAGCCCCTTGTATCTAGGCTGAATTTTCTGGATTGATCCATCTGATACCTGAATTGATGCCTATTGTAAGTGTATTGGCCAGAGGTAATTGCTTGACCCAAAATGGGAAAAGAAAAATCAAAATTCTGTCGAGTTGGTGAGAAGGTGTAGGATATTAAAGCGTTGCTTCTAGTTCTGATGTAAATCGGGAAGATATCAAAACTAATTTCTTGGGTAGCGAGAGTTGAGGATGTCTGAAACCAATTCAAAAATAGTCCGGAATCCCAACTCCTTACCCATTTGGATAACCATCCTTTTTTTGGCCGCCAGATGTAATAACCTCCCGGATTATGGTTGATCGTATTGTTTGCAAATACAAAACCCATCCCTGGTATGTACCTTTCACTAACGGCTTGCGTAACCCAACCCGCATACCAGTTATTTGGGAACCAACCCACATAGAGTGAGCCAGCAAACCCAATGCTGTCATTTGTATTTTGTCTAGAGGTACTTGCTAGGTATTTGATGGTCCAGGAATCATTCGGTCGGATTAATCCATCTAAGGTTAGTGTCGTATTGGATTGACTTTCAAAGCCTTTTTCTGGGAGGTTTTCATTATTTTTTTGAGTTAGCATCACCCCCACATTATTTTGCTTCCCATAATTTGCGAGGTAGCGAAAAACAGAAAAGTTGGTTGGAGCCTGAAATTCAGTTCCTTGTTGATGTACATATAATCCGGATAGGGTCCGATTTTTGTTTCTATCTGTCCACCTCATCCCGGCATCTATTGGAATTGGAATAGAATTAAATTGTGAATTGGACAATCCTATGGATCTACTAAAGAAAGGTTTAATATCTGAGTTATCTGCCCCAGCATAGACTCCACTGTTCTCTAGAAAAAATTGCCTTCGCTCGGGAAAAAAAACATTAAAGCGAGTAAGGTTATTCACAGCTCGGTCTACATCTGCTTGAGCAAAATCCGTATTGAAAGTTAGGTCTAAAACAGAACTTGGAGTAATGGCCCATTTTGCTTCTCCACCTGTTTTCCAATTCGTTTGGTTGGTTTCTTCACCAATTAAATTTCTTGACCTACTGGATTGTATTATTCCATAAGGTTGCAATCTAAAATTAACAGCTGGTTTTGGGAGTTCAAGGCCCTTAAGTTGGGCCGCATAGGTCATTCTATAGGGACTGAATGCTTGAGGAACGGCAGGAAAAACACTTTGTTCGTACGTTTTTCGTGCTAACCTTGCCAAAGTTATGCCCCAAGAAGTGGGTTCATTTGAGTCTTCGGATAGGGTGTAGCGAATGGACTTAAATGGGATGGACATTTCTACCATATACCCGCTATCTAGGATGGTGGTTCTCACCTTCCAGAGTGCATCCCAATCCGTATCCTTAAACGAATCATCAAATACTTGAAGGTCTCGCTGGTTACCATAAGGTGTAGTTTGAAAACTTATGGCAAATCGCTTAAGATTCTGGGGATCTAGCTGGACTAAAAATGCATCGTTTTCTCCATACACAAAATCCCGCTTTAAGTCCTGAACCCGAATTCCTTTTTTTCCAAGGCTGTCTTGGCAAAATGCCCCTATATATAGGTTTTCATCATCGAATAAGATTCGAACTGTAGTAGGGTTTTGAATTTCTTCGCCTTGTCTTGGTTCCATAGCAAAGAAATTAGTGATAGGGGTAGTAAGTTTCCAACTTGCCTCTTGCAATATACCGTCTACTACAATCTTTTCATGGGTTTTGGTCGCAACTAGCTCTTGGGCTATTAGTGGTGGATCAAAATTCCGAGTGGTTTGTCCCATCGTTGCGAATGCAAGGCAGAAAATCGTAAATAGTAATGCTAAGGCTTTCAATTCTTTGGGTTTTGGAATTTTGAAGAGTATTTTTTTTCAATAAGATGACTCTTAAGTTTAGCCAGATTTCTTTTATTCAATAATATTGCAAATAAAAAATTAAGTAGAAGCTTGAAAGTTGAAAAAATTCAATTTGTGTTGAAAATCAATAGATTGAATCCTATAAAAATAACATGTGTATCCAAATCATTGCACGTATGGGTGAACTGACACATCAATCAATCATTCGAACACTTTCTCCCCAAAGTACCTGGAATTAATAGTAAGCGCATCTAAAAATCGGCTATTTCAAGCCTAAATCTAATCCCTTAAAATTTGAACGTAACTGAACTCAGAAGCCCTTTCCTTTTGCAAATCCCTTCCCTTTTTTTCCAGAATTTTTTGCAAATTTTTTGCAAGTGGATTTGATGAACGAATTCAGGTCTAAAAATTTCAAGAGTTTGCAGGGATTTTAACTTGAAAAAATACCACTTTAGAATCCTAAATTTTTGAATTGAAAAAATCTAAAAACATCGAATTTTGAGTTTTTAAGAGGTTTTTTGATTGATTTTACTGAATAATCCTTACGGTTTTTGAGACAAAAAAAAATCCCGAATTTCTTCGGGATTTGATGTGGGAGTTGAGGGATTCGAACCCCCGACCCTCTGCTTGTAAGGCAGATGCTCTGAACCAGCTG
>CANGUK010000065.1 GCA_947457095.1 Cyclobacteriaceae bacterium
ATTCGGTGAGATCCCCCAATCGCTCTCCATATTCTGGATTAAACATAATCACCCCACGTGGCTTTTCTGGAATCTCCGTTTCTGCAAAATCCCCTGTCTGAAAATCAATAAGGTCTTCTACCCCCGCAAAAGCCGCATTTTCCCGAGCGAAGGTGATGGCTTGCAGGGAAATATCAGAGGCAATGATTTTTACACCTGGGTTGGCAATGATTTTATTCTCCAACTTTCGCTTTTTCGCTTGAAAAGTTTCCTCATTGTATCCCAGAATATGCTGAAAGGAGTAGTTATCCCTGTACAAACCTGGGTAGCGCTTGCTAGCCATCAAGGCTGCTTCAATGGCCAAAGTCCCTGAGCCACACATGGGATTGATAAAGGGCACTCGGGTATTCCACTCAGTTGCATAAATGGTAGCAGCTGCCAAGGCCTCCATCATCGGCGCCTTTCCTGGAATCTTGCGGTAGCCGTGCTTGGCCAAAGTTTCCCCAGAAGTATTCAGGTAGACGATGGCTTGGGTTTCTTTCCAATAGACCTGAATCACCAATCCGGAAAAGTCCGAACCAGAATCGGGTCTCCTCCCCTTCAGCTCTCGAAAGCGATCCACAATGGCATCTTTTACCTTCACATTCACAATCAAAGGTGTGGTGATGGATTCATTTTCGGCAACCGAGTTGACCGAAAAATACCCGTCCACATCCAAATAATCCTCCCAAGGAATGGCCTTAAAGCGCCTATAGATATCGTCCGCATTGCGCAAGTAAAAAGATTTGATTTCATACAAGACATGAGAAGCAGTGCGCAGGTGCAGGTTGAGGTCCATGCATTCTTCCAGTGAAGCAAGAATCTCGATGCCAGTCCGGCGAATTTCTACAGGGAAAAAACCCAGCTCACGAACCTCCTGTTCCAAGTAGCTAACCGAACGGTCCTTACAAGTAATGAAAACCTTTCCTTTGGTATTAAAATCAAGCATGCACAAAAGTACAAAACAGGAAAGGGAATACTCGAAAAAAAATCCAGCTATTCAACCTTCCTTCCTTGCGTACACTTCAACTAGTTTTTGTATCTTGATTTCGAATCGAGTTTTGTCCAATCGTGCAAAACTTGTTATTGCAATAAACCCAACTTCATGAATACGCGCATTTTTATGGCCTGCATGGCCCTCCTATTGGCACTGCCAAGCCTTGCACAAGAAGCCAAATGGAAGTCCATCTTCAATGGCACAGACCTAAATGGCTGGAAAGCCGTGGCTGGAAAAGCTGCCTTTGCTGTAAAGGATGGAACAATTGAAGGTACTGCCGTGTATGGCACAGGGAACACATTTCTGATTACGGAGGATACCTATGGGGATTTTATCCTCGAATTGGAACTCAAAATAAGCCATTCCTCTTCCAATAGTGGAATTATGGCCCGCGGCCAATACGATGCAAGTAAGAATGAGGGCAAGGGTCTGGTCTTTGGATACCAAGTAGAAGCCGATCCCAGCCCACGAGCCTGGTCGGGAGGTATCTACGACGAAGCCCGACGCGGCTGGTTTTATCCTTTGGATCTCAATCCCGCTGCCAAATCTGCCTTTAAACTAGGTGAATGGAATCATTACCGCATCGAAGCCATTGGCAACACCCTCAAAACCTGGGTCAATGGACAGGAAGTTGCCTACTTTGTGGATGCCATAGATGCCAGAGGATTTATTGGCCTTCAAGTGCACAGCATCCAATCCAAAGAAGACGAGGGCAGGAAAACCTATTTTAAAAATATCCGCGTGCAAACGGAAAACCTACAGCCTATCCCCTTCAAAAAGCCCGTTTTTGTAGTCAGCACCATCAAAAATGAATTGACCCCAGAGGAGAAAGCGCAGGGCTGGAAATTGCTTTTTGATGGCCAAACGAGCAAAGGTTGGGTAGGTGCCTACAAGGATGCCTTCCCAGAAAAAGGCTGGAGCATCGCAGATGGCATCCTCCAAATTCAAAAATCCGATGGAAGCGAATCCATGACTTTCGGTGATATCGTCACCACAGAGCAATTCAAAGCTTTCGATTTGGCATTTGATTTCAACATCAGCGAAGGCGCAAATAGTGGGGTCAAGTACTTTGTTACCCTTTCCGAAGGAAATACAGGGTCAGCAATTGGCCTGGAATACCAAATCCTAGACGATGCCCTCCATCCCGATGCCAAGATGGGAAGAGATGGCAACCGAACACTCGCCTCCTTGTATGACTTGATCAAAGCCGAAAAGCAAGCCCGATTTGTGCGTAAACCAGGAGAATGGAACCAAGGAAGAGTCATAGTCTACCCGGACAATAAGGTGGAGCATTACCTCAACGGAGTCAAAGTACTCGAATACCAAAGAGGATCCCAATCCTACCGTGACCTGGTCGCAATCAGCAAGTATGCGATCTGGAATAAATTTGGCGAAGCCGAACAAGGCCGCATTCTTCTCCAAGATCATGGAGATGCGGTGCAATACAAAAACATCAAAATCAAACCCCTGAAATAAATCAGGGAAGCCAATACCACTATGAGCAAATCCAACAGAAGAGAATTCATCAAGAAAAGTGCGGTTGCAACCCTTGGGGTAGCCTCCCTTGGTTCACTAGCCTTTTCACCTAAGTCCTATGCCCGCATTCTGGGTGCAAACGACAGATTGAATGTAGCTATTGCAGGCTTGGGAAGGCGTGTAGGTGCATTTTACGAGCCCATTGGATTGAAGAGCAGCAACGTCAATTTGCTTTACCTCTGCGATGCCATGCAGTCTCAAATGCCCAAGGCAGCGAAAAACTTTGAAAAATGGATCGATTACCAACCCAAGCAAGAGCAAAATATCTTCAAGGTATTGGATGATAAGGAGGTCGATGTGCTCATCAATGCTACTCCTGATCACTGGCATGCACCGGGCACCTGGCTTGCATTAGAGCGAGGAAAGCATGTCTATGTAGAAAAACCTTGTTCCCACAACCCTCGTGAGGGAGAAGTGCTCGTAGCGCTACAAAAGAAATACAACAAGGTGGTGCAAATGGGCAACCAGCAGCGCTCCGCTCCAGAAAGTAAGGAAATCATCAAAGCCATCCACGAGGGAGTCATAGGTAAGGTGTACTTCGCCAAGGCCTTTTACAGCAATTCCCGAGGGTCGGTTCCTAACCCCGTCCAACAAGCAGCACCGGCTGGCTTAGATTGGGATCTTTTCCAGGGCCCTGCGCCCCGGAAACCCTATTTTCACGATACCTGGGATTACAATTGGCATTGGTATGGCTGGGATTATGGCACTGCGGAAACGGGCAACAATGCAACCCATGAGTTAGATGTGGCCCGCTGGGCGCTACAGGTGGAATTTCCCACTGCTGTGTCCGTGGTAGCTGGCAAAATGCACTACCCAGAAGACGGATGGACCATGTACGATACCATGGATGCAACCTTCAAATTTGGAGATGGAAAAGTCATCCAGTGGGATGGAAAAAGCCGAAATAATTACAAAACTTATGGTTCAGACCGAGGAACGATCATTTATGGTTCGGAAGGGACCGTCTATGTGGATCGCGGTGGATACCGACTAATGGATCGTTCTGGAAAAGAAATCAAATCCAATCTAGCGTCAAACAACGAGGCAGGAACAGCCCTCGGCGGTGGAGGGGATATGAGTACCTTACACATTGTCAATTTCTTTAATGCAGTACGGGGAACAGAAAAACAAAACTCGACCATTGAAGAAGGTGCGGTGTCTACCCTATTGTGTCACCTAGCCAATATCAGTAGCCGTACCGGAGAAGCCTTGACCTGTGATCCTAAAAATGGACACATTATCAATTCCCCTAAGGCAATGGCTTTGTGGAGTCGAGAATATGAAAAAGGCTGGGCTCCTCCAGCGATTTGATTCACAAATTGGTCTTTTTGATCAACTACAAGAAGACTTAAAAAAGTGAAAAAATAATTAAGTGTTAGTTTAATTTATTCAGTCTATCTTATTGTTAATAAGTTACTTATTTACATAATGCTAAGTTCAAACCAGCAAGAACCTTTTCTTTCGGATGATTTTTTATTGAAGAATAAATTTTCCCAACAGCTCTACCAGGATTACGCCAAGGACCTCCCCATTATCGATTACCACAACCACCTTTCTCCAGCTGAAATCGCATCCAATCGAAAGTTTGAAAACATCACAGATCTTTGGCTGGCAGGGGATCATTACAAGTGGCGAGCCATGCGAACCCTTGGGATTGACGAGCAATACATTACTGGAAATGCCTCAGCAAAAGAGAAGTTTGACAAGTGGGCTTACACCCTACCCTATACCCTTCGCAATCCTCTTTTTCATTGGAGCGCGTTGGAATTGAAACGGTACTTTGGGATCGAAGAACTCCTAAAACCAAGCAATGCAAGTCAGATTTATGCGGAAACAAAAGCAACGCTACAGCAGGAATCTTTCCGCGTAAGAGGGCTCCTGCAACACATGAAAGTGGAAGTGGTCGGAACCACCGATGACCCCACCGATACCTTGGAGCATCATTTGGCGGTTCATCAGGAAGGTGCTTCCCTACAAGTCTATCCTACCTTTCGGCCTGATAAGGCTTTCGGCATTGAGCAACCGGAACAGTTCAAAGCATATTTGCAAAAACTTGGTTTAGTCGTAGGATTTGAAATCAATTCCTTCGATACCCTAATTGAAGCTCTCTTCAACCGCATCGACTACTTTCATGCAAATGGCTGCCGTGTCGCCGACCATGGGTTATCCCGCCTCTATTTTTCCAAAAATGTAGGATTATCCGTGGATCGCATCCTCTCGAATACCTTGAAAGGACAGTTGCCCTCTAGCGATGAACTTGAACATTTCAAGTTTGAAGTGATCTTCCAACTTTCCAAGCGCTATCACGCAAAGGAATGGGTACAGCAATTTCATTTAGGGGCACTACGCAATACAAATGAACGCATGCTTCAAAAGTTAGGGCCCGATACAGGATTCGACTCCATCGGTGATTTTGACCAGGCAAGTTCCTTGGCAGCTTTTTTCAACGAATTGGATAAAACGGACCAGCTCGCCAAAACCGTCATTTACAACCTCAACCCTCGTGACAATGAAGTTTTTGCCTCCATGATTGGAAACTACAATGATGGATCAATCAAAGGAAAAATACAGTATGGATCAGGATGGTGGTATTTGGATCAAAAAGACGGCATGGAAAAACAACTCAATGCACTCTCAAATCTAGGGCTCTTGAGTTGCTTCATTGGCATGCTTACCGATTCAAGAAGCTTTCTTTCCTTTCCCAGACACGAATACTTCCGCAGGATCTTATGCCAATTAATTGGTCAGGAAGTCGAGCAAGGAGAGTTGCCTTGGGATCCGCAATGGCTGGGGAAAATCATCCAAGACATTTGCTATTACAATGCCAAAAACTACTTCAACTTTAGTCCACAAAACTTTAGCCTTTCCCGATGAATCCCTCAAATCTATTTGACCTAACCCAAAAGAAAGTGCTTTTCTCCGGCGCTACGGGGGTTCTTGGAGCATCAATGGCCCTATACCTCGCTTCACATGGGGCAGAACTCTTACTCTTGGGAAGAACGCCCGAGAAAGTAAATGCCTTGCGCGATCAAATTCTTGCCCAAGGAGGCAAAGCATGGGGGTATTATGCGGATGTTACAGATGAGGAATCCCTTGAGAAAGTAGCTCAATTGATCTCAACACAACACGAATCCATCTCCATCCTGATCAATGCAGCTGGAGGAAACATGCCTGGAGCGGTAATCCGTCCTGATCAAACTTTTTTGGATTTGGATAGTGAGGCATTAAAGCAGGTGATGGACTTGAATTACTTGGGTACAGTTTTTCCGATCAAGGCTTTTCTACCCCTACTTATTAAAAATAAAGGTGGTAATATCCTCAATATCAGTTCCATGGCTGCTACTCGCCCTATGACACGCGTCATGGGCTATGCGTCTGCCAAAGCAGCTATTGATAATTTGACCAAATGGCTGGCCGTAGAATTGGCTACCAAACATGGTCCCAACTTCAGGGTGAATGGGTTGGCTCCAGGGTTTTTCCTAACCGAACAAAATAGAGCCTTGCTTACTGAAAAAGATGGAAGCCTAACCCAACGAGGTCAACAGATCATCAGCCATACCCCGATGGATCGATTTGGACAACCGGAGGATTTATTGGGGGCCTTACACTGGCTATGCAGCGACGCATCAGCCTTTGTCACGGGCAGCGTAGTCGCCGTTGACGGTGGATTCAGCGCTTATGCTGGGGTTTAAATTGAATTGCTTTTAACCAAAAAAAATCAAATTTCCATGAACTATAAAATGGAACAAACCATGCGCTGGTATGGCCCCAAGGATCCAGTAAGTTTAAAGGATATCCGACAAGCTGGCGCTACAGGAGTAGTCACTGCGCTCCACCACATCCCCAATGGGGCGATTTGGTCTCGAGAAGAAATCCGCTTGAGAAAAAACGAAATTGAAAAAGCGGGACTTACTTGGTCGGTAGTGGAGTCGGTACCCGTACATGAACAAATCAAAACTAGAAGTGGAGACTACCTACAACTCCTAGAAAATTACAAGCAAACCCTTCGAAATCTAGCTTCAGAGGGTGTTTTTACTGTTTGCTACAATTTCATGCCCCTTTTGGATTGGACACGAACCAACCTGGAATACCTCCTCCCCAATGGTGCCAAGGCCTTGCTCTATGAGAAAAAAGCAGTCATTGCTTTTGATCTTTTTATACTTCAGCGACCCGAAGCTCGCATGGAATACTCGGCAGAAGAAATTGCAGCTACTGAATCCTACTTCCAAAGCCTAAGTCCCGAATCAAAGCAATTGATTTTGGACAACATTCTAAAGGGGCTACCCGGCTCAGAAATAGGCTTTACCCTAGAAGAATTCCGAGAAATGCTCAAGACCTATGCAGGTATCGATGCAAAGCGATTGGCTGAGCATCTGCGCCTATTCTTGGATGCCATTACACCAGTTGCCGAAGAAGTGGGTTGTTACTTATGTATCCATCCGGATGATCCTCCCTTCTCCTTGTATGGATTGCCAAGAGTGGTAAGCACTGCGGCAGATGCACGACGCATCCTCAGTCAAACCCCAAGCCTACACAATGGACTTACCTTTTGCACCGGTAGCTATGGCGTACGGGAAGACAATGATTTACCTGCAATGGTACGGGAATTTGGGGAGCGAATTCATTTTCTCCACCTGCGGAGCACAAAAAGAGATGCTGAGGGAAATTTCTACGAAGACAACCACCTCGAAGGAAATGTGGACATGGTCTCCGTGATTCAAGAAGTTTTGATCTGGCAGGAAAAACGAAAAAAAAGAATTCCTATGCGACCAGACCATGGGCATCAAATCTTGGATGACCTACATAAAAAATCTCCAAATCCGGGTTACACTGCTATCGGAAGACTTAAAGGTCTCGCCGAACTCCGTGGAGTGGAAGAAGCCTTGTTATGGGTGGCCAACAAAAAATAAAAACAGGAAAAAAGACCATAAAATTCTTCAGAACACTTTGAAAAAGGGTTTCTAGCAGATTAAATCCGTTATTTGAGAAACATAGACTAAATCATGGCTACTTTCTATTCCAAAAGAGACCTACACTTTCAACTTTTCGAAAACCAAGATTGCTTGGAGCTCACGAAGTATCCCTACTTTTCTGACCATTCCAAGGAAACCTTTGATTTGGTATTGGATGCTGCAGCCCAAATTGCCGAAAAATCCTTGTTTCCCATTTTCAAGGAAATGGACCGACAGGAACCCCAATTGGAAAACGGAGTAGTGAAAGTTCATCCCCAAATGCGGGCCATAATCCGTCAGTTTGGAGCCGATGGCTGGATCAATGCGATTTTTCCTTACGAAGAAGGTGGGCAGCAACTCCCATGGACGCTGCATCTTTCTGCAGGATTTATTCTACAGGCAGCCAATTATTCTGCCAGTGTTTTTCCGTTTTTGACTACAGGGGCGGCCAACTTGATTCGAACCTTTGGTTCTACCGACCTTAGAGATGCCTATACCCCCAAAATGTATTCGGGAGAATGGCAAGGAACCATGGCTTTGACCGAACCGGATGCTGGGAGTTCTTTATCAGACTTGACTACACTCGCTGTACCTACACCAAAAGAGGGGGTTTATTCCATCAGAGGACAAAAAATTTACATTTCTGCTGGAGACCACGATGCTTGTGACAACATCATCCATTTGATGCTTGCCCGAATTGAAGGAGCGCCAGCCGGCACAAAAGGGATATCCTTATTTGTGGTACCTAAAATCAGATTGGATGGCACTCCAAATGACGTGCTTACCCAGGGCATTTACCACAAGATGGGCTACAAGGGTGCACCTATCGTCCATTTGATGATCGGAAGTGAATCTGCTTGCGAGGGATACTTGGTTGGCGAAGCACACCAAGGTCTGAAATACATGTTCCAAATGATGAATGAAGCTCGGCTTGGAATAGGCATGAATGCCACAGCAATTGCTACAGCTGCTTTTCAGGCATCCTTAAGCTATGCCAAAGTTCGTCCTCAAGGAAGAAATATCAGCGAAAAGGAACCAAATCGACCCCAGGTACCCATCATCCAACATGCAGATGTAAAGCGCATGCTTTTATTTCAAAAAAGCATTACAGAAGGATCTTTAGCCTTACTTATTTTCTGTGGACTACTAGGTGACAAACTATCCCAGGAAATTGATCCACAGAAAAAAGGAGAATTAGAATCTTTGTTGGACCTGTTGATCCCAATTGCCAAAAGCTTCCCCTCCGAAATGGGGCTGCAAAGCACTTCTATGGCCGTTCAGGTACTTGGAGGCGCAGGTTATACGACAGATTTCCCTGTTGAACAATACTATCGGGAAGCTCGAATCCATCCGATTCATGAAGGCACAACCGGGATACACGGGCTAGATTTATTGGGCAGAAAACTGCTAATCCATGAAGGATTGGGCTGGAAAATGCTTCAAAAAGAGCTGCAAAGCACGATTCAGGAAGCAAAGAAGCTTTCCGAGTTAGAAGATCTTGGAAAGGTTTTTGAAAATTACTGTCAAGAATTCGCGACAGGAACAGCCCAGGTTCTCTTTAAGCGAAACCAAGGTCCAGACTACTACCTTGCGGATGCAACACTCTTTTTGGAAGGTGCAGGCCTACTTTGCATGGGTTGGATGTGGCTAAAGCAAGCCATTACTGCCCAAAAAGCCTTGGAACAAGGCAGTAAAGAACAAGATTTCCATCTGGGAAAAATTGAAACGGCACGCTATACTTTTGCATATGAACTTGTCAAGTTAAAGGGGATAGTTGAGCGATTTGCTTCAACCACCTACCCCACCCTTACCATGAAAACGGACTGGTTTTAATGTATTTTTGTTCAGCTTTATAAGAGCAGGTTTTACTATAAGGCAGTACAAGTACATTTTGTAGAAATTTAAAATCCGAATAAAGGGGATAACCCCAAAGCAGATGAAAAAAATTTTAGTCAGTGGTGGAGCAGGGTTTTTAGGAAGTCACCTCTGTGATCAGTTGGTAGCAGAAGGAAATCAAGTCACCTGCCTAGATAATTTTTTTTCAGGTTCCAAAGAGAATATCAGCCATTTACTATCCCATCCCAATTTTGAATTACTAGTTCAGGATGTCAGCTTTCCGCTTTCTATTGAGGTAGACGAAATTTACAATTTGGCTTGTCCTGCATCGCCTCAATTGTACCAGCAATTCCCCATCGAAACCTTCAAAACTTCTATACTTGGATCTTTGAATCTGCTTGAATTAGCCAAAACAACAGGAGCAAGAATTTTTCAAGCCTCGACTTCAGAGGTTTATGGTGACCCACAGCTTCATCCACAACCGGAGTCCTATTTTGGAAACGTCAATCCAATAGGTCCGAGAGCCTGCTATGACGAAGGGAAGCGTGGTGCAGAAACCTTATTTTTTGACTACCATCGCCAGCACCAAGTCGACATTAAAGTCATGCGAATCTTCAATACCTATGGTCCACGAATGAGTGCTAAGGATGGTCGAGTGGTATCCAATTTCATCCTCCAGGCGCTTCAAGGAAAAGGCCTCAGCGTAATTGGAGATGGTACTCAGACTCGTTCCTTTTGCTATGTAGACGATACCATCCAAGCTATGCGCCTCTTGATGGATTCTTCAATGGAGATTACCGGTCCTGTAAATGTGGGAAACCCGACCGAATGCACCATTTTGGAACTTGCTAGCTTGATTCTTGATTTGACGGGCAGCAAGAGTACCCTTTCTTTTCTACCTGCTGCTGCCGACGATCCTCTTAGACGTCAACCCAACATTTCCATGGCGGTTCGAGACCTTCACTGGTCCCCTCAAATTCAGCTTCAGGAAGGGCTTCTCAAAACCATAGCCTATTTTGATTCGTACCTAAGCAAAAACACAGGTTAACGAGCCCCATCTTTTTTCAAATGGCTCAAAAAAAGGAGTAATTTTGCACCCACAAACAAACACTAGTTTCCAATCTTTATGAAGAATGCGGATAATTTAATTGACCATCCCGGTATTATCATCGGTTTTTCTGTTGCTGTCCTTTTCATGCTTTTGCTTGACTTGGGCATCTTCAACAAAAAGAAACACGTCATCTCCAATCAGGAAGCAGCCATTTGGTCCATCGTTTGGATCGGCCTTTCCATGATTTTCAGTATTTTCATTTACATCGCTACAGCCGAAACCTCAGGATTGGAGAAATTTTCCCAATACCAGGCAGCTTATTGGATAGAAAAAGCATTGTCAGTGGACAACCTTTTTGTCTTCATTCTTGTGTTTGGATACTTCAATGTTCCACGAGATTTACACCATAAGGTACTTTTTTGGGGCATTATTGGTGCTCTTGTCATGCGTGCCATCTTCATTTTTGCGGGAGTAGGATTGATTAATCTCACCTTTTTGCCTGAAATGAATCTGTTTGGACAAGATGTGAAAATCAATGCAGTCCTTACCATTTTCGGATTCTTCCTGATCTATGCGGGAATAAAGTCCTGGTTTGCAAATGATAAAGATGATGATGAAAAAGACTTTAGCAAAAGTCCAGGTGCTCAGGTAATCCACAAACTATTTAAAGTAAGTAAGGAGTACAATGGAGGAAATTTCTTTACTGTTGAAAATGGGATAAAAATGGCTACACCCCTATTGGTTGTAGTCGCTGTGATTGAGTTTACGGATTTGATTTTCGCAGTAGATTCCATTCCTGCCATATTCGCCATTGCACCGGATGATCCATTTATCCTCTACACATCGAATATTTTTGCAATTCTTGGACTGCGTTCTTTGTATTTCCTTTTGGCCAACTTCATCCACATGTTTAGCCGCTTGAAATTCGGATTAGCCATCATTTTGGCCTTCATTGGATTCAAAATGATCATTGCCCCATTCTATCACATCTCCTCTCCCCTTTCCCTATCCATTGTCGGAGGAGTATTAATCATCTCGGTAGCTGCCTCAATTCTATTTCCGATTAAGGAAGAAGCAACTAGTTAAAAAAAAATGACCGCCTCGGCGGTCATTTTTTTTTAGTATCCTAATATCTTAAGCATATTCTCTTCCTTTTGATCACTGGCAAACAGCCAATGCTTAACCTGACCATTTTCATCCCGATCGATTAATACGTGTTTGGGTGCAGGAATCAAGCAGTGCTGAATGCCACCATATCCACCCAGTGATTCTTGGTAAGCACCGGTATGGAAAAAGCCAATGTATTGCTGCTTCTTTTCCACAAGTTTGGGTAGATATATGTTGAATTGGTGCGCCTCTGAATTGTAATAGTCCATACTATCACAAGTCAATCCTCCCAAGGAAATGTTATGATACTCTTCCTCCCAATTATTGACGGCAAGCATGATGTATTTTTGGTTCAATCCCCAGCTATCTGGGAGTTGAGTAATGAAGGAACCATCAATCATGTACCACAATTCCTTGTCATTCTGTAGCTTCTCTTCCAAAATGGAATACAAAACGGCTCCGCTTTCCCCTACGGTATAACTTCCGAATTCAGTGAAAATATTGGGTTCAGTGGTGTTGTTCTTTGCACACATCCACTTTATGTTTTTGACGATTTGATCAGCCATGTACTGGTAATCGTAATCAAAAAACACATTGGTCTTAATAGGCCAGCCTCCTCCAATATCCATGGAGTCCAAACTAGGCGCTACGCGCTTCAACTCCACATACTTTTGAATAAAGCGAGTTAATTCGGACCAATAGTATGCGGTATCCTTGATGCCTGAGTTGATGAAAAAGTGAAGCATCTTCAAGCTTACTTGAGGATTGTTTTTGATTTTTTCCTCGTACAGAGAAATGATGTCGTTGTAGCGAACCCCCAACCTGGAGGTATAAAATCCAAACTTAGGTTCTTCATCCGAAGCAATTCGAATCCCTACCTGAAATGGAACTTTCACATGCTCTAGGTAATAATCAATTTCAGTAAGGTTATCCAAGATCGGCACACAGTTCACAAATCCATCGTTCAGAAGTTCGCTCACATACTGTTTGTACTTCTCCCGCTTAAATCCATTGCAAATGATGTAGGTGTCCTTTCGGATTTTCCCTTTGGCATACAAGCTTCGCACCAAGGGAATGTCAAAGGTGGAAGAAGTTTCGATGTGGATGTCGTTTTTTAATGCCTCATCCAAAACGAAACTGAAATGCGAAGATTTGGTGCAATAGCAATAGGTATACTTGCCTTGGTAATTATGGGTTTGCATGGCCTTACCGAAGTAAGTCTTGGCATGCTGTATGTTTTCAGAGATTTTGGGTAGGTAGGTAAGCTTCAAGGGAGTACCATAGGTTTCTATGATCTCCATCAAGTTTACCCCGTTGAAGTACAGCTGGTTGTTTTCTACCGTGAATTCCTTAGTTGGGAAATCAAAGGTTTGCTGGATCAAATCAATGTATCTATTCATCTACCAAAATGGGCTAAGCGTGTAAATAAGGCTGCAAAAATTGCGCTTTTATTGACGGTTACCAAAGTTTTGAACCACAAATTCTTAGGAGGATTTAATTTGATAAAAGCTTAGTAACACTACACCTATTTTTTTGACCATTTTTTAACCTTAGCGCTCACAATTTTAACTCATTCCCAACATGCCGAAACTTGCTTTTCGCTCGCCAGGTTTTTGAATAGGAAGCCTATTACTGGGCTCGGATTGTGCTCGTTTTTTCCCTAGATTTACAATTAGAAAACCCAACTATACCCTAGAGATGCGTAAGATTAAATTAGTCGAAGTTCGTTCGGAAATTGCTGCCGGTACCCGAGGTGCAAGCTTAGGAGTAGATGCACTCAAGATTGCCAGCCTTGACAAAAAATCAAATTTTTTCTCCCAATTCGAACCCATAAGTGTACCCGATGCCAATAATTTTCTTTGGAAGGGAAATAAACACCCCTTTGCCAATTACATCGACGGGGTATATCAGGTAGTCAAAAATGTATATTCTACTATTGAATCCCTACGCTTAGAAAAGAAGTTCCCTATCGTCCTTGCAGGTGACCATAGCACAGCTGCAGGTACCATTATGGGCATCAAAGGAGCCCATCCAGAAAAGCGATTGGGGGTAATTTGGATCGATGCCCATGCCGATCTACACACGCCTTATACCACGCCTTCAGGAAATATGCACGGCATGCCTTTGGCCATGGCTACCCACCTGGACAACCTGGAATGTCAGCTCAATCAGCCATCTCCAGAAACACGTGCCTATTGGGACCGCATTAAAAAAATAGGAGGCGATTCTCCAAAAATCGACCCGAAGGACATTGTGTACATCTCTGTTCGCGACACCGAGGAACCCGAGAATTATTTGATGCAGCACTACGGAATTCCCAACTTTACTACGGATATGGTGCGCAAACTTGGAGTTTTAGAAATTGCCAAGCGAGCCTTGGAGCTATTGAAGGACTGTGATCAACTGTATATTTCCTTTGATGTGGACAGCATGGATCCGTCTATCTCTTTGGGTACTGGTACTCCGGTTCCTAATGGATTAACCGTAGAAGAAGCCATTCAATTGAATGCCGAACTAATCAAAGACAAGCGTGTTTGCTGCTGGGAGATTGTAGAAGTAAACCCTACCCTAGATAGCGAAAAT
>CANGUK010000066.1 GCA_947457095.1 Cyclobacteriaceae bacterium
CTCAAAAATCACCTTCGCCAATTTCTCGGTGCTGGTATTGATGACTAACTCTGCCCCCATACTCATCAACAATTCTTTCTGAGATTCATGGCGAACAGTGGCTGCCACTCGAATGCCCTTCGCCTTGGCCATCTGAATGGCAAATTTTCCAAATGCAGACGCTCCAGCTGTAATCAGAAGCCATTGCCCAGCCTGTAAACCTGCCTCTTCAATCATTCCATAAGCAGTCATGGGATTGACAAAGGCCTGACAGGCCACCTCATCCGACATCTGCGCTGGAATTGGGATGACCATAGCCGCTGGCACACAAACATATTCTTTCCAAGTGCCAATTGCCGTAAACATCACCCGAGTGCCTATGGCTACTTTTCCTGCTTCATCTCCTTTTTCTACTACCCCACTGGCCTCAAATCCCGCACTACTGGGAAGTTTGGGGGTGATGCCATACATCCCACGCACAAACATGATATCTGAAGGGTTGATATTTCTGGCTTTCACACGGATCAGCACCTCATGTGCCTTAGGTTGAGGCATTTCACTTTCTTTGAGATACAAGACTTCTTGTGGAGTGCCAGTTTGATCAAAAATTAATTCTTTCATGGGGATGGAAAAAAGAGATAATGAGGGATTATTAATGAATTTGCTTGGTCCACAAGTTACAGCATGGCCATATTTTTCCTATCTTTTGGAAGAAAAATAACCCAAAAACGAATGGATTTATCTTCAGTTTTTTCATTGGATGGAAAAGTAGCCCTGATTACAGGAGCTAGCAAAGGCATCGGATTTGGCATTGCAGAAATGTTTGCTGCTGCAGGTGCCAAAGTAGTTATCAGCAGCAGAAAGCAAGAGGCCTTGGATGAGCAAGCACTACAACTCAACGCCAAAGGCTATGAAGTCTCCGGAATTGCCTGCAATGTGGGGAATATGGAGGAACTCAAGGTTCTGGTAGAAAAGACGGTAGAAAGATATGGAGGCATTGACATACTTGTCAATAATGCCGCTAGTAATCCTGTTTTTGGACCAGTACATGAGACTACGCTGGAAGCATTTGACAAGATCATGAACGTGAATGTCAAAGCGGCTTTTGAACTTAGCAGACTGTGCTATCCTCACCTTAGAAAATCGGCTGGTGCTTCGGTAATTAACATTTCTAGCATCGGAGGAATTTCCCCAGAGCAAGGACTTGGAATTTACTCGGTATCCAAAGCGGCATTAATCTCCTTAACAAAGGTTTTTGCCAAGGAATGGGGAGATTCCAAGATTCGTGTCAATGCCATTTGCCCAGGTCTTATTCAAACCAAATTCTCAGAAGCACTTTGGTCTAATGAAAAAATCATGTCCATGATCTTAAAGCAGTTAGCCATAAAAAGAGCAGGTACCTCAGAGGAAATTGGTGCCATGGCCTTATTTCTTGCCTCTCCCGCATCTACCTACACCACTGGAGCCATTTTGACCGCAGACGGAGGCTTTACCATTTGATTTTACAATGAACCCAACCCATGAAATCTCGGCAGCACAACTGCAGCAATTGCTTGTTGCCTATCGGCAATTTGTAGAACAAGAACTTTTTCCCATAGACTTAGATGTGGTCAAAGGACCATTTAAGTCTTTTTTACCTGCGCTAAAGGCCCTCCGGGAAAAGGCAAAATCTTTAGGTCTATTTGCACCACATTTAGCCAGGAATGAAGGTGGCCTAGGATTGAATCTCGTGCAATTTGCCCAGATATCCGAAATTTTAGGCCAAAGCCCGATCGGACATTACGTGTTTAACTGCAATGCTCCAGATATCGGAAACATGGAATTACTCCACCAATTTGGTTCGGAGGATCAAAAAGAAAAATGGCTAGGTCCCCTGCAACGCGGTGAAATCAGGTCCTGCTTTGCAATGACCGAACCCCAACTTCCCGGAAGTAACCCAGTTCATATGGCTACCACAGCCACTCGGGATGGAGATGAGTACGTTATCCAAGGTCACAAATGGTTTACCACGGCTGCTGATGGTGCTCAATTCACCATAGTCATGGCCGTAACTAATCCCGATGCACCCTCTCCCTACCAAAAGGCAAGCATGATCTTGCTACCCTTGGATACACCAGGCTACACCTTGGTTCGCAACATTTCCATCATGGGTGAAGCGGGTGAAGATTACCTCTCTCATGCTGAAGTAAAATTTGAGCAGTGCCGAGTGCCCGTGACCAACCTAATTGGCCTGGAAGGTCAGGGATTTGCCTTGGCGCAAGAGCGACTTGGTCCTGGCCGCATTCACCACTGCATGCGGTGGATTGGCATTTGCGAGCGGGCATTTGATATGCTGTGCAGACGTGCCCTTTCTCGAGAACTAGAAGTAGGTAAGGCACTAGCAGACAAGCAAACGATCCAAAATTGGATCGCTGAAAGTCGAGCAGAAATCAAAGCCAGTCGACTCATGGTACTCGATACCGCCCAGAAAATGCAGGAACATGGGGCGAAAGCCGTCAAAGAAGACATTTCAACCATCAAATTTTTTGTGGCCGATGTACTCATGAAAGTAATTGATCGTGCTATCCAAGTGCATGGTGCACTAGGCATCACCGATGATACGCTGCTATCTTTTTGGTACCGTCACGAGCGAGGAGCACGTATTTACGATGGCCCTGACGAAGTACACAAGTCAGCTCTGGCCCGAAGTATTCTGAAAAACTACAGCAGTAAATGAATAGTACCTTAACTTTTGATTTACTCAAGGACTATTTGGCCCCAGTACTCAACTGTGCCGCCGATAAGATCCAAGTGACCCAACTCCCAGGTGGCTATTCAAATTTGAGTTTCTTGGTAGAAAGTGCTACTGAAAAATTCATCTTGAGGCGCCCCCCTTTCGGTGAAAAAATCGCCAAGGCCCATGACATGGGCAGGGAATTTAGGATCCTTGAAGGATTGAAAAAGGCCGGCTACAGCAAAAGTCCTCAGCCAATTCACTTTTGTGACGAAGAATCCATTTTTGGTGCTCCCTTCTTTATCATGGAGTTTGTAGAAGGCACAATTTTGAGAAATCGGGTTCCTCAAGGAATGACACTAGAAAAGGAAGACTTTGCTGCCTTATCCCGTTCGGCGGTAGACTGCTTACTTGAGCTACACCAACTCGAGCTTCAGGAATCAGGATTGATTCATTTGGGCAAGCCCGAGGGCTACACCCAACGACAAGTAGAAGGATGGGTAGAGCGGTATTTTCGAGCAAAAACAAATGAACTTCCGGACTTGGAACAAGCGGCCTCTTGGCTCCAAAAAAATTTTCCTTCCACAGAATACCTCGCCTTCATTCATAACGATTTCAAATACGACAACTTGGTCTTGGACCCTCAGAATCCCAGCCATATCAAAGGCGTATTGGATTGGGAGATGGCGACAGTAGGCAATCCACTCATGGATTTAGGCACTAGCCTCGCCTATTGGGCTGAGGAAAACGATCCACAGATTTTAAAACTATTCAATCTAAGTCACTTACCTGGCAACCTCAGTCGGGAAGAGTTAATGGAGTACTATTTTTCCAAAGGAAAAGGCTCCAAACAAGAAATGGTCTTTTATTATGTCTTTGGCCTAGTCAAAGTAGCCGTTATCGCCCAACAAATTTTTAAACGTTATTCCCAAGGCTTTTCAACTGATCCTAGGTTTGCACAACTCATCCATGTGGTGGAAGCAGCAGGAAAAAAAGCCATTCAAACCATTCAAACTGATAAAATCTAAGCACATGACCCTTCTTAAAATTTGCATCCTTGGAGCAGGCACACTTGGCTCCCGAGTAGCCCTCCAATCCGCCATTTCTGGATTTACCGTTTCCATTTTTGACCTGAAACAGGCAACCTTGGATTCTGCGTTGCTCACTATGCAAAAAATCCTACGTCAGCTCGTTCGCGGCGGAACACTTTCGGATTCTCAAATTCCAGAAATCCTCCAACGAATCCAGCCAACCTTAAACTTGGCAGAAGCCTTGAAAGGAGCTGATTTAGTCAATGAAAGCGTCACGGAAAATGTTGATATCAAAAAATCGCTTTGGACTGAAGTAGGTAAGCTCGCGGAACCCCACACCTGGTTGACGACAAATACTTCTTACCTTCTTCCTTCTCAGTTTGCAGAGGAAACTGGTAGCCCTTCCCGGTTTTGTGCCTTCCATTTTCACGATGTCTTTTATTCAAGGGTAGTTGACATCATGCCTCATCCGGGTACCGATCCTACTTTGATTGCAGTCCTAGAAGAATTGGGAAGACAATTGAATCAAGTTCCTGTAATCGTAAGGAAAGAAAATCCAGGATACCTATTCAACACGATGCTAATGGCCCTTTTGGGTGCGGCGGGCAAACTCATCACACGGGAGGTGGGAAGCATTGAAGATATCGATAAGTCCTGGATGGTGAATTTCCACATGCCCATGGGCCCTTTTGGGATATTGGATTCAATAGGATTAGATACCGCTTGGCATGTTACGCACAAAATGCCAGATTCGGCCTCACAGGCCTTTGCTGCACATTTGAAAACCTACATTGATCAAGGCAAACTAGGAGAAAAAACCGGTGAAGGGTTTTATACCTATCCCAATCCACGCTACCGAGAGCCAGATTTTATCCGATAAAAGAAAATTGAATGTATTTGATTTTTTCTCCTTTGTCGGAAAAAATCTTCTCGTAGCGGGTCTTTATTCCGTGGTGGGCATCCCGCATTTCGCTTTCATAAAAATCAGCCGTAGCAAATAAAACCTTGCAATCTGAGCGGGAAGCCAAAACCTCCTCGGTATACTCGAATAGTCCTGTATTATCTGTTTTGAAGTGGATGATACCCCCTGCTTTCACGAGTTGCTTGTACATTTCCAAAAATCTAGGTGAGGTCAAGCGTCGCTTTTCATCTCCATCACGTGGAAAAGGATCTGGAAAGGTAATCCACAGTTCAGAAATCTCACTTGGTGCAAAAAAACTATCCAGCTGTTGAATTTGGGTACGCAAAAAGGCCACATTGTGAATGCCTTCGGCCGTAGCAGTTGAGCTGCCTTTCCAGATTCTACTTCCTTTGATATCTACTCCAATAAAGTTTTGTGTGGGATATTGTTTTCCTAGACCCAAGGTAAATTCCCCTCTTCCACAGGCTAGTTCCACGACTAATGGTTGCTCATTTTGAAACTGAAGCGCATTCCACTGCCCTTTAATCTGTTCAAAAATAGGCTTACCTGCTTGGACTACATTGGGATTGGCTTCGTTTTGGGCAAAGCGAACCAGTTTTTTTCTACTCATTAGAGGTCTTCAATTTCTGCGACCACAAAAGTACTACCTCCAATAAATATCAAGTCATCTGCTCCTGCATTTTTTCGAGCAAATTCAATTGCCTCGGTCACCTTGGGGATTACCTGTCCCGACAAACCCTTCTCTAGCGCCTTGCTTGCCAATAGTTCTGCATCCATCGCTCGAGGAAGGTTGGCCTGGCAAAAAATGTAGGTAGCATCTCGAGGAAGTAAATCCAAAACCTTAGAAATATCCTTGTCATTCACCATTCCAATCACCATCCAAAGTTGGGAATAGGTGTAATTCTTCAGTTGATTAACCACCTCCAAGATACCTGCTTCGTTATGACCTGTATCGGCGATAGTGAGTGGTTGGGTTTGCAAAATCTGCCACCTACCCTTTAAGCCTGTATATTCTGAAACATGGGCTAAACCCAATTGCAGCGCCTCTTTCGTCAATTTCCAACCTTGCTGCCTTAATTGCTCTACTGACTCCAAAATCCCTGGTAAATTGAATCGCTGGTAATCTCCTTGCAGGTCAAACTCAAGGTCAAAAATTTCCTTACCTCCTTTTACTATATAGCTAGCCTTTCGAAAAGCAGCTTCTCGAATTTTACTCACCTCCCATCGCTGATCTGCAAAAACAAGATTGGCTTGCATAGAAGCAGCCTTTTGGATAAAGACGGACTGAATTTCTTTTTGAGTATGGCTCACTACCACAGGCACAGCCTCCTTAATGATGCCTGCCTTTTCACCTGCTATTAGGGGAAGTGTATCTCCAAGAAACTGGGTGTGGTCAAAGCCTATATTGGTAAGGACACAAAGTTCGGGAGAAATCACATTGGTGCTATCCAATCGCCCTCCCATGCCTACCTCGATGATGGCAATGTCAACTTCCTCCTTAGCAAAATACCAAAAGGCCAAACCCACGGTCATTTCGAAGAAACTGGGCTGCAGGTGATCTAAAAAACCCTTGTGAGTAGCCACAAATTGAACTACATCCTCTTTGTTGATTTCTTCGCCATTGATGCGGATTCGTTCGGTAAATGACTTCAGGTGCGGTGAAGTATACAAACCTGTTTTGTAGCCTGCAGCTTGAAAGATGGATGCCAAGGAATGGGAAGTACTACCCTTGCCATTGGTGCCCGCTACGTGGATGGATTTGAATTGCTCCTGTGGGTTACCCAAATGGGTACAAAGGGCTATCGTGTTCGTTAAATCGGCTTTGTATGCAGATGCTCCTACCCGTTGAAACATGGGTAGTGCATTAAAAAGGTAATCCAGCGTCTCTTGGTAATTCATGGTTACTCCACCTTGATCACAAAAGTGATTTTGCCATTGGAAAATTCCGCAGCCGAGCCTCCAGATTTTTTAAAATCCAGTTGATTGACCACTTGTCGATAGTAGGCCAATACCTCGTTGGAAACATTGTATTCCAAAGGCAGGGCTTGAACAACCTTTCCTGAACCGTCCACGGTGATTTTAAATACAATACGCCCGTTGCGGGTCGATACACGATCATTGATACTTGGCCTCGAGGCAAAATCCCATCCCGCTAGGTCAAGGCTATATCCTGCGCCTCCTGCTACTCCTTTTCCCGAGCCAGCACCTTGCAGGGCTCTACCATCTACAGTCCCAGTGGGTTTTCCTTGATCACCAGACACCTTGGTGTTTCCCTGTCCAGACGCCTTGGTTGGATTCGATCCCTTCCCAGATTTACCTCCTGCACCAAAAACAGCACGCTGGTCCAATTTGGGCTGTTCGACCAACTTTTGATTGTTCGAGACTTCTTTCGCCTCTTCCTTCACCGTTGATGGGGTAGCCACAGTCTCTCCTTTGATGGGAGAAGGTTGCGTACTGACCGCTTGGGAGGTGCTTGGCTTGGGCTTCGAAGCAGTGGCGTTACTTGTAGCAACTGGTGTTTGGGTTGGGGGAACGATTTCACCTGGAGCCGGAGCTTCAGTTACAGGGATTTCGGAGGAATTGGGAGACAATTCGGATGGTTCACCAGAACCAAAATCCGAAAAACCAAGGTTCAATTCCAAACCATATGTTGGCGTAGGTGGATTAGGTTGCTCCCACACGACCATGAAGTAAAAAGCCAAAAACAACAGCACTTGAATCACTACAGTGATTAATGCAGATTGAATCCGACTTTTTCGTTCCAGTGAATTTGAATTCACTTCAAGCATCAATTGTATGGTTTGGTAGCAATGGATACGTTGGCACCGAGACCTGCTGCAATGCCGCCAATTTCTACTAGGTATTCCACAGGTACTTCCTTATCCAAATGAAGGACTACCTGACCTTTTTTCCCTTCCAATAAAGGAGTAAGTACCGCCTTCAATTGCTCACGAGAAGTGAGTTGATCATTAACTGAAAATTGAAGGTCCTTCGTTACGGATACGGTCACCTCCTGCATCACAATATCTGAGGTTTCACTTGAGGGTAAATTCACCGAAAGTCCAGATGGGGTAATGAAGGAAGAGGTAAGCATGAAAAAAATAAGCAAAAGAAAGATGATGTCCGTCATTGAGGACATGCTGAACGAAGCATCTACTTTATTTTTTTGCTGCAGTCCCATGCTTATTTATCCTGAAGAAGGTCAATAAATTCAATGGAGGTATATTCCATATGATGCACCAATTTGGATACTTGAGTTACCAAATAGTTGTATCCTAAATAGGCCACAATGCCCACAACCAATCCTGCTGCAGTGGTAATCATCGCTTCGTAAATCCCAGAGGAAAGTAATTTGGGAGATACCATGCCATCTTCCTGAGCAATGGAAATAAAGGCCTGGATCATCCCCGTTACCGTACCCAGAAACCCAATCATGGGCGCCGCACCGGAAACCGTGGCCAATACACCTAAATTCTTTTCCAATTTGTAAATTTCCAGTTTGCCTACATTCTCAATGGCAACTTCAATGTTTTTCAATGGAGATCCGATGCGGTCAATTCCTTTGGAAATCATGTTGGCCACAGGAGTATTGTCTCCAGCACAAAGCATCTTTGCCTTTTCTATTTGACCACTTTGGACCAAAAGTTTGACCTGATCCATCAAATGCCCCGGTGTTTTTGAAGCCTTTTTGATCACCAAAAGTTTCTGGACAAAGATGAAAATCGCCAATACAAATAAAACGTATAGCGGGATCATCATGTAGCCACCTTTGATTAGGAGGTCTAGCAAACCAATGGATTGGCTAGTGGCTTCTACAGCTGCTGGCACTGTGGCCACAGAATCAATTGCAAGTGTTTGTAATAGCATCGTCATCAATAGTTCAAGATCCACAAATCTGCAGCATATTGGGCTTTTACCCTGTTTAATTCCTCAGAGGCTGCATTCCAGCCGTCAAATTTCCCAATAGCAAGTCGGTAATTGGGACTGTCCGTGTAAGGCGTAATCAAATACATCGCAGCGGGTCTTACTGTCATTTTTGCTGCAAAATCTTTGATAAGTGATTCAGTCGGCAAACTTGCAATCACTAGGAAAAATCGCTTTTTCTCACCTTTGGCAGTGATTGGAGTTAGACTGACTGGATTGGTAGGTGCAAGATTTGTACCAGAATTGGCGGTTGCAGGCAAATTTGTAGCTGCAGTGGAGGTTGTCAACGAATCTTCTTTGACCAAAGTGTCTGGCACTGCTGCTGCAGGAACTTCTGCTAATGCTTTCTTCGCAACAGGTAAATCCTGAGCAAGTTCTTTAGTGCCTTGATCGCCAAGGTCTGAGTTCAAGAGTGATCCGGACTGTAGTTGCCAAACAATCACAGACACTGCGCCAATAAAGGCAAAAACAACTACCCAAACCCAGGTCTTTGAATTAGATTTTTTAGCAGAAGGAGCCTGCGGAGGGGATATCGGTCTAGTTTGCTTGGAATCCTTTTTCTTTTCTTGCTTCGGTGCTGTCTCAACTTTTGAGGTATCGGCTACCTGAACCACCTCTTCGGCTTGGGTTTCCTTAACTTTTGTCTTGGACTTTGCGCTAGATAGCGGTGTGATTTCTACGAAAGGAAGACCAAAATCCTTGGGATCTGACCATTGTTTGGGACTGGATTCTTTTTCTGCCATGGTGCTAGTGAGAATACACGAAACTAACTTAAAACTAGGTAATGCCCAACCCTTTACCTTTGGGTCAATTAAAATTTGAAACTAATCCCTCCTACTCCTTGAATTCCCCGTACTGGATAGTTCATCCATCGTGCATTGCTTCGATTCAGGATGTTACTACCAGTGGCAAATACAGAGAGACGTGAAGAAATCGCATAATCCAGATTCAATTGAAGATCCACAAGAGCAGGTAGTTTGATTACCTCGGCTTCAACGGAACTCGTGTAAAGCACATCAAATCCTCTTGCCTGCAATCCACCCATTACTTGAAGGTTGGCTTGAAGGTTTAACTTTTTGAATGGGCTATACCGATTATTTAGTTGAAGGATCCAAGTTGGTCGGTGCCAGGCAACTTGCTGATTAGACAAGCTGTAATGGAAGAGATCTACCTGGGTAGTGAGAATATACTTTTCAGTTAAAGACAGTTCTACACTAGAATTAAACTGAAAAACGGTAGCTTCTTGATCATAAACCAATTCAAACCGAGAAGTATCTGCAACCGAATTCACGAAGAAATGGAGGTTGGATTGACGACGAAGGTCAATACCTGCTCGATACACTAACTTATCCGAAACAATCCCTTCCACACCGGCCGCTATGGAAAGTTTAGTCACTGTATTCAATAACTGTTCACTCGGTCCAAGGAAAGGATTTTCCTGAACAAAGCTTCGGTAAGTATTCCGCTTGACATCTCCAGTGATCGCTGCATTTACGCTTAAATTCTCTCCAATTTGGTACCTAGATTTAATTACTGGAAATAGGCGAAGCCCTGAATTTGATGCTTCAATCGAATCATTTGCTGCCACCAACACAAGTCCAGCGGTAAAGCTGAAATCTCCCCAGTGGTAAGTACCCTCTGGTCGCAGCGCCAAATAGTTTCGCTTCAAATCGTAGTCACGATCCTGCGTATCTGTTGTAAAATAGGAAAGTGCCAAACTACCCGAAAGGTCTTTGGATGGGCTATAGGTACCCTTTCCTTGAAAGCCCAACTCTTGCTCTCTTGCCGCAAAACTATCCTTGAACCCATTCAAAACTAAAGCTGCCTCATACCCGATGCGCCCTACTTTTTCTAGATCTCGAATTCCAAGTTTAAAACTTCCCTGAAGTTGCCTGTTTGGGTCAAAAACTGGGCCTCCAAAATCCATAGTTGGTGGTATTACAAACCCCAGATCTTCACCATAGTATCTGTAGGCATCTCTTCTTAAACTCAAAGAAGAATACAGCTCGGTATTGGATAAAAAGTAACTCCCTTGCCCTGCAAGTTCTGTATGTGACTCTTTACTCTCTTCTTCCATCCAAGTTACTGGACCTTTACCAAAACTCTGGTGAAACAGTTTGCCTGAATACTGCCAATCTTCAGCTTGACTGGACTGGTACCTCCCTTCAAGTAAGGGAGATAAATAATTGCCATAGCCAACGCGAACCAATCCTGGATAGGTTTCCAAATTTGGCTTCTCCCATTCCTTTTGGGCCGGTTCTGGAGTAATCTCCGCAGCAGGAATTGCTAGAAAAAATGGTGCCACCGGAAACTCAAGAGTCCCTAAGGCCTTGGGCTGCGGCAAGGAAGGCATCTTTTCTAAGCTCCGCAATTTCTTAGGAAGTTGAATCACACGATCTTTTTGGATAATGAACTCCTGATCTTGAACAGACCCCTTTTGGGTAGTTTGCGCTTGCAGTGATGCTAGGCCCACACAAAACACCCCCAGAATAGTAAGTAGGTTGAATATCCTTTTCATAATCTAGTTGAGGGTTTTTAGAATAGATGCAGCTTTTTCTTTTACCGTTGCATCAGTGGACTGATCTAGAACCGATTGAAGGGTAGCTTTTGCTTGAAATACCTCGCCAAGTTTAATGTAGTTTTCGGCTAACAGTAAAAACATACTTCCATACCAGTAATCATACGCTGAAAAGCCTTCAGAATAATCAAAAATCAGTTCATTGGAACCCACAAACTCCCCTTTCTCTTGATAGCGAAGCGCTAACAAAAACAATGCTTCTGCAGCTTCCTCAGTGGTGTATTCTTGAAGCAACAATCCAAAACTATCCTCAGACTCTGAATTTTGATTGAGTAAGCGTTGAGATTTTCCCTTTATCAAAAGTGCCTTAGGACTGATCCCGGGAAGAATATCCCCCAATGCAATCAATTTTTCCGCAGCCACAATTGCCTGGCTGTAATTTCCCAATCCAAAATGAGCATCCATCATTCCCTGCATCACTTCAACTTCCTCCAATTGAGTTCGGGTTTGCTGCGCAATAGGTTCCAAGTAGCGTAAGGCCTCCGAGTAGTTTTTATTTTCTAACTCGAATTTACCCATTTGCTGCAGGGCCTTTACCCGGTAAGGAGACGGGGCTTGCTGCTCCAGCAACTTAAATAAATCCTGGGCTTTGGATACCTCACCGACCTGCTTGTAAGCATCACCGGCGAAGTATAAGGCCTCACTTTTTTGTGCAGACTCAGGGTAAGTTCGAAGGTAGCTTTCCAAAGCTTTCGCTGCTTGAGGGTATTTCTGACCCAGATATAGGTTCTTTGCCGCAGCATACTCAAGGGTTTGTACAGAGCCTGCATCAGGATTTGACTTCTTGTAGGATTGCAAGTACTCTCCAAATTCCTCTGACTTTTCCTGCACAGCCAAGGCCTCTTGTAGCCCTTTCAAGGCTGCTTCTGAGTTTTCCGCTAAGGGATATTCTTCAAGAATCACTTTATAGTCTGCAATAGTCTGGCTGTAGCGTTGCAAAGAATAGTTGGCAACCGCTCTACCCTCCAAGGCAAAAGGCAGAAAAGGTGAATTTGACCGTGTATTGATCAATTCTGAAAAAGCCGTGATCGCTTCCTCATACTTCAATTCTTCCAGGTAAAGTTGGCCTTTTTGGTAAAAAGCATCTTCCACATAGGTGCTTGATGGAAAATTGGAAATCAACAAATTGAGCTGCTCAATCGCTTGTTGGTTCTTCCCTTGGTAGTTGGTCACCACCGCCAATTGCAAATGGGCGTAATCTTGTCCGGTAATTTCCGCTTCAATGGCTTGACGAAATGTATTTTCCGCTTCAGAAAACTTCTTTTGAACAAAGTAGCAATCTCCCAAACGCAGCAAAGCATCTTGATAGGCAGGTTCTCTCTTGTCTCGCTGAGCAGTACGGTAGGCTTCAAATTGCTCTTCAGCCGCTCCATATTCTTGGGAATTAAAATAGGCGTATCCTAATCCATAGCTCGCCTTCAACGCATATTCAGAGGTTGATAAGACTTGCTTCAGCGCATTTTGGTAGGCAGGAATCGCTTTACCAAAATCATCCTGCACACTTAAGATCTCCCCTTTCCAAAAGAAGGATTCTCCTAAAAGGTTTTTATCCGATGGAAAAGCCTGCGATTTGGTCAGAAAAGCAAGTGCCTGCTCCAGCTTCTGATCCCGGTAATAAATCATGGCCTGGTAAAAGGCCACCTTTTGATAGGCCTCTTGAATGCGAGGAGATTTGCTTTTTAACTTGTCCAATTGGTCCAAAACCCGTAGGTAATCAGATGAATTCAGCAAAGCATCAGTTAGTAGAGTTTCAACTTCCGAAACCCGAGTTCCTTGAGGATAATTCGTCAAATACTCATCCAGGGCATTGACTGCCAGTTGAAAGTTTCCACGCTGCAAATTGATCTTAGCCAAATTAAACAAGGCTTCTTCTTGTATTCCCAAATGAATTGAACTCGCAGCTGCCACCTGAAAACTAGTCAGTGCAAATGGAAAATTACCCTGCTGCACATACGCATGTCCTAAATAGTAGCTCGCTGCCTGGGCCACCTCCGGTTCACCCAAAGCTGCTAATTTGAGGTACTCACTTGCTTTGGGAAAAGTTTTGGTTTCAAAAAATGAAATCCCGGCCTTGTAATTTTCTTTGGAAGTCAACTCGCCTTTTTGAAAGGAACTAAATGCTTCGTATTGCTGCGCAGCGTTAGCAAAGTCTTTGGAAGCATAATAGGCCTCTGCCAAATACAAGTGAATCGATTCTTTTTGGTCTAACGGTGTTTGGGAAGCTAGCAAAGGAGCAGCATAGGCGATGGCTTCCCCATACTTTCCTTCCTTGTAATAAAGCGAAGTCAGGAGAAAAGGTACTTTGGAAGCATAAAAAGTGCTTTTTTCAGCAAGTTGAAGTTCTTGAATGGCTTGTTGGGTATTCCCATTCTTCATAGCAATAAAGCCACTGTAGTATAAGGCATCGGACGCCACTGGATCACTGCCATTTTTCACTTGGTCCAGGTAGGTTGACGCATTACCGTAGTCTCCTTGTTGAAAATAGCTATATCCGACCTTGAAAGCGACATCCGCACGCAATTCCCAATTGATCCATTCAAGAGGCACCAATGCGTAGCCTGCAATGGCTTCTGGGTACCTTTTCTTGTAAAAATAGTGATTACCTAAGACAATGGCAGCAGCAGCTACACTAGGTTCGCCAGCATAGTCTTGGATAAACTGCTTCACCAAGCCGAGTCCATCTGGCCGTTCCATCTGCAATGCAGAAAGCGCTTGTTGCAGGGCAGCTTGCTTTTTTTGAGAGCCGGTAAGGTCTGTTGCTAAAAGTTGGTTGTTGTCGAATAAACTAGCAGCAAAAGACTGCTGATCGTACAAAATAGTAGCTCGATCTAATGCTAGCTGTGGACTAGTTTGGTAAAGCGAAGATTGTGAAAAAGACTCC
>CANGUK010000067.1 GCA_947457095.1 Cyclobacteriaceae bacterium
AAGGATTAGAGCACCTCTTCCTCGATCAAAAAGGGCGCTTGATTCCCTTCTTTCTGGAACACTTTGTGATCCAGCACGGAGGCAAAGCACTCGCCAAGTTTGAGGAACTCGACCGCATCGAAGAAGTGGAACACCTTGTAGGGTCGGAAGTGTACCTTCCCCTCTCCGAGTTGCCCGAACTCGATGAAGATCAGTATTACTTTCACGAACTGATAGGTTTTGACGTCATCGACGTGACGATGGGACCCATCGGACCTGTGCAGGTCGTCTACGATCTGGAAACACAGGACCTCCTCGGAGTGACCCACCAGGGCAAAGAAGTGTTGATCCCCATACAGGACGGCATCATTACCCAAGTGGACAAGGCAGCAAAAAAAGTTTTCTGCCAGTTGCCCGAAGGCTTACTTGACATTTATCTGGAAGATTGAGCCATGCATATTGACATCATCTCGGTCGTTCCCGGACTATTGGAAGGCCCTTTTTCACATTCCATCCTCAAAAGAGCGGAAGAAAAAGACATCGCCACGGTTCGGATACACAACCTCCGCGATTATGCCACTGGCAAACAAAAGCAAGTGGACGATTATGCATTTGGTGGGGGCGCAGGGATGGTCTTGATGATCGAACCGATTGCCCGCTGTATCGAAGCCCTTCAACAGGAGCGTGTATATGATGAAATCATCTACATGACCCCCGATGGAGCCACCTTCGATCAGCCCATGGCCAATGCCCTTTCCCAAACGAAAAACCTCCTGATCCTCTGCGGTCATTACAAGGGAGTCGATCAGCGGGTCAGGGATGCCTTCATCACCAAAGAGATCAGCATCGGAGATTACGTGCTGTCGGGTGGCGAGTTGGCTGCAGCGGTTGTCGCTGACGCCATCATTCGACTCATCCCGGGCGTACTCAACGATGAGACCTCTGCGTTGACGGACTCCTTCCAAGATAACTTACTTGCCCCGCCAGTGTATACTCGGCCGGCAGTATACGAAGGAAGAGAAGTTCCCGAGGTACTGCTCTCTGGGCACGAAGCCAAGATAAGTCAATGGAGATTTGAAGCGTCGGTTCGCCGAACTCGAGAAAAACGACCAGATCTTCTAGAAGATTCGGGTTGGGAGTAGGCGAGACAAGAGTATAGAAGTAGTAATTCATTTATACCGCTGCGGCGGTGCACTGCGAAAGCATAAAAACATAGAGCTATGAGCGATCTAATGAAAATTGTAGAAGCGGAATACAGCGAGGCGAGAGCCAAATTCCCTTCCTTCAAAGCCGGTGATACCATCAACGTACACGTACGTATCAAAGAAGGTAACAAGGAGCGTATCCAGCAGTTCCAAGGAACTGTGATCCAGCGCAAAAACCCAAACACCAACGGTGAGACCTTTACTGTACGTAAGGTATCCAATGGTGTAGGAGTGGAGCGTATCTTCCCAATCATCTCTCCAGCCATCGAGCAAATCGACTTGGTACGTGAGGGTAAGGTGAGAAGAGCGCGTCTATTCTACTTGAGAGGACGTCAAGGTAAGGCGGCTCGTATCAAGGAAAAAATCAGAGCAAGACAATAAGTCAAGCTCGTTTCCCCCAAAAAAAAGGCCCCGTAGATACGGGGCCTTTTTTTTAACCTTTGCTGTTTCCAAAACAGCGAAGGTTTTAGCCTCCATTCTTCTGATTTAGACCTTCGCGGTCTCGAAGACCTCAAAGGTCGTATCCAACCTTTGCTGTTTTTTTTAACAGCGAAGGTTTTGCATTCCATTTCAAGCATTTAAACCTTCGAGGTCTGAAAGACCTCAAAGGTGCCCGACAAATTCCTATCTTTGTAAGCTTAGTAGCCATTCACATCCATGACCAAAGAAGTTCGCGTACGATTTGCACCTTCCCCAACGGGAGCACTCCATATCGGAGGGCTGCGCACCGCCCTCTACAATTACCTTTTTGCCCGGAAAATGGGAGGCAAGTTTCTCCTACGCATCGAAGATACTGACCAAACGCGCTTTGTGCCTGGCGCCGAGGAATACATCCAAGAATCCCTAGACTGGATGGGGATCTCCCCAGACGAAAGCCCCTGGAAGCCGGGCGATGTAGGTCCCTACCGCCAATCCGAACGCAAGGCGAGCTACATGAGCTATGCCTTGGACTTGATCGAAAAAGGGCACGCCTACTACGCCTTCGATACTGCCGAAGAATTGGAAGCCATGCGCGAGCGCTTGACCGCTGCCCGCGTGGTGCAGCCCCAGTACAATAGCATTACCCGAACCCAAATGAAAAACTCCCTCACGCTCTCCCCAGAAGAGGTGAAGGAACGCTTGGCTTCGGGAGATCCCTACGTCATCCGTGCCAAACTTCCCCTCAAGGAGGAGGTGCGCTTTCATGACCTGATCCGCGGCTGGGTGCTTGTGCATTCCAGTACCCTGGACGACAAGGTCTTGATGAAATCAGACGGCATGCCAACCTACCACCTGGCCAATATCGTGGATGACCACCTGATGGGCATCACCCACGTAATCCGTGGGGAAGAATGGCTTCCATCTGCTCCCCTACACGTATTGCTGTACCGATTTTTCGGTTGGGAGGATACCATGCCCCAGTTTGCCCACCTGCCCCTGCTTCTGAAGCCGGATGGCAATGGCAAGCTCTCCAAGCGAGATGGGGATAAGTTGGGCTTTCCCGTATTCCCACTCAACTGGACCGATCCATTTACAGGAGAAAAATCCAGCGGCTTCCGCGAAACAGGCTACCTGCCGGATGCGCTGCTCAACTTCCTTGCCTTCCTGGGCTGGAACCCAGGGGATGAGCGAGAGATTTTTTCCTTGGACGAACTCATAGAAGCATTCTCCATCGAGCGCATTGGCAAGTCGGGAACCAAATTTGATATCGCCAAAGCGAAGTGGTTTAACGAGCATTACTTGCGTAGCAGTGCTCAGGAGGACTTAATTGCCTACCTACAGCAAGATGCGCAAGCAGCAGGCACTACGCTTTCCCATGAAAAAGCCGGAGCTATTGTCTCCCTTCTTCGTGATCGAGTCACCTTCCCAGGGGATTTTTGGAGAGACAGCCAGTTTATCAGTCATGCACCTATTGAATTCGATCTAGAGGTAGCGTCCAAAAAATGGAATGCCGATGCTGCCACGCTACTCCAAGCCTATGCAACTGCATTGGAGTCTGGTGTAGCAGCGCCATTTGATGGGACGGCAGCCAAGGCGCTCTTGGAAAGTACGGCCGAAGCCACGGGTATCAAGCTGGGAAAAGTCATGCAAGCTGTCCGGCTAGCGGTCACTGGACTGGGTGCCGGCCCTGACCTGATGGAAGTTTTTGCGATTTTAGGTCCTCAAGAGGTGGCCAAAAGAATTCGATTTGCGTTAGATACGCTAGCAATCGTAGACTGAGATGACCAAAAAGAAGAAAAAAGAAGAAGAACCCCGCGTGCACGAAGAATTGAAGGGGTTCAAAATGGAAATCAACTCCTTTGGAGAGATCTCTTCCAGCCTTCCAATCGAGGCAATCAATGACTTCCTCAATAAAAATGTGGAGGACAAAAAACTCAAAGAGCGAGAGGAATTTGACTAGGGCTAGGCCCGAAAAATGTATAAAATGCTTTTTTAACCGGAGGATTTGGGTTTTATGCCCACATCATTTTTTACACTAAACCAACAACACATGGAACTGCACATGAATTTTTCCAAAGCATGCCTACCAATTGGAAAACCCGCTGAGGCTATGGTAAGGATAGCCTCTTGTTTCTCACTGAACCTCGTTCTGATTTTCGTTTTCCTCTTTTTTCAGGGGCAACTTGCGCAAGCTCAAACAGGTAGCCTTAGCGGAACTATCGTAGCAAACCCAACAAATACTCCGCTATCGGATGTCCATGTTTTCATTCCCAACACCACCTTTCAAGCCTTTTCTGATGGGGATGGCAACTTTCTGTTGGCCAACTTGCCAGAAGGAACATGGGAGCTGCAGGTGCGAGGGCAAGGTTGGGAGAGCTTTAGTCAACAGATTCAAATCAAAGCAGGGCTGCCTGTCCGCTTAGCTATTCCACTCCAAAAGGCTGCAGAGCCAGCACCCAGCTCAGCCAACCTATCCAAATCCAAACGAGCCAAACTGACTGAAGCTCTCCAGGAGGCCTTTTTAGGTAAGGCCAAAGTAGGGGAGCATCCCCAGCTCTTAAATCCGGATAAACTGATTTTTGAGGAGCAAAATGATAAATCCTACCGTGCACATTCAGCGGGACCCTTGTTTTTTTCCAATGAGAAAACTGGCTACTTGGTAGCCGTATACTTTGATCCATTTACCCTGGAAATCTCCACCCCCCAGCGCTTGACTTACGCGTATTTTGAGTTGCCCAAGGAAGAAAGTAAGGAAGAAGCAAGGAGGGCGGCACGTCTTAAGGCCTACCAAACAAGCCCAGCTTTTTATATTGCACAGCTGATGGAAGGAAAGACGGAGCTTTTTTCTAATCCAGCACAACCCGAAGTGGCGTTTACAACCCAGCCAGGAACCTATCGACTTTCCTTTGCCAAGCCGCTATCCATTCGCTTGCCTGATGGCTCCCAAGGCACACTAGACTATAGTGGAGACAAGCTGCTGGTTCACCTCAACGGCAATCCCGTGTCACAGTCCCAACTCAACTTAGGCGGGTTTTTTGTGAACCAAAACCCCATCTTCGGAGTGCCGGCAAATTTCAATGCGGAGCGTTTGACCAAATTGGCCAATCTAGAAAAAAATGAAGAGGTGATGCAAGAGCGCCTCTACCTGCATACTGACCGCAAGCACTATTGGCCAGCTGAAAACATCTATTTCAAAGCCTACATCTCCTATGGTAACCCACTGATGGCCGAAGAGCTGAGCAAGGTGCTCCATGTGGAATTGATCGATACCACGGGCTATGAATGGATACATCAGGTGGTAGAAATCAAAGACGGGGTTGCCCAAGGGCACCTATCCCTTCCAGACTTATCCGAAACTGGTAATTTTTACCTGCGCGCCTACACCGCCTGGAGCCTAAATTACGAGCAGGAAGAGTTTGTTTTGCCTATCCAGATTTTAGCACATCAGACGCAGCCTGCCCCTTCCTTGCCCTCCTTGGATTCAAAGCATGTTCGTGTATTTTCGGATAAGCAGACCTATGGCCCAAGAGAAAAAGTTACCCTAAATATCCTAGCGGTAGATCAGGAAGGAAAACACCTGAAATCCAACCTTTCTGTGTCGGTGCTGGATGCCAATCAGGCGGTCTATGTGCCCGAGACAAAAGGGATGGAAGGACTCGTTTTCTCCTCCAAACGAAAAAATCAAGGCGCCGAAGCGACCTATCCTGTAGAAAAGGGTTTTGAGTTGATTGGAAACCTTCTCGATGATGCCGGAGTGCCAGTGGAGGGCTCCATAAAGGCCTTTGTCAATGGATACGAGGATGTGCGTACACTTAAATCTAGGAAGGATGGCACCTTTGGCTTTCCAGCCGCAAACTTCCCTGGGGATTTTGAAGTGTCACTACAGGCTACGGATCAAAATGCCCGTCCCATACGTGTGATCCAATTGAAGGTAAAATCATATCCCCACCAAAATTCCTTCGCACATCTCCCTTTCCCTAGCGTAGTGCCCAGGGGAATGCAGGATGCTTCCTTCCTGCCTGTCCAGCCCCTGAAACAAGGCGAGATCATGTTGGATGAAGCTGTGGTCGAAGAAAAAAAGGAAAACTCCATAGGGCCGATGATTTATGGGGAACCTGACAAAGTAGTGATGACTGAGGAAATGAATCTCGTGGGGACAACCCTCCAATTTATTTATTCCTTATCCGCTCAAGTAGCAGGAATGAGAATTGTAGGCACCCCTCCGAATGTCCGGGTGTCCTTTAGAGGTGGTGAACCCCTAGTTCTAATCAATGGTGTTCCAGCAAATGGGTCTTCAGGAACTACTCTTGGAGGTGATGGAGGGGGTAGAACTTTTTATGAGGTATTAGATGGGGTCAATATCTTCAACATCGAGCGCGTGGAGGTCATTCGTCGCTTGGTGCCCATGTATGGGGACTTAGGGAGAAATGGGGTCATCTCCATCATCTTAAAGTCTGGGGAGCAACTCCAAAAAGAAGGCAATAACTTTACCCTGCTGAAGCTTCAGGGATTTGCACCACGCATCCCTTTTGAAACCGCAGAAGCGAGAAGGAAGTTTTATCTTTTCTTACAACCTTTCCGGCCTACCCTGTATTGGAATCCAACCCTCAGTAATGACGGATCTAGACCTTCCATCCCCATCGAATTTATGCTCAATGAAAAAGCAGGGCCAATTTTGGTAGAAGTCCGTGGGATTACGGAACTTGGGGAGCCTATTTACGGTACCTTTGTGTTCAACGAACCCATAAAAGAGTCCGGTCAAAACTAACTTTCTACCTACTCCCGCCAAACTACTGTGAAAAAACTCCTTCTTTTAGCTTTCTTTATGATTTGTGCTGTTTGTGTTTTTGCACAGACCGCTACGCTTACCGGAAAGGTGAAGGATGCGGAGACGGGGGAAGCCCTTCCTTTTTGCTCAGTCTTTGTCAATAATACCACCATTTCCACAGCTACCGATCTCGAGGGAAATTTTACCCTTTCGGGCTTGGAACCTGGAACCCTAGAGATTGGCTTTTCCTTTATGGGGTATACCGCCCAAACGAGAACGGTAACTCTAAAACCAGGAGGTACCTTTACGCTGAATTTGAGCATGACTCCTTTGGAACAGGTGCTTACTGAGCAGGAAGTAAAAGCCTCTCGAGATAAAAGTTGGGAGCGTGATCTCCGCAAATTCCAAAGTCTTTTTTTAGGGATAGACGAGGCTGCGTCCCAAACCAGCATCCTCAATCCCTGGGTGATTGAATTTCCCGAGGCTACCGAAAAAGGGAGTTTTGTTGCGCGTGCAGAGCAGCCGATAGAACTCGAAAACCGCTACCTGGGCTACAAAATAACCTTCAACCTCAAGGAATTTGTGGATGCCCCTACCGCCTACCGGATCGTGGGTGCCGCTCGATTTGAGTTGCTGCCCTCCGACTCAGAAGCTCAGCAAGCCCTCTGGGAAAAGAATAGGGCAGAGATCTACCGCCGTTCGCCAATGAACCTTTTCCGCTCCATCCTGAAGGGATCCTACGAGCGGGAAGGATTTTACCTCTATGGGGATAAAGCAGGCGGTTCGGCGAGCATGAATATCCGAACGGACATCTTTGCCAATGAGCTGGGTAAGTCCGTGGTGCCTTACAAGGCCGATCCACTTGTGGTTCCAAGTAGTCCTCCAGGAGATTACCTACTTCAGCTCAAGGGACGCATCGAAATCCACTACCAAAAGGGCTTTGCACAAGCGAATACCTACCGGGACGCTCCCTATCCCATCTCCTGGTTGGAGGTGAAAAACGGGCAGGTTCGTGTACGGGAAAATGGTTCGATCCTCAATCCCGAAGACCTGGTTTTCTCCGGAGACATGGACCGCAAGCGAATATCAAATTTGCTTCCCTTGGACTACAATGCGGAAAAGGCACTATTACTTCAGGACCTATCCAAAACAGCCAAAAACTTACAAGAGAAGGTTTACCTCCACACCGACAAGCCCTACTACTATGCAGGAGATTCCCTTTTCTTCAAAGGGTATTTTGCCTATGGCAACCCCTACCTGCGTGATGTACTAAGTAAGGTGCTCTATCTGGAACTCATTTCCGAGGAGCGGGATATCCTCCTAGCCAAAAAATACCCTATCCGAGACGGCATTGTCGTTGGTGACCTGCAGCTTCCTGACTCATTGGATGGGGAGCGCTACTATCTGAGAGCCTATACCAACTGGATGAGAAACTACGGTCCCAACCAGTATTTCATGCAGCCACTTCCCGTGCTGAATCCCTACAAGCGGATTGTTGCCTCTGAAGGAATTAGCCAATGGACCAATCAAGGGGTGAATCTCCAATCGGACAAGGCAAGTTTTGGGCCTCGAGAAGAAGTAAACTTACGACTGCAGCTGAGCGATGCGAAAGGCCGACCAGCCCCAGCCACACTTTCCGTGAGCGTTTGGGATGCGGAGCAGCTCGTGCCGATTCGTCGGGAAAAAGACATTCAAGCCAGCATGCAGCTCAGTCCTATTGCAGAGGAATTGGGTACAGATCGATTTTCCTATCCCATTGAAACTAGCATTTCCATTACTGGAAAAGTAACCGATGCCAAAGGGAAGGGGGTAGCCACCGATGTGACTGCCTTTGTCAATGAATTTCAGGGAATGATCGAACTCAGTTCCAATGCCGCAGGTGACTTTGCGATGGAAAATATGGAGTTTTATGGCTCCATGCGTTTGGGATTAGTGGCAGCTGACAAAAAAGGGCGGCCGCTGAATGTTCAACTCCAGGAACCGCTCAAAGCACCTGTGGTCTTGCCTCAAGTACCTTATTTTCCCAAAGTCACCACCCTAGCCACACCTGCGAAAGTTCCCGAACCTGAGGTAGCAAATCCAGAAGCCAAAGCAGAAAAGGTGCAACAAAAAGCCATCTATGGCAATCCAGATTTTGTCATTGAAGGAGAAAAATTGACCAAGACGGGCAGCGCTACAGATCTGGTAAATAGCTTGGTAGGAAATATCCCAGGTGCCCAAGTGACCCTAGTCGGAGGTACGGGGCAACAAACTATTCGACTTCGTGGAGGAGCTGTTTCGGCTTTTGGTTCGATGGAACCCATCGTGATGGTGGATGGGGTAGTCTTAGTAGGAGGAGGAATGTCTACGGCTGCGGACAATTTGCGCACCCTTAATCCCTTCGATATTGATCGCGTAGAGGTAGTTACTCGGATGGTGCCTATGCTCGGAGATCAGGGCAAAAATGGGGTCATTGCCGTCTACCTCAAGGATAAGCTAGAAGAAGGTGAAGAAATGCTCTTAAAATCCCAAGGGATGGTGAGCTACACCTTGGAGGGCTTTCAAGTGCCGAGCAACTTTACCCCACGCGTCTATGGGCCGGGAGATAAGGACGATCGACAGACCTTGTATTGGAACCCTTACCTAGTCACCAACGAAAAAGGAGAACTTTCGCTTTCCTTTTTTTCCAATGACCTAGGTGGTGCGGTGGTGATCGAAGTTCGGGGCTTGACTGTGGAAGGTAGCCCAATTCAGGGTACTTTTGTGCTGAATAAAAAATAACAACAACAAATTGAACGATTTGGGGATGAGTAAAAAACTGTTGCTACTGGTCTTAATTCTCTTGCCTGGAATGGCCTGGGCACAGTTGAGTCTTGGTATCCGTGGGGGGCTAGCTACGAGCAGCTACAGCTACCAAGCCACAGCAGGTACCCGAGTCAAAAAAGTAGACGGAATTGCTGCCCCTACCTTTGCACTGGTGCTGGAGTATTTCGATTCCAAAAATGCAGGCGTTGAGCTCAATGTACAGCAGCTGACCCTTGGCTTTGCCCAAGTCAACGATGCGGGCAAGGTCAATCAATCCGAGTTTACCTACCTCAAGATCCCGGTGCTAGCCAGTATTTTTGCTGGACGGTCGGGACGATTTCAAATCAAATTTGGTCCTCATTTCGGGGTGTTGAGACAGGCCGAGGACATTACAAGGGAGTATTCGGGTGCTACACCCAAAGAGCTTCCTACCTTTGGACAGCCTGCAGATGCACCCAAAAAGCGAATGTATGGCTTGACCGGGGGAGCTGGAATTTCCAAACTCTTTGGCAAGTCCACCTTGTCTGCGGAGGCACGCTTTGCCTACGACTTCACCAATCCAGAGTCCCAGGATCGAATTTTTGACATCAGTTCGACCAACCTGGAGTTTACCCTGGCCTATTTGTTTCGGGTCAAGGAGCGCAAGCAAAAAACTCCTTAAGCGATCCTTTGGCAAGCTTGACCTGAGTCGATACCTTTATAGATAATTCTTTTCGATGTACGCATGAAAATCCAGGTAATCAACGGCCCCAACCTCAACTTGCTCGGCAAGCGTGAGCCCGAAGTATATGGCAGTGAATCTTTTGAAAGCTACTTTGTGCAGCTTCAGGCCCAGTTTCCAGGAGTAGAATTTTCCTACTACCAAAGCAATGTGGAAGGTGAGCTGATCAACAAGATTCAGGCGGTAGGCTTTTCGGTCGATGGCATTGTTTTGAATGCGGGAGGCTATACCCATACCTCTGTGGCCCTATCTGATGCAGTGGCTGCTGTCACCACCCCAACCGTTGAGGTTCACATTTCCAATTTGTACAAACGCGAAGAGTTTCGTCACAAAAGCATCCTTTCCAAATCCTGTGTGGGCATGATTGCTGGTTTAGGATTAACCGGCTATGCGCTGGCAGTACAGTATTTTCTAACTACAGCTAGCCGATGATTACCTTTGCTCCAGGACCTTCCAAGGTGTATGATGCCCTCCCAAAGTATCTTCAAGATGCCTATGCACAAGGGATTCTGAGTGCCAACCACCGCAGTGCAGTGTTTATGGATTTGTATCGGGAAACCGAGCAGCTTTTTAGAGACAAATTGCAGGTTCCTGCTGACTTTACCTTGCTATTTACCTCCTCGGCTACAGAAAGCTGGGAGATCATTTCTCAGTCGCTGGTAGAGCATTCCAGCTACCACTTGTATTCAGGTTCCTTTGGTAAAAAATGGTTGGAGTATGCGCAGTACATCCTACCCACTACTCAAGGACATAAGCTTGGGGCCAATGAATCCATTCCGGTGGATCACTTGCAATTGGGACCTGAAGTTGACGTGATTGCTGTGACTCAAAATGAAACAGCCAATGCCTCCCAAGTGCCCATGTCGGTGCTGAAAGCATTGGGAGCACGCTATCCTGAAAAAATGATTGCAGTGGATACGACCTCTTCCATGGGGGGGATTGCCCTAGATTTTTCATTGGCAGATGTATGGTATGCATCCGTACAGAAATGTTTTGGCTTGCCGGCAGGCTTGGGCATTCTTTTACTATCTGGCAAAGCCAAAGAAAAGGTAGCTCGTAAAGGAGAAAAAGGTCGTTACAACAGCCTCAGCTTTATGTTGGAAAATGCCGCGAGTTACCAGACTCATTACACCCCAAACGTGCTTGGCATTTACTTGCTGTTCCGAGTCCTTCAAGACATGGACCCCATCGCAAAGGTGGATACACGGCTTCGGCAGCGAATGGAGACCTTAGAGCAAACCATTTCACAATCGACAGCTTTCCAGCTGTTGGTAGACAATCCTGCCACACGAAGTACTACCGTAGCCGCTATTTCTGGGGAGGAGCAAGCGATTGTTGCCATCAAAAAAGCTGCTGAAAAAGAAGGCATGCAACTTGGGGGAGGCTATGGGCCTCTCAAATCCAGCAGTTTTCGTGTAGCCAATTTTCCCGCCATCACTGATGCGGAATTTATGGGTTTGGTAGACTTCCTGAAAAAGTACTAACCTGTTGAAAAACTGAGCGCACAAAAAAAGCCCCGTTCGTACGGGGCTTTTTTTGTGCGGAGGGAATGTTTATTCCTTTTCGGTAGGGACAGAATCCACGCCTTCCAAAACTTCTCCTTCCTTACTGGCGATGACAGCTGCGACCACTACGTCTCCTGTGATGTTGACTACCGTCCTAAACATGTCTAGAATCCGATCCGGGGCCATGATCAGGGCAATGCCCGCTGCTGGGATACCAATGGCTTCGAGAACCACGATGAGCATGATCAACCCTGCGCCGGGTACGCCTGCAGATCCTACTGCAGCCAAAGTGGAGGTCAACACAATCATCACTTGCTGGCCAAAGGTGAGTTCCATTCCTAGCGCCTGAGCGATAAATACGGCTGCCACACTTTGGTACAAGCTGGTACCGTTCATGTTGACTGTAGCGCCTAGGGGGAGAACAAAGCTGGAGATGTTTTCAGATACGCCTAGCTCCTCTTCCGTGATTTTCATGGTTACAGGAAGCGTAGCATTACTGGAACTCGTGGAAAAGGCGAGTAACTGTGCAGGGCGAATGGCACGGAAAAAGTGACCCACTGGGACCTTGGTCATGAACTTGAGCAAGAGCGGGAACATGACTACCATGACAGTGAAAAGACCTGCTAGGACGATCAGACTGTACTTTAGTAATGCTAAAAGTAAGCTGACTGCCGAATCGGGATCATCCCCTGCAATCTCCACAATCAAGGAAGCCATCAAGGCAAATACCCCATAAGGTGCGATGACCATGATGTAGTTGACAATTTGGGTAATTACCTCGTTGAATCCATCAAAGAAAGCCATGACTGGTTCGGCTTTCGATCTAGGAATTTGCAATAGCGCAATGCCCGCTAGAATGGCAAAGAATACGACTTGCAGCATGGCCGCATTGTCCGTGGTGGCCAAAAAGAAGTTTTGAGGAACCATGTCAATCAATGGCTGCAGCGGGCTCTGATCCTGAAGTTGTGCCGCGGATTCGGCTCGCTTACCGGCATCTCCTTCATACAAGGACATCAAATTTACTCGAGTGGATTCAGGCAAAGCTTTTCCAGGCTCAAACAAATTGACCAAGCCAAGACCTATACTGATGGATATGACAGTGGTAATCAGGAAGAGAAAAAGCGTTCGGCCCCCGATGCGGCTCAACTTGGAGATATCACCCAAGTTGGATACACCAATGATCAAGGAAGCCAGTACCAGGGGCATGGCGATCATCTTAAGCCCATTGATAAAGATGGTACCTATAGGCTTGATGTAATCCAGGGTGATCCATTTGGGCATTCCGGTCTTGATGGAAACCAGTCCAAAGATCAGTCCAAGAACAAGTCCAATTATTATTTGCGTGTGTAAGGGTAATTTTTTCAAAAGTTCTTTGGGTTAAAGGGCTTCAAGTTTATTGGATTTTGAGAGCAATAGGAAGTCAGCGATAACCAAGGCGGCCATGGCTTCCACAATGGGAACTGCTCGAGGAACTACACAAGGA
>CANGUK010000068.1 GCA_947457095.1 Cyclobacteriaceae bacterium
AACCCCTTCCAGAACTTTAAAAAATAGTACTTCAGCGGATTGCTGTACTTCAATTGCTTCCAAGGGCGACTCGCATGGGGGCGATGCCAAACGGGTGGGTGCATGAGCACTGTATTTGTGAAACCCAGTTCCAGGGCTTTTTTAGAAATAAAGGTATCGTACCAATCCTTGGCTTCATCCAAGCCTTTGAAATCGTAGGCCTTCAGGAAGCTAGGTGAAAACAGGGTGCAGCAAAAACTCAGGCTGCGCTGGGTAGCGATGACCGCCTCTTTGACTCCCTTAAATTTGAGGTAAGGAAAATTAACCACCCCCTGTTCATCTACAGTCACCGAACCAATCAAGCCTGATGTAGGATCTGCTTCCAACTGCTTCAAGAGCGTTTCAATGGTAGTAGGGGTCACCACCACATCCGATTCCACCACCAATAGAGGAATCCCTGCTTCCAGTGCTTGCTGCTGGGCAAGCTGCAGCACCAACTTGTAGTTGGGCGAGGGATGATCCGTCAAGTCCTCGATATGGATTAGGGAATATCCGATCTCTTCCCGGTGCTTTTCCAAGCTGGCCTTGGTTTCCTCCGTACTGAAATCATTAAAAATGACATGCTGTACCTTCACCGAGGAAGCGGCGATTGCTCGTGCAGTATCCAAGGTGGTCTCGATGGCATTTTTTACGGGAGTGATAACAAGTACCTGAGCCATGGGCTGGAGTTGGGAAAATGGGGTAAATTTAAAACTACCTGCTCAGTAGGCATCCAGTGAGCAGGTAGCATAAGAAGGCTTAAGCGAGTTCTCCCAAGGCTTTTTTCATGCGCTTCATCGCCTCAATCAAATCGGCTTCAGAAGCAGCATAGGAAATTCGCACGCAATTATCCGCTCCAAATGCAGATCCTGTTACTAGGGAAACATTGGCGATGGCAAGCAAGTACATGCAGAGGTCATCCGCATTGCTCACCTGATGTCCATGTGCTGACTTGCCAAAGAAGGCCGTGACATCTGGAAAGAAATAGAAGGCTCCCTCAGGGACATGGGTTTTGATACCCGGAATATCTCTCAACAGACCCAACATCAAATCACGACGCTTCAAGTACTGAACGGCCATTTCTTGAGAAGGTCCTTGATCTCCTGCAATGCCAGCCAAAGCAGCTCGCTGTGCGATACCGGTATTGCCTGAGGTAAATTGACCCTGCATTTTTTCTACTGCCTTCGATACTTCCAAAGGAGCACAGATGTAACCCACTCTCCAGCCAGTCATGGCATAGCCCTTGGAAAATCCATTAACGGTAATCGTGCGCTCAAACATGCCTGGAAGGGAGGCAATGCTGAAATTTTTGCCAGTAAAGTTGATCAGCTCATAAATCTCATCTGCAATGACTACCACTCCTTCGTGTTTCTTCACCACGTTGGCGATGGCTTCCAGTTCTTGTTGGGAAAATACAGATCCCGTTGGGTTGCAAGGGGAAGAATAGATAACCGCCTTGGTCTTGGAAGTCATGGCAGCTTCCAGCTGAGCTGCTGAAGCCTTGAAATTATTTTCTAGTGTTCCCTCAATAAGTACAGGTACGCCTCCACACAACTTGATGATCTCTGCGTAGCTCACCCAATACGGTGAAAAAATAATAACCTCATCGCCCTCGTTGAGGATACACATGAAGGTATTGGCGATGGAGTGTTTTGCGCCTACAGACACGACGATGTGCTCTGCTTTGGCTTCTTGAATGTTGTTTTCCTCACGAAGCTTTTTGGCAATGGCTTCACGCAAATCCTGGTATCCAGAAACGGGAGGATAAGCAAAATATTTTCCTTCATCGATCGCATCTTTGGCAGCCTGCTGGATGTGTTTTGGAGTTTTGAAGTCCGGTTCACCCAAGCTTAGGCTAATGATGTCAATCCCCTGAGCTTTAAGTTCTCTGGCTTTTTTTGCCATAGCCAGGGTGGCCGACTCTTCCATTTGAAGTACGCGATCTGATAAAATAGAATTCATGAGAGTTGTGGTTTGGTAGCAAGAGTTCAAAAGTAGGCAGAAGATTATAATTAATAAACAATCGAAAAGATTTGATCACGAAATGTTACTTTTGGAGGTACTAGGCAAGCCCATTCGCCGTTAGTATTCAGCAATGAAGAAGTTTCTATTCCTCCTATTTTTCCTCCTACTCGGCTCCCAAAGGATACAGGGCCAAGACCTCGGTGTGGACCAAAAAGCGAAGGAAGATTCTACCGGCTTAGTAAGTTCCTCCCTGCTTCCAACCGTAGCCCCTTTGCTGCTTTTTGACGATCAAAAAGTAAAAGAGGAGAAGAAAGCGAAGAAGAAAAATGAGCGTAAAAGCACCTATTTCGGCATAAAAACACGGAAAGGAAGCACGCGAAGAAGCCTTCGAGGCCAGGAATACACCGAACTATTTCACTACACGGATGCCTCTTGGCAGAGCAATCCTTACCTGCGCGACCGGTATTGGTACGATACAAAAGATCGAGCTATCCGAACCCAAGGATTCATCGAAGGCCAAGGCTACCTCCTCCATGGACCCTACCAACGCTTGGTCAATCAAGTGGTAGTTGAACAGGGCATGTTTTATTATGGGACCAAGCACCAAACCTGGCTGACTTTCGATGCGGACAATGTCCTGCAAGACAAGGCTCATTTTGAAGAAGGCTGGCCCAAAGAATCGCGAATTACTTACTTCAATACGAGCACCAAAGCTATCGAAAAGCTGATCCCAGTGCAGTATGGACTTGAGGAAGGCAATTTTTTTCACTTCTACGAAAACCAGCAAGTAGCCGTCACAGGTGAATACCGCTATGGCCAAAAAGTGGGACTCTGGACGGAGTATTGGAACACCAACAATACGCAGGCCATTCGCAAGCGGGAAATCCAGTACCAAGAAAAGCCCTACACCAAAAACTTCCGCTCCTACATCCGAGCAGAATGGGACAAGGAAGGCAAGCTGATCTACCGAAAAGATTAGTTTAACTAGGTTCAGTAGAACGCATCTTCAAACTGCCGAAAGTGTAAAGTTCCCTGGGAATCCTGATAGACCCCCACAATATCAAATCGGATGTCCTGATGCCAATCTTTCTTGAAGATGTATTGGTCCGCAGCCTTGACGATGAGTTTCTTTTTGGTGCCATGCACAAACTCTTCCGCATAGCCGAAGCCTACCCCGGATCGGAACTTCACTTCAATAAATATTAGTAACCCCTGATGGGTCATAATTAAGTCAATCTCCGCATGCTGGTAGCGGTAGTTTGTTTCCAGGAGGGTGTAGCCCCTACTTACTAGCCAGTTTGCGGCTTCCTGTTCGGCGAGTCTTCCTGAATCATTGTGTGATGCCATGGGAAATAATGGTTAATTTTGAAAAGTGATTGAGCCTACCCAAAGGGGTCTAAAAAATGCTTTCGCACGGACGATGAATCAAAGTACAAAAAAAACGGTAGAATTTCGAGATCTCGGTAGCATGGATTACCAAGAGGCTTGGACCTACCAAGAAAAATTGTTTGCAGACATCGTCGCCCAAAAAATACAAAATCGGAACCTCCCCGAAGATCAACAGGCAATCACGCCCAACTACCTTTTGTTTGTCGAGCACCCCCATGTGTACACGCTGGGCAAAAGTGGAAAGCCCGAGCACCTCTTACTGGACGAAGCTGGCCTAGTCAGCCATCAGGCCACCTACTACAAAATCAACCGGGGGGGAGACATCACCTACCATGGTCCCGGGCAGCTGGTGGGCTATCCGATCTTGGATTTGGATCACTTCTTTACCGACATCCACCGCTACTTGCGGTACTTGGAAGAAGCCATCATCTTGACTCTCGCGGAATACGGTGTGCCGGCAGGGAGAATAGAAGGGCTTACAGGCGTATGGCTCGACCACGACACACTCAAGAATCCACGAAAAATCTGTGCCTTGGGCGTAAAGTCCAGCCGATGGGTGACCATGCATGGCTTTGCCTTCAACGTAAATGTGGACCTCTCCTACTTTGGCCACATCGTCCCCTGTGGGATTGACGACAAGGCCGTGACCTCCCTCCACCTAGAGTTGGGTCGGCAGGTAGACGTACAGGAGGTGAAGGAAAAGGTGAAAAAACACCTTTCAACACTTTTTGAAATGAATTTGATTGAAGCCGAATGAAAAAAGACATTGACTTTTCTCCTGTAACCGGAGTAAAGATTGCCATTGCCAAAAAAGACACCGAAACGGGTACGGAATGGGCCGTATACCTGATCAACTACAACCTCATCGAATTGACCACGGTCATGATCACCTCCCAGGGCTATGGCCACTTGGAAGGGGAGCTGCGCAAAACCTCCACCCTTCGCCACCTCATCGAGGAGCTTGGCGCGGATTCTTTTGCGCGCATTGAACCCATCGATCCGGCAGTGTTTTCGCTTACCAATGAGTTTTGGGTGAGCTACTACATTCTGGATAAGATTTTTGATAAAAAGTTTATCTTTACTCCAGGCAGTTTTGATCCTGCCCACCTTCGCTATATCCCAGAATTGGGATTGGAAGGTATTCTCCACTCCTAATTTTTAGATCATGGCCCCATTTTTTGACCAGCTGAGCAACATTCTATTTTTAGACATTGAAACTGCCTCTTCCACCGAATCCTTTGCCGAGCTCGACCCTCGACTGCAGCCCGAATGGATCCGAAAAGAGCGACTCATCCGTAGAGAAAGTATACTGGAACCAGGGGAACTTTTCTTTGAACGAGCGGGCATCCATGCGGAATTTGGCAAAGTCATCTGCGTAGGAGTAGGTTTTTTTCAGGCTAAAAAGAAGGAGAAAAAGTACCTCTTCCGATCGAAAGTTTTTGCTCAAGAAGAGGAAAAGGAAACTCTTTTGGAATTAAAAACCTTATTGGAGAAGAAAAAGTGGATTCTCTGCGCACACAATGGCAAGGAATTTGACTTTCCTTACCTCTGTCGACGCATGCTGATTCATGGGATCTCCTTACCCGAGCCTCTGCAACTGGCTGGGAAAAAACCCTGGGAAATCCGACACCTAGATACCATGGAGCTCTGGCGATTTGGGGATTACAAATACTACACCCGATTGGAACTCTTGGCTGCAGCTTTTGGAATTCCAAGCTCGAAAGAAGGAATAGATGGCAGCGAGGTCAACCCCACTTACTACCGAGAAAAAAATCTAGAAAAAATCAAAAACTACTGCCTCCGAGATGTGGAAGTGACCGCTAAGATCTATCTGGCGATGAATCCACAAGCGGAACCCAGTGACATTGAAATCGAATACCCTGAATCCTAACAAAAAGTTCATCTCTTCTAGTTTTCAGGACAAACAAAACTTTATACCTTAGAACAAACAACGCCCTCATGGGAAGAAAATCCGATCGGAAACCCTCCAAAAAAACCCATTCTAGCCCCAAAGGCACCAATGATTCTGCTTCTTTAGCACGCAAACTCCTTCAATTTTTAGATGCAAACTTTGGCCAAGAATTCAATGCCAAGCAACTCATCAAGCGATTAGAAATCAGAGATTCCCTAAACAAAGGCGGTGTGGAGCCTGTCCTCTACCAGCTTGTGGCTGAAGGGAAAATCTCCCGAAGCCCACGTAACTATTTTTCCTCCACACGTGATCCGGAATACATCACGGGAACAGTGGATTTTGTAAATCCCCGTTTTGCTTTTATCATTCCCGACCAGCCCGACGCGGTGGAAGGCGATATCCTAGTGAAGGATGCCGACCTTAAGCATGCGCTGGATGGAGACAAGGTTCGTGTGATGGTATTTCCTGTCAAAGGGAAGACCGGAAGAACTGAAGGTCGCGTATTGGAAATCGTGGAGCGCAACCGGGATGAATTTGTGGGCCGAGTGGAAATTTCCCCTCGCTTTGCCTTTGTGGTACCCGACTTCAAGAAAATGCACAAGGACATCTTTGTGCATCGGGGAGAATTATTGGGTGCTCAGCACAACGAGAAAGTAATCGTCAAATTGACTGAATGGCGCGAAGACGATAAAAACCCCACTGGAAAAGTCATTCGCGTGCTCGGCAAAGCGGGACTGCATGAGGTGGAAATTCACTCCATCATGGCGGAATTTGGCCTTCCTTTCGAATACGAGAAAGAAGCAGATGCCGAAGCCAATGCCATTCCGGAACAGATTTCAGCAAAAGAAATTAAGGCTCGGAAGGATTTTAGAGACGTGCTGACCTTCACCATTGATCCCGCAGATGCGAAGGACTTTGACGATGCGATATCCTACCGAAAGCTAGAGAATGGCAATCACGAAATCGGAGTTCATATCGCCGATGTGACCCATTACGTCAAGCCCAAAACAGCACTAGAAAAAGAAGCCTACAACCGGGCAACTTCAGTGTACTTGGTCGACCGCACCATTCCCATGCTTCCCGAGCGCCTGAGCAATGGCCTCTGTTCACTCCGCCCAAAGGAAGACAAACTCACCTTTGCTTGCGTGTTTGAGGTAGATCCTCAAGCCAAAGTGGTGAACCATTGGATCGGTCGAACCATCATCCATTCGGATCGCCGATTTGCCTACGAAGAAGCACAAGAGTGCATCGATACCCAGTCTGGTGATCACTTCCAGGAACTGACCCTACTGAATACCCTCGCCAAAAAAATACGAAAGCAACGCTTTGACCAAGGAGCCGTAAACTTTGAAACGGTGGAAGTCAAATTTAAGCTAGATGAAAAAGGAACTCCTCTCGGCTTGTTTGTGAAGGAACGAAAAGACATTCACAAGCTCATCGAAGAGTTTATGCTCCTGGCCAACAAATATGTGGCCGAATTCATTTTCCGCAAAAATCAGGGCATGGACACCTTTGTGTACCGAACACACGATAGCCCGGATTTGGATCGATTGGAAACTTTTTCTGGCTTTGCAAAGCGATTTGGCCATCAAATGGACACCACTCAGCCCCAGAAAATTTCTGCTGCGCTGAATAAACTGATGGATGAGATTCAAGGCAAGCCTGAGCAAAATGTCTTGGAGCAGCTGGCCATTCGAAGCATGGCCAAGGCAAAGTATACTACCGAACCCAAAGGACATTTTGGACTTGCTTTTGCGCACTATACCCACTTCACCTCTCCCATCAGAAGGTATCCTGATATGATGGTACATCGCTTGCTCGAGCACTACCTCGAGGGAGGTAAATCTCCGGAGGCAAATTCCTGGGAACAAAAATGTCTGCATTCTTCCGAACGGGAAAAGCGAGCAGCAGATGCAGAGCGTGCGTCCATCAAGTACAAGCAGGTGGAATACATGTCGCTTGCTGAAGTGCGAGATTATGACGGCATTGTGAGTGGCGTGACCGAATGGGGTGTATTTGTTGAAATCACCGAAACCAAATGTGAGGGGATGATTCGTGTTCAGGACATGAACGACGATTACTACGATTTTGACGAGCGCAACATGCGCTTGATTGGATCGAAAACAAAAAAAATGATCACTTTAGGAGACAAAGTGCTGGTTCGTGTAGTTAACACAGATATCGACCGAAGAACCATCGATTTGGAATTTGCAGACCATGACAGAAAAAAATCTCGTCCACGAGCTTTTAACTAAGTTAGAAGAACACATCGGTAGCCACTCTTTTGGCACCTCTCCCGTAGAATTGTACGATCCGATCACCTACATCATGAGCTTGGGTGGCAAGCGGATTCGTCCACTGCTCTCCCTATTGGCTTATGGGATGTACGGCAAAAACCCTACAGAGATTCTAAGTCAGTCAGCTGCAATCGAAGTGTTTCACAACTTCACGCTCATGCATGACGACATCATGGATCAGGCACCCCTTAGGAGAGGGAAGCCTACCGTCCATGAAAAATGGAATGCCAACATCGCCATACTTTCCGGCGACGTAATGCTGGTACGGGCTTATGACCTTTTACTTCCTACACCAACTGCACTTTTGCCCGAGGTAATTCGCCTTTTCAATAAAACTGCTGCCGAAGTATGTGAAGGACAGCAGTTGGACATGAACTTTGAAGGATACGAGACCGTAGCCGAAGAAGAATATATCCACATGATTCGCTTGAAAACTGCCGTACTTCTTGGGCTCGCGCTCCAGCTCGGCGCCTTGTTGGCAGGAGCTTCCAAAGAGGATGTGCAGCGTATCTATGACTTTGGGGTCAATATCGGAGTGGGCTTCCAACTCCAAGATGACTTGTTGGACGTGTATGCAGACCAAGCCAAATTTGGCAAGCAGGTGGGCGGTGATATCATTTCCAACAAGAAAACTTTCTTGCTCATCAAGGCCTTGGAACTAGCCAAAGGCAAGGAAAAAGAGGAATTGCAATACTGGTTGGGCCTCACCCAATTTGACAAAGGAGAAAAAGTGGCGGCTGTCAAAGGCATCTACGAGCAGCTGGGCATTCGCTCCTTGACGGAAAAGAAGATGCAATCCTATTTTGAAAAAGGGTTTCAACAACTCGATGCATTGCAGATCAAAGACAGCGCTTATTATGCCGCACTACTTGGGGTAACCCAAGAACTCATGCATCGCGAAAAATAAGTAGCGATGGACTTCTCTCTAACCATTCTGCTCATCGGAGTGACGGCACTCAGCAGCATTCTTGCCTTCAATAGGCCTGCCCTGCTGGATCGCTGGATGTTTATCCCCTACCGAATCAAGCAGCGAAACCAATGGGATCGCTTTATTCTCTCTGGATTTATCCATAAGGATTACATGCACCTCTTGTTCAACATGTTTACTTTCTATTTTTTTGGAGGGGTAGTGGAACGCTTCTTTAAATTTCAATTTGGACTAGAACTAGGAGGCTTGATTTTCGTGGGGTTTTATCTTGCCGCGATAGTGATTGCCGATATTCCCACCTACTTGAAGCATCAGGGCAATAGCTACTACAAAGCCTTAGGTGCTTCTGGAGGGACTTCAGCCACAGTCTTTGCTAGCATCATCCTGATGCCGCTTTCAGATATTTGCCTTTTTGGTTTACTCTGCCTTCCAGGCTTCCTTTTGGGCGGCTTCTTTCTGATTTATTCCTATGTCAAGGGGCAGCAAGGGCAGGACAACATCAATCACGATGCGCACTTGTACGGCGCCATTTTTGGGATAGTTTGTATCCTTCTTCTTTCTCCGGGGAGTGCCAAACTATTTTTGGAGCAAATCCTTTCCTACCAACCTTTCTAAAAAAAATGGCCCCGTATGTACGGGGCCATTTGCTTACTTTTTCTTTTCCAACTTCGTTTTCATCTCCTCGATATTGAGCACTCGAGAGATTTGTTCCCGCTCCAGTTTTCGGAAGCGTGCTAGTTGTACATCAATTTGCTCCGTAAGTTCCTTGCGTACTTCCTCCGAAGAATCCGTAGGTCGGTAATCTCCACTTCCTACCACGCTAGTCAAGTGTGCCAACTTGTTATTCAAGCGGATAGGGAAGTTGAGTGGATCCTGACCACTGCGATTTTGCGTCTGGTACAGGGTCTCCTCGATGGCCTGCATTTCCGCTTTGATTTGGTCAAGGTTCTCCGGCTTAGTCGTGAGCGAGTCCAATTCAGTGCGGTACACACGGATCAGCTTGATCGCCTGATGCGTTTCGGTGAGTTTGTCACGTACGGCCAACAAGTAGTTGTACTGCGACACCAAGTCTTCCTGTGTAGATTCATAGCGCGGATCTGCAAGTACCTTGAAGGTTTGCTCTTGAGATTGGCCATCTACTGTCATACGAACTTTGTAGGTGCCAGGCACCACCTTAGGACCTCTAAGGCTAGCTGCCCATAGGATCATTCCATCAAATCCTTCCGCGTTTTCGCCACGTAGGTTCCAGTTGAATTCCCCTGATCCAGGCTTAACTCTCAGCGTATCACCATTGACTCCTTTGGTTGAGAACCAGCGGATGAGTTGATTTTTGTCATTGAAGAATTCAATTTTTAGTTCGCTGGCAGGTTTTTCCTTGAGGAAATAGTACACCAAGACGCCACCTGGACGGTTGGTTCCATCAGTCAAGCTCTTGCGCTTCATCCCATCGATACGGTACGAATCTTGAGGCTTGTACAAATGGAAGGTTTTGTTTTCTAGTCCAACTTCTGCTTGATGAAGTACCGTCAAGTCATCGATGATCCAGAACGATCTGCCTTGGGTGGCTGCGATCAAATTGTTTTCCTTGATTGCCAAATCCGTAATCGGTACGATAGGCAAGTTTAGTTGAAGTGAATGCCAGCTAGCACCATCATCTTTGGAATAGTACATGCCTGTTTCGGTACCGGCATAGAGCATGCCTTTTTTAGCTGGATCAGCACGAACTACACGAGTGAAGTGCTCTTCGTTAATTCCTGAAACGATCTTGGTCCAGGTCTTTCCATAGTCCTTGGTTTTGTAGAGGTAAGGTGCAAAGTTGCCCGTCTTGTAGCCTGTTGCTGCAAAATACGCCTCACCTGCGGCAAAGGGGCTCGCCTCAATGGAATTAATTTGTAGCCACTCCGGCATGTCTTTAGGAGTGACATTTTGCCAAGTTTTTCCATTATCTGCAGTCACATGCACCAATCCATCATCAGACCCTGCCCAGATTACTCCTTGCTTAACTGGAGATTCTGCAGCGGTAAAGATGGTAGCATAATACTCCACGGAAGTGTTGTCCTTGGTGATCGGACCTCCAGAGGGACCGAGTTTGCTCTTGTCGTTTCGAGTCAAGTCTGGAGAGAATAACTCCCAAGTTTGGCCATCGTTGGTGGAGCGGTGAAATTGGTTACTGGTGGTGTAAAGCAATTTCGGGTTGTGAGGAGAAAAGAAAATCGGGAAGTTCCATTGGAATCGGTACTTCATTCCTTCTGCACCATGACCCATCGGGTTATCTGGCCATACGTTGACGGTGCGTGAGGTTCCATTTCGATGGTTTTCACGAGTGAGTAGTCCTCCGTAGGAACCTCCGTATACGATATCGCTATCTAGCGGATCTGGGGCAATCCATCCCGATTCTCCACCAGCAGTAGGTTCCCAATCCGATTCAGTAATCGCTCCACCATCATTGCGGTGACGGATACGAACCGTGGAGTTGTCTTGCTGCGCACCATAGATGCGGTATGGAAAGCTATTATCGGTAGTCACTCTGTAAAACTGGGAGGTCGGCTGATTCATCATGGTAGACCAGGTTGATCCGCCATCTTCTGAAACTTGTGCACCACCATCATCGGCGATGATCATTCGCTGGTTGTTTGCTGGATCAATCCACAGGTCGTGGTGGTCACCATGAGGGGCATTGTCGCCTTTGAAGGTTTTGCCTCCATCGGTAGATTTATGGTAGCTCACATTGAGGACATAGATAGTCTCCTCATTTTGGGTGTCGGCGTAGATTCTGGAATAGTACCAAGCGCGCTGACGAAGGTTTCGGTCTTCATTGACTAGCTCCCAAGTTTGACCTGCATCTTTAGAAGTATACACCCCTCCTTTTTCATTTTCGATAATGGCATAGAGGCGGTTGGAATTTTTTGGTGATACCGCGATACCCATGATGCCTAGGACACCTTTCGGGAAGCTTGCTTTGGAAGAAAGTTCCTCCCAGGTTTTGCCACCGTTAGAAGATTTAAATAGCTTGGATCCAGGTCCCCCACTTTCCAAGCTGTAGGGAGTGCGTTGCAGCTGCCAGGTGGAAGCATACAGCACCTCAGGATTGTTGGGATCCAATACCAAATCTACTGCACCGGAGATGTCATCCACAAAAAGAAGCTGATCCCAGGTCTTGCCTCCATCGGTAGTCTTGTAGACTCCACGGGTGGCATCTGGCTTGAAGATATCTCCCAATACTGCAGCATAGACTACATTGGGATTGCTTGGATGGATGCGTAGGCGCGAAACAAAACGGCTTTTATCCAGACCTGCACGAGCCCAGGTTTTGCCTGCATCGGCACTTTTCCATATCCCATAGCCAAAGGAAACATTGCCACGGACGGTTTTTTCACCTCCACCAGCATAGACGACGGAGGTATCGCTTTCGGCTACAGCCACAGCACCCATAGAGCCTCCGAAGAATCCATCGGATACGGACTTCCAAGTTTGGCCTGCATTGCTGGTTTTCCAGATGCCACCGCCTGTGGAAGCGAAGTAATAGGATTTGTCATTTCCTTTGACGCCTGTTACTGCATCCGCTCTGCCACCTCTAAATGGGCCTACTAGGCGCCATTGAACGGCATCATAGACTTTGGGATCAGGAATTTGCTGCCCAATAACGGGAAGACTTAGGATAAGAAGGAGCAAGAGTGTGCTACTTCGAATAAAAGATTGAAACGAGATCATGATGGGTTGAATTAATATCTTGTTTTAAGGTAGGAGAAAAGTTGGAAAAGGAAGTAAAAAAATTGATTAATGGCAAAAAGATTGGCTAAGGGCAAAAAAAAACCTCTTCCGAGGAAGAGGTTTTAAGAATTAGGGATGGGAAATTAATCCTGAGCAGGAACGATGCTCACATAGGATCTGCCATCAAATCTTTTCTTGAAAGCTACTACACCGTTTGTCAATGCGAATAGCGTGTGGTCTTTACCTACCCCAACATTCAGTCCTGGGTGGTGTTTTGTACCTCTTTGTCTTACTAGGATATTTCCTGCGATGACTACTTCACCGCCGAACTTTTTCACACCCAATCTTTTGGAATGTGACTCACGACCGTTCTTGGAACTACCTACACCTTTTTTGTGTGCCATGGTTTTATTCGTTTATGATTTCTTGGCTGATTGCCTTATAGCGTGAT
>CANGUK010000069.1 GCA_947457095.1 Cyclobacteriaceae bacterium
CTCTGGGAATGTGACCGAAAACATGCAAAAAACAACTGCAGGCATACGCGAGGCCGCCAAAAAAGGTGCGCAGGTCGTGGTCCTACAGGAACTCTTTCGCTCCCTCTACTTCTGTGATGTAGAGGAATACGAAAACTTCAAATTGGCAGAGGCTATTCCTGGCCCTTCAACAGAAACCCTCGCTTCACTTGCTAAGGAATTGGGCGTAGTGATCGTGGCTTCACTTTTTGAAAAACGAGCAGAAGGCTTGTACCACAACACCACCGCAATCCTCGATGCCGACGGAACCTACCTCGGTAAGTACCGAAAAATGCACATTCCGGATGATCCAGGTTACTACGAGAAATTTTACTTCACTCCAGGAGATCTGGGTTACAAAGTTTTTGCCACCCGTTTTGGAAAGATCGGCGTACTGATCTGCTGGGACCAGTGGTACCCAGAAGCAGCACGCATCACTACCCTCATGGGAGCGGACTTCCTCGTATACCCCACCGCCATTGGCTGGGCCAAAACGCAGGATGCTGCCACCAACGAGGAGCAATACGGCGCTTGGCAAACCATACAGCGCTCCCATGCTGTAGCAAATGGCATTCCCGTCGTATCGGTCAACCGAACTGGCGTGGAGGGAGAAATGCAATTTTGGGGAGGTTCCTTCGTGGCCAATCCCTTTGGTCGTGTGACCTACCAAGCCCCACATTTGACCGAAGAAGTCCATGTGGAGGCCTTGGATTTGAGTGGTTCGGATCGCTACCGCACACACTGGCCATTTTTGCGGGATCGTCGAATTGATTCCTATTCGCCGATTACCAAGCGTTTCTTAGACGAAGAATAGGCCATGCAGCAACCTGTAGATTTGTCTAAAGGAGGACTCATGACTCCTGCAGAACTCGGCTACTATTTCCCCGCGGAATTTGCCCCTCAAAAAGCAATGTGGCTCAGCTGGCCCCACAAGGAAGAGAGTTGGCCTGGAAAAATCCAGACCATTTACTCCCCCTATGCCCAATTTGTCAAAGAAGTAGCCTTAGGTCAAGAGGTCCACATCAACGTAGCCGATGCGGCCATGCAGGCATTTGCTACCCAACAGTTGGAACTAGCAGGAGTGCGCATGGATCGGGTGCATTTTCACTTTTTCCCAACCAATGATGCCTGGTGCCGTGACCATGGTCCAGCCTTCTTGATCAATCCTACCGCCGCTATCCCAAAGGTGCTGGTAAAGTGGAACTACAATGCTTGGGGTGGAAAATACCCCCCGCATGACCTCGACAACCAGATTCCTATTCACATCGCCCAAGCCTTGGGTATTCCCTACTTTACCCCTGGCATCGTGATGGAAGGAGGCTCGGTAGAGTTCAATGGAAAAGGAACCTTGCTCACCTCCACCGCCTGTCTTTTGAATCCCAATCGCAATCCCCAGCTCAATCAAGCACAGATTGAAAAATACCTCTGCGACTACTATGGGGTGCAGCATATTCTCTGGGTAGGCGATGGCATCCTGGGTGATGATACCGACGGACATATCGACGACATCACACGCTTTGTGAATGCCGATACCGTAGTGACCGTAGTGGAAGAAAATAAGGCGGATGGAAATTACGAGATCCTACAGGAAAATCTTCACCTGCTCCAGCAGATGCGTCTTGAAAATGGGAAGCAGCTCAACGTGGTGGAACTCCCCATGCCTAGCCCAGTGATCTGGGAAGAGCAGCGACTGCCCGCTTCCTATGCCAACTTTTACATCGCTAATGAGGTGGTAGTGGTCCCTACTTTTCGAGACAAAAACGACCAGCGTGCCTTGGATATTTTAGCCGGCTGTTTCCCTACCCGTCGAGTAGTGGGGATCGACAGTACTGACATCATCTGGGGATTGGGATCTTTCCATTGCTTGAGTCAACAGGAACCAGCGGTGTGAATAATAACCCCCTAGTTTCAGATTATATCCTGCTACTTCTTGCAGGATTTTTCATTTTCAGGTTGGTTAGTAAAACAAACGGGTCTCATTTTTGATTTTATATAAAACGAATGGTTATGAAACAGTCTTTCTTCTTTCTTTTAGTCCTGGTCCTAGCTTCATCTTGTGGTGTATTGCAGACTGCCCGAACCAAAAATATTCCCTACCTATCGGCTTCTGCCACCATGCCAGCCAAGACTTTAAACGTGTTTGCTCCCAAAAAAGCAGATAAAGCACCGGTTTTGATTTTTATCCATGGGGGAAGTTGGCACAGCGGTAGAAAGGAGATCTATGATTTCATGGGCAACCGACTTGCTGCAAAAGGGGTGGTGTCGGTCATCATCGATTATCCCTTGGCACCTGCCTACCAGCTCCCAGCCATGGAAAAGGCCAGTGCATTAGCCATTCAGTGGGTAAAAGAGAACATTGCTTCCTATGGAGGGGACCCTGCAAATATGTATGTATCGGGCCACTCAGCAGGTGGGCATTTGGCAGCTTTGGTCGCCATAAAGGAAGAGCCTTGGAAGGAATTGGGGACAACAAACCCATTGAAAGGAGCTATTTTGAATGATCCTGCGGGATTGGATTGGTATTGGTTCCTGTCCGAGCTTAAGGAAAAATACAACAAAGAAGATAATTACGATGCCTTTACGGCTGATCCGGCGGTTTGGAAGACCTATTCGCCCATTTATTTCTTGGGAGAAAAAGAGATCCCGATGTTGGTCCTTGAGGGTGAGCTCACCTATCCAGGCATTAAGCTCACTGTAGAACGTTTCCGTAAGGCGGTAGAAGAAAAAGGCTTGCAGCTAGACTATTCCTTTTATCCCAAAACAAAGCACATTCCCATGGTAACCCAGTTTTACTTTCCTTGGAGCAAGGGATACAAAGATGTGTTGAAGTTTATGGAGGTAGGGCAGTAATTTGGACAGCTTTGGCCGGTTTCAAATTTTTGGTGAACTTTAATTGAGAAGTCGGTTTGGCGGCTTTTTTAACGAATGAAAACTAGAGAGCATTTCCCCATTCTTTTAGGTATACTCATCCTATCGCTAGGAGGCTGTTCCCTTTTTTCGGAGGAAATTCTCCTAGAAGATGGAAAGAATATCCGAATGGTATTTGAGGAGGGATTGCATGAGGATCCTCAGTTTAAGCTCCCTAAAGATGCCAACGGCTACTATTACATGACATTGACTAAGGGAGGTCAGAACATACAGCGAATAACCATGCGGCTATTGGATGGAGATAAGGTTGTAGATACGAAGTGCTGTGGACCTCGTCAAAAAATAACCTGGAGCAGCAATCGCTTCTGGTGGATTCTGGCAGGAGATACAGTTGCCAATATCACCAAAACCTACTTCAACGAATTTACTGGGCAACTCCAATACTCCAACTTGCCACCCTTGATCAATTGGAAAGATGAATTGGTACCTACAGTGAATTCGGCTTCCTATACGGATGAATACACCGGTCGTACCAGTACCGTGATCGCACCCATTGGAAAGATGAAAGGGGATACACTGACTGTTTATGCACGGTATTTCCATAGCATTGCGAGATATAGGAAAAGCTCTAGTTTTTATACCCCAGAGGGATCTTTGGAAATTGTGGATTCAGTAAAAATTGTACTGAGGTAATTGAGTTCAACCGGTAGCGTAGGAGAGTTGATTTTTGGCTCAGGCATCCGCTTTTGATTCCCAAAAAATCTTCTAGTTTTGTGTAGGACTCACCCTCCTTTTTTAGCCCACTTGCCCTTTTCTTACATGCGATTGTTGCACATCCTCGGCTTTGTGTTGTTTTTTGTATGCAGTTCCTGTGCTCAGGATGAGCCATCCCCTCGCTCATCGGGTCAATCAGAGAACTATACCCCTCAAGCCTCACTTGGGTACATCATACGACACAATTATTACACCCTTTCCTATTCTAGCACACATCGGCAGGCGGAGTTTGCGGCCTACTACCTCAGTCCAGCGAGCATCCGAGGAGGCCAAGCGCGTACGGATGATTTCAGGATAGATCCGAAGGTGAAGTCCAATCCGGTCAAATCCACAGACTACCAGGGTTCGGGCTACGATCGGGGGCACCTTTGTCCTGCTGCCGATATGGCTTTGAACTTGACGGCCATGTCTGAGACCTTTTACATGTCCAATATGTCTCCGATGACCCCTTCATTTAATCGAGGGATTTGGTCCAAGTTGGAGGATTGGGTACGAGATGCTGCCTTGCAGGAAGGAGGGGTGTATGTGGTCACAGGGCCGGTTCTTTCCAAATCCTGTGGAGCGATCAAGCAATCCATCCGTATTCCATGTTCCTACTACAAGATTGTCTTCAAGGGTGGATCCAATCCAAAAATGCTTGGATTCCTGCTTTCCAACGCGGGGGCTTCCGGCTCGGTTCAGCAATTCGTAGTTACGATCGATGCCCTTGAGCAACAAACAGGAATTGATTTTTTTCCTCAGCTCGACGATGCCCTAGAACAAAGTTTGGAGAGTAAGGTAAGTTTGAGTGGGTGGAGGTTTTAAAAAATGATACATTTTAGAAAAAGAATAATCCCCGTTTTTACAATATGAAATCTTGGAAATCCTATTTTCTTGACTTTGCGATGGTTTTTCTTGCGGTCTTTTTGGGCTTTTGGGCAGAGAACTTTAGAAGCCAGATTCAAGAAGAAAAAAAAATTGAGCAAATCAAGCAGGCCATTGTCAGGGACATGAAGAAAGACCTCCTGCAACTGAACGATTACGTTGCCCAAGCAAATTACAACTTGTCAATGATTGATCGTATGGATTCATTGATTCTAGAAAATCCAGAATTAGTTGACCAACAGGATTTTTATACCACCATGGTCAACTACAGCGTGGCCTATCTTTTTACTCCAAGCGATAAAAGCCTCAAGCAAGCGGAAGAAATGGGTGTAATCCAGAATGAGGGAAATGACAGTCTCAGCTATGCTGCGTTGAAGTACAACTATTTTCTATTGGATTTAAAGTTTACGGAGCAGCTATTTTCCAACGAATACCAAATCTACTTACATGAGATTGTCCCAAAAATGACCGAACCAGAACTATATCGTCAGGTATGGCGCTTCCCAAGAAAAACATTGGAATCAAAGCTGGGCGTCAAACCAATTGATCCTGAAACCAAAAACAGGTTACGCTATTTCTTTGCTAACGTGAGTTTTTATTACGATGCGATGGAAGTCAATGCCGATTCGATGCGCCGGTATGGGAACGAAATGATTCGATTGATTGAAAAGTAGTTTTTAAAAACTAATTAATGGTTTTTGATTTTGTGCCAGGACCAATTTCTTATGGCAGGTTCTTCCACTGAAAGTTAGCCGGTCGATCAGCTCTTGCCTATCTCCTGTAAGCAAGTTTCTTCAGTGCCTTACTTTATCTGCCTACCTATCGGTAGACAGGCCTGCCTGTCGCAGAAAGGATACTACCGACTTGATACTTTTCCTACCACCTTTCCATCTTCCATTTCAATGGTGCGGTCGGTGGCTTTGGCAAACTCCTGATCATGGGTAACAATCAATAGCGTCTGTCCCAACTCTTGAGTCAGCTCCTTGAATTTGTCAAAAACTAGGGCTGAGTTCTTGTGGTCCAGGTTACCGGTTGGTTCATCTCCCATAATCAGCAGCGGATCATTGATCAAAGCACGCGCAATGGATACCCGCTGTTTTTGTCCTCCCGATAATTGGTTGGGCTTCTTATGAGCATGGTCCTGCATGTCAAAAATCTGCAACTTTTCCATCGCACGCTCGGCAATCTCCACTCGGGAATGCCGTGCCAGTTTCAATGCTGGAATCATCACATTTTCCAGTACCGTAAACTCGTTGAGCAAGTAATGGAATTGGAATACGAAACCAATTTTTTCATTTCGTAATTGGGAAAGGTAGGCAGGATCCTTACCAGTGACTAGGGCCCCATCCAGCCAAAGCTGGCCTTCGTAATCCGTGTCCATGGTGGAAAGGATGTAGAGCAGCGTGGACTTTCCGCAGCCTGACTTTCCCATGATGGATACAAATTCCCCGCGATTTATCTGGATACTTACTTGATCCAGCACTTGGGTGGTGCTGGCATTGTAGAAATACTTGCTGATGGATTTGGCCTCCAATACCGGGTTTGCTGTCATCTATTTGCCGCGAATGATTTCTACTGGATCTACACTGGATGCTTTTCTGGCGGGGAAAAAGCCAGCCAAGTAGGTGGTCAACAACCCAAATACTCCGCCAATTAGGTAAAATTTAGGGTTGTAGTCGATCGGATAGGTCGTGATGGTGGGTAAGGCATCTGTTTCAAATGGAATGTGGTCAATCAGCAGTCCCAACAAGTACCCTACCACCAATCCCAAGCTACTGCCCACAAGGCCAATGAGGATCGCAATGCTGGTGAATATCCGGTTGACATCCTTCGGGCTAAATCCAATGGCTTTTAGGATGGCGATGCTGTCCAGCTTCTCGTAAATCATCATGTTGAGAATGTTGTAAATCCCAAATCCAGCCACCACAAGTAAGGTAATGCCAACTGCGTAGCTAATGATGTTGCGCACTTCAGAGCCCGTTTCAAATTGTGCATTGACGGTTTGAATGTCGTCTGCTTCCACCTCGAATATTGTTCCCAATTCCTTCGCTAACAGCGGTGCCTGGTTGAAGTCATGCAATTTGACTTGGATATCTGTAAAGTAGGAGGCGGGTTGCCCCAGCATTTTTTGAACTGTAGCAAGGGAGGCATAGCTGTTGGTTTTGTCAAAATCCCCCAATCCACTTTGAAAAGCGCCCACCACCTTCAGTTGGATACGGTTGCCTTGGGCAGTGGTCACTTGGATGACATCTCCGAGCTTAGCCATCATCCGATCGGCCACTCCTTTTCCCAGAATGATCGTGTTCAATTGATCTAGGTCCTCCACTCGGCCTTCGATGACATATTCCTCGAATCCAAAAAGTTGGGACTCCTTAAATCCATCGATGCCATTGATGTTGCTATTCAGGTCGAGGGTGCCCACATTGAAAAAAACCTGGGCAGCTAGTTTGGGGCTCACCCCAAGCACCCGTGGATCTTGTTCCAACTGCTGAATAATGGAGCGACTGTTGTGAATGGCCAATCTACTCGTACTCGGCTTCACCGATCGGATGGAGTTGAGGTCAGGACCAAATTCTGAACTCAACTGTATGGGCTGATTCGGATTGGGTTTGATTTCGTTGTAAAACCGGATATGCGGGGTCCGATTTAAAATCATCCCATCCAGCAGTGAATTGAGTCCATTCATAAAGCCCAGAAGAGCGATAAACATGCTGATGCTGAACAAAACGCCTACGGCAGCAACGAGGGTCTGCTTGATCCGTGCCAGCATCAATGCTTTGGCAATTTCCAGGATTAGTTTCCAGCTCATCTTTTAGGCGGGATCAACCCGGTTTTTTTGTCAATACCTCCAAGAATTTCGACAAACTCAAAAGTCTTTATTCCTAACTCTACAGTGACGGTGTCTCCTTCCTGGGTGATGACCTGGTTCTGTCCCAAAAGGAGGTTGCGCGGGATGACTAGCGCATTCGGATGTACTTGAATCAAGATATTAGCTTCCAAACTTAAATTGGGAAAGAGACGGGGAGGGGCTTTGTCGAATTCGGCTTCGACGGTAAAGGTCTTCGACTTCGCATCCATGATGGGATGGATTTTGACCACGGTAGCCTGGAATACAGTCCCTTTGAAGCTATCCAGAGTCACCAGTACTCGCTGCCCTTTTTGGATGGTCACGATGTCGTATTCATCCACCTGCAGCTCCAGAATAAACTCCCCCGCCCGACCTAGGATGGCCAGGGGAGTTTGTGGGGTGGCCATTTCTCCTACCACCTTGGGTAAGGCATAGACGATGCCCTCGATCTTACTTTTCAAAATGGAGCTCGTCTCCAGAGACTTGCTGATGGCGAGGTTTTTGGTGGCCGTTTGGTTGCCGAATTCTAATTCCCGTTTGAGGTCTTGGTAACTGAGGCGGGCAGATTGGTAGGCTAGGGACGAACTTTTAAATTTTAATTCCCGCTGCTCCAGTTCATTGGCTGTCCCTATTCCCTGTGCCCAGAGGTGTTGCTGCCGCAGGAGCAGAAGGGAGTCGTTGGTCAAAGTGCTTTTTGCTAAATCGATGGCCAATTCCAGTTCTCGAAGCCTGGTTTGGGTAGACTTTGGGTCTGCAAAAAGCTGAGATATTTCCGCATTTTCTCTGCGGAGTCGTTCCTGTTCGTTGAAAATTTGGAGGATAGGGGTGCCGATGTGTACGGTGTCTCCTTCGGAAACAAAGAGTGCTTGGATGGGACCTGTGGCCAGGGCAAAAGCCTCGTATTGCTCCTTGGCGCGTACATAGCCCGAAGCGTAGACCGATTCGGTAAGGGTCTGCCTGCTGGGAAACACGACCTCCTCTTTACCTTGGCTACAGGCACTTAGACTACCGAGAATAAGGAGTAGGAGGCCTGTTCCGAGGTGTCGGTAAATGGATGCTCCCATAGGCATGTGCTTGCGATTAGGTGAACTCAAATATCCCCATTCCCAAGCATGAATTTCATGACTAAAGTCAGTTGAATGGAGATGGACAAGATTTGGGTAAAATTTTGTGACACATGTATAAAAGGAATTACATGTGTTAGTAGGTCAAAAAACACATCAATTAAGCAATCAATCAGGATTCCTTGTTCCTGCTATAAGGTGAGTTTAAGTGGGTGGAAGTTTGAATTATAAAAACCCAAGTTTTATTTTCCGAACACTTTACTGATTGAGATTTACAAATATGAATCAATAAGTTGCAGTTTATGTATACCTAATAAACACGAATTTTTAATACTCGTTTTATTCTAGTTTGTATTTTTATTATTGCTCCTTATTGCAACTCAAAGATTCTAGATTTTAGTTGGGAAATTTTGCTTAGGTAAAGAATAAATTAACCAAAGGAAACTCCTAATTAAGAAAATGGATAGTGTGGTGATTTATATTAAAACCCTTGCTTCCATCTGTATTTAGAAATAGGGTTAAGGAAGAAAAGATTTAATTAAACCTTATGAAAAGGGCCTTATCACTAATTATTGTTTTTGTATTTCAGCTGGGTTGCACCTTCACTGACCCGGAGGTGATGGAGCTCCTTCAGGCCCTGCAGGCACAGAATGACAAGCTCCTGGAAGAGATCACAAGTATGAAGGGTCAGCTTTCTGCGCTGGATGGGAGATACCAAACCATCCTGGCAGGATTGGCGGACAACAAAAAGGACCTGGAGGCGCTAAAAGGGCAGGTGGAGGCCTTGAGAACTCAGCTAGCAGATCAGCTCAAGAAAATAGACCAGCTTACTGCACAGCTTACAACTCAAGGGGCTGATGTGGTAAAAATTTCCAAGGAAATTGCCGAAGTCAAGGCGAGCTGTGCGGAACTTATTAAGTTACTTGAAGCGGTTTTATACGAGCAGCAAATCAAGAACTTAAAAGTTGGGGATGCTTTTCAAGGAGGAATTGTTGCGTACTTTTTTAAGCCTAGCGATTATGGATACGAGAGAGGCCTGAAAGGAATACTGGTGGCCACTCGGGATTTACCCACTAGACTAATATGGAGAACTGCGTACGATAACAATTCTATTTTTTCAAGCCTTTCCACTGAAATCGGTTATGGAGATCTAAACACAACGAAAATCCTAGAGCTTTCAAAAAGTTTTAATTTCAGTGCTCCAGCAGCAGAAGCAGCATCAAAATACGAAGTAGGAAATTCCAAAGGTTGGTTTCTCCCAACTGAATTGGAATTACTGATCATAAAACAAAATTTAGCAAACAAAGGAATAGGCAATTTCTTTACCGAACCTATTGGAGGTAATGTGTTTAGTACCGGTTATTGGTCATCGAGTGTAATGGGGAATTTGGTCGGTGCAACAGCCCCGTTTTTTGCACCCAATGCAGGAGTTTGTGGATGTGCGTTTTTTGAATCTTACCTCGTTAGACCTGCCAAATACTTTTAGGTGGGTTTAGCATAGGATCAGGTAGCTAGAGCAAAAGGTACTATCCGAGTGGGAAAAATTTATAATGAACCGATCTTTTGAGTAATCCAATTTATGAACCTGAAAAAGGTGGAATAAGTGTTAATCGAAAAATAAAAAAATGAAAAAAATAGTTTTCTTCTTTCTTCTACTCCTGTCCTCGCAAGCGGGCTGTACCCTCACTGACCCCGAAGTAATGGAGATGCTTCAGACACTCCAAGCACAGAATGACAAGCTCCTGGAAGAGATCAATCAAATGAAGGGGCAGTTGACTGCTCTGGATGGGAAATATCAGGCAATCCTTGCGGGCTTGGCGGACAATAAAAAGGACTTGGAGGCACTCAAAGGGCAGGTGGAGGCCTTGAAGACGCAAATTGCCGAACAACTCAAAAAGATAGACCAAATCAATGCACAGCTGACCCAACAAGGGGCAGATATCGTCAAGTTAAACGCTGAATTGGCTGCCGTAAAAGCCAGTCTTGCGGACTTATTGATCAAGTTTGAACAGTACATCAAAGAGCAAAACTCTCCACTTATTTTCGAACAAAATGGCACCATCAAATGCCCAGAAGCAAAGGTTGGGGACAAGAAATTTGTGAATGGCAAGCAGTACGAAGTAGTGGATCGAGCCTTACTAATTAAGCGAAGAGATGAAGGTGCTGATTTGACTTGCTTATGTACCAGTTTGGTGACAGATATGAAGGAATTGTTTTCGAATACTTCATTTAATCAGGCCATTGGAAATTGGGATGTGAGCAATGTGACAACAATGGAATGGATGTTTCAGAATACTCCATTTGACCAGGATTTGGGTTTTTGGAATGTAGGTAAGGTTACTACCATGGCGTATATGTTTTCTAAATCTAAATTCAATAAACCACTCTCTAATTGGAATGTAGGGAATGTTACCTCATTGAGAGGAATGTTTCAAGAAGCTAGTTCGTTTAACCAACCTCTTGGAAATTGGAATGTAAGTAAAGTGACAGACATGAGACATCTGTTTGATCGGTCTGCGTTTAATCAATCGATCTCCAATTGGGATGTAAGTAATGTTCGTGACTTGGCATGGATGTTTAATAAGACACCATTCAACCAAGCAATTGGAAGTTGGAATGTAGCTTTGGTTACAGACATGCAGTTGATGTTTAATGATACTCCTTTCAATCAACCTATTGGTAATTGGAATGTTGGACAAGTGCAAAACATGCATAGAATGTTTATTAATTCACTTTTTAATCAATCAATCGCGAATTGGAATGTTAGGAATGTAAAAGACATGACTTTTATGTTTGATAATTCGAAATTCAATCAAAACATTTCAACATGGTGTGTAACTCAATTTACCGCTGAACCAACAAATTTTGCTGCTAATTCCCCACTTACAGCTCAAAACAAACCCAAATGGGGCACCTGTCCGAACTAACTTTCAATTAAATTTTTTATGAAAAAAATAATTTTCTTCTTTCTTCTACTCCTGTCCTCGCAAGCGGGCTGCACCCTCACCGATCCAGAAGTGATGGAGCTGCTTCAGGCGCTCCAAGCACAGAACGACAAGCTCCTGGAAGAGATCACAAGTATGAAGGGTCAACTGACGGCTCTAGATGGGAGATACCAAACCATTCTAGCGGGCTTGGCGGACAATAAAAAGGACTTGGAGGCGCTCAAAGGACAGGTAGAGGCCTTGAAGACGCAAATAGCGGACCAGCTCAAAAAGATAGATCAGCTCACAGCCCAACTTACCCAGCAAGGGGCAGACATCGTCAAGTTAAGTGCAGAATTGGCAGCCGTGAAGGCCAGCCTTGCGGACTTGCTGCTTCAGTTTGAGCAATTATTGAAAGAGCAACCTACAACACAACAAAACCCTCAAGAGCCCAATTCAGAAATTTTTTACGATCAGAATGGCACTATCAAATGTCCCGAGGCTAAGGTTGGGGATAAGGGCTTTGTGAATGGCAAGCAATACGAAGCGGTAGACCGAACTTTATTGATTAAAAGAAGGGATGAAAGTGCTGATTTGACTTGCGTATGTACCACCTTGGTGACGGATTTGAGTAATCTTTTCTTAGATAGATCATTCAACCAACCAATTGGAAACTGGGATGTAAGCAATGTGACTACGATGTTTGGAATGTTTAGATCTTCCAACTTTAATCAAGACATTTCTAAATGGAATGTTTCAAAGGTTTCAAACATGAACCAAATGTTTTTAGGAACCTACTTTAATCAGCCAATCAATGATTGGGATGTTAGTAACGTAGAAATTATGGATAATATGTTTTTAAGGGCATTATTTAACCAGCCTATTGGAAAATGGAATGTATCTAAAGTTAGGAGTATGATTGCTATGTTTAGGGAGACTAGCTTCAATCAGGACATCTCCACTTGGAATGTGTCAAAGGTTGAAAACATGGCTCAAATGTTTTATCAATCCAAATTCAATGGAAGTTTAAATTCATGGGTTGTAAGTTCAGTATTCAACATGAGCCAAATGTTTACAAATTCTGAATTTAACCAAAATATAAGTGGCTGGAATGTAGGGAATGTGGTTGACATGTCTGACATGTTTAATCTCTCCCAATTTAACCAACCCATCGGCTCCTGGAACACGTCTAAGGTAACCAC
>CANGUK010000070.1 GCA_947457095.1 Cyclobacteriaceae bacterium
ACCCAACACACATTTACCTAGACTAAACAGGCTTTGAGCTTAGAAAAAGAAAAAGAATCAGCGGGAGAAATCCTAGACATGAAGGTCTTGCGGCAGCTCTACACCTATGTAAAGCCCTACCAAAAGCAATTCTATTTTCTAGTTGCACTCACCATTGCCTTGGCTATTCTAGCGCCCACCCGGCCCTACCTTATCCAAATTGCCATCGATGAGCACGTAGCAGTTGGCGATGCACCTGGACTGATTCGCATTATTTATATCCTAGTAGGACTCATGCTTATTCAGGCCCTAGCTCAATGGGCTCACACCTACTATTCGGGCTGGATCGGACAGGTAATCATCAAAGACATTCGCGTACGCCTGTACAAGCATTTACTGAAACTTCGTCTCCAATTTTTTGATAACACCCCCATCGGAAGGCTGGTTACCCGAAATGTATCCGACATCGAAACCCTCGCTGATGTGTTTAGCGAAGGCCTTGCAGCCATCATCGGAGACCTTCTTCAAATCATTACCATTCTAGGCGTGATGTTCTACATCGACTGGAAACTCACGCTCGTCTCCCTCAGCACCCTTCCTCTTCTGGTGATTTCCACCTACGTGTTTAAAGAGAAAATCAAAGTCACTTTCAACGACGTGCGCAATGCCGTGGCCAACCTGAATTCCTTTCTGCAGGAACACATTACTGGGATGACCATTGTGCAGCTCTTTAATCGGGAAAAAAGAGAATACGAGAAATTCAAAGAAATCAACCGCGAGCACCGTGCGGCACACATCCGTTCGGTCCTCTACTATTCCGTGTATTTTCCAGTTGCCGAGATCATCCAAGCCATAGGCATTGGACTCGTCGTCTGGTACGGAGCGGTAGGCGTGCTCGGAATGGATCTGCAAATCGGTATTTTGATTTCATTCATCATGTACCTGCAACTCTTTTTCCGACCCATTCGAATGATTGCAGACCGATTCAATACACTCCAAATGGGTGTAGTGAGTTCCTCCCGCATCTTCAAGCTCCTCTCCTCCAGCGAGCACATCGCCAATGAAGGCAGCTTTAACCCAGAAAAGGTGCAAGGGAATGTCCGACTAGACCAGGTTTGGTTTGCCTACAAGGAGGAAGACTATGTACTCAAGGACATTTCCTTTGAGGTGAAAAAAGGCCAAACCATTGCCCTTGTTGGGGCTACAGGTGCCGGCAAATCCTCCATCATCAACTTGATTTCTCGCTTTTACGAAATCAACAAGGGCGCCATCACCATCGACGGCACCAACATCCAAGAGTTTGAATTGAGTGCCCTCCGCAAACACATCGGCGTGGTCCTGCAAGATGTATTCTTGTTTTCCAGCAGCATCTACCAAAACATCACTTTGGGCAATCCAAACATCAGTAGGGAGCAGGTGATGGCAGCCGCCGAACTCGTAGGCGCCTCCAAATTCATTGAGAAACTTCCGGGTGGATTAGATTACAATGTGATGGAACGAGGAGCCACCCTTTCGGTAGGGCAGCGCCAACTGATTTCCTTTGTGCGGGCCATGGTCTACAATCCCGAAATCTTGATTTTGGATGAGGCCACCTCTTCCGTGGATTCAGAAACGGAGGAATTGATCCAGGAATCTATCGAAAAAATGATGCAGGGAAGAACCTCCATCGTAATCGCCCACCGCCTTTCCACTATCCAGAAGGCAGACCAAATCCTGGTGCTGAACAAAGGTGAAATTGTGGAACGAGGCACCCACGATTCCCTACTCGAACAAGGGGGCTATTACACCCAGCTGCATCAAATGCAACGAAAAATGGCAACGCTTTAATTCCGTTTTATGTATGCTGGAATAATTTCTGAACTCATCGATCGTACTCATCTGAAAGGACAGAGAGGTACCGGTATCCGTTATTTGTTTTGACATGAAAAAAATCAGCATCATCGCCCTGTTCTTGGCAATTCTTGGAATTAGCGGCTATTTTCTTTTTGATTATTTGGGAGGCAATCGTCCAGTAGAACTTAGCCTAGTGGCCAAATCTCCAGACACACTTACAGGAAAAACATTCCGAGGTACTCCCATAGACAAGGGATTGGAGGAGGCATTTCAAACCATCCAAGGCGCCCAAAAATTGAATCCAGGCACCGTATTACACACGATTTATTATGTGGAGCCAGCAGGCAAACTGGATACCATGGAAGTTTTTGCTGGGATTAATCTCCCTTTTGGCACCCAAGGCCTTGAAGTAAAGAAATTCTCCGAGACCCGATACATTTTAGCGAAAGTAACGGGCAGCAAATGGGTAATGCCTGGTCCAGAAACCATCAAGGAAAAAATTCAAGAATTTGCTGAGGCCAATAAGCTCACCTTGAGCGGCTACTACATCGACAAAATCGTCAGCGAAACCGAAGTTCATGTCCTTGCTCCGGTCCGCTAAGAAGGTTTATCCTTCAATTATTCCGTCCTCAGCCCATTTCTTTGTTCCCTTTTCTGAATACAGTTTCTGATTTCCCTTCCACTCGTATCTTTGCGGCATGAAACTCCAAAACGATCTGCTGCTGCGCGCAGCGAGAGGTGAAAAAACTGAACGGACACCCGTATGGTTGATGCGACAAGCGGGCAGAATTCTTCCAGAATACCGCGCTGTTCGGGAGTCTGTATCCGGTTTTATCGAGCTGGCCCAAACACCTGAACTCGCCGCTGAGGTGACAATTCAGCCTGTAGATCTTCTTGGAGTAGATGCAGCCATTATTTTTTCAGACATCCTGGTCATCCCAGAAGCCATGGGATTACCTTATGAAATGGTTGAAAAGCGAGGCCCTTGGTTTCCCCAAACAGTACGTTCCGAAGCAGACCTCAAAAAACTTCGGATTGCCGAAGGAGACAATGACCTGCAATACGTGATGGATGCCATTCAGATCACCAAGAAAAACCTGCAAGGTCGAGTACCTTTGATCGGATTTGCTGGAGCCCCTTGGACGATTTTTGCCTACATGGTCGAGGGTAGTGGCAGCAAAACATTTTCCCTTTCCCGAGAGAAATTGTACCGAGACCCGGTGTTTTCCCATCAGCTCTTGCAGCTCATCACAGATTCCACGATCAACTACCTCAAAGCACAGATTCGTGCTGGAGCAGATTTGGTGCAACTGTTTGACAGTTGGGCCGGGATCTTGGGTCCGGATCAATATGAAGAATTTTCCTTGAAATACATCTCCCAGATCTGCGATGCAATCACCGAGGTACCTGTAACGGTATTTGCCAAGGGCGCATTTTTTGCACGTGAATCGCTGGCCAAACTTTCCTGCGAAACCATCGGACTGGACTGGAACATGGGGATTGCAGAATCTCGAAAGCTGATTGGACCTGACAAAACCCTACAAGGAAACCTAGACCCTGCTGCCCTTTATGGCAATCCAGACCAAGTGAGGGCCGCGACGCAAGCCATGATGGAGCAGTTTAAAGGAAGTCGACACATCGCCAACCTAGGACATGGAGTCTATCCAGACATTGATCCAGAAATGGTCAAGGTATTTATCCAAACTGTAAAAGAGTTTTAAAGGCTAGCACCTAGTTCAACCAGGTTACACCTGTTGAATGGGGTCCCCTACACGGACGATTCCCTGGGTTAAGGCTACGGCATTTTGTCCGAAATACACCTTGGCACCCTGGCTTCGGTAAGTCGCAAGCGTAGCCAGCGGCTCTTTTCCTTTTGTCCCTTTCTCTTGATCCACGGTGATCATCACGCATCGGGCACAAGGCTTGACTACCTGGAATTCCACCTCCCCGATTTTGAGTTGTTTGAATTGATCCTCGGCGTAGGCCTCTCCTCCTGAAAACACCAAGTTGGGCCGAAACCGGTCCATACCCACTGGATCTGGCAACCGGCCGTTTAACTCATCCAAGGAAGCTTGGCCAATCATCACATAGGGCATCCCATCCGCAAAGCTGACCGACTCTTCTTGTACCGCATAGCGGGGATCTAGTTTGCGGTGTGAACTTTCGGGCATTCGAACTAAGTTCACATTCATTGCCAAAAAATCTGAAAACCAAGCGCTTACTTCTGGAGATACTTGCAGCGCAGTAAGCACATCACCCCACACGCTCACTTGCATTTCCTTGCCTGAGTTCATTTCAAAATCGAAGGAGATTTTCCTATAAGGATCCACTTTGGAAAAAACTACCATCCCCGTCTCACCCAGTGCCACCTGAAGCAATGCCAATTGCGGATGCTGTCTTTGCGTCAAAAATTCCCCCGACTGATCCACCAACATCCACCTGCGGTCGTATTTGAATCCTCTTTCCTCCACTTGGGCTTCTTGCACCGAAATGCCGCCCAAGGATTTGATGGGATAGAGATACAGATTTTGGACAAAAAGGGGCTGGTTCATGCGTTAAAACTACAAGAAAATTGGAATTGAATTCCAAATAGAAATTCTGGCCAGCCAAAAACAAGAACTTGACTGGCATTTTTGGGGATACAAATAGGCTGACAGAAAGAAGTCTAAAATGAGCCCACCGTGACAATTGGTACGCATATGGCAAATTTTCCGTGACAAAACTATGACAACCTGACACGAATATGCAGAAAATGGGAGATGGCATGAGCCTTGAATAGGGTGCTTTGTCTTTCAAAAAGAAAACAAACAAAACCAACATACACATGGGAAAAATTATAGGCATTGACTTGGGTACTACCAACTCCTGCGTAGCCGTAATGGAAGGTAACGAGCCCGTAGTCATTCAAAACAGCGAAGGAAGAAGAACTACTCCTTCTATCGTGGCGTTTCTTGACAATGGAAACGGCGAGCGTGAAGTAGGTGATCCTGCGAAGCGTCAGGCCATCACTAACCCTGCCAACACCATCTCCTCCGTAAAGCGTTTTATGGGGAAAAAATTCTCAGAGGTTTCTGCAGATAAAAAACACGCCTCTTACAAAGTAGAGCAAGGCACCAACGATACCGTGACTGTTAAAATCGGCGACCGTTCGTATACCCCACAGGAACTCTCCGCGATGATTCTTCAGAAGATGAAGAGCACAGCAGAAGATTTCTTGGGACAAACTGTCACCGAAGCGGTCATCACTGTACCTGCTTACTTCAACGATGCAGAGCGTCAAGCGACCAAAGAAGCGGGACAAATCGCCGGTCTTGAAGTAAAGCGTATCATCAACGAACCTACAGCTGCTGCCCTTGCTTACGGCATGGACAAGAAAAACCAAGACATGAAGATTGCGGTCTATGACTTGGGAGGAGGAACCTTTGATATCTCTATCCTTGAACTAGGAGACGGAGTATTCGAGGTGAAGTCCACCAACGGAGACGTGCACTTGGGTGGAGATGACTTCGACCAAGTGATCATTGACTGGTTGGCTTCTGAATTCCAGACTGAAGAGTCTATCGACTTGAGACAAGATCCGATGGCGCTTCAGCGCTTGAAGGAGGCTGCAGAAAAAGCAAAAATTGAACTTTCCAGTTCGGCCTCTACCGAAATCAACCTTCCTTACATCACTGCTACTCAAACAGGGCCAAAGCACTTGGTTAGGAACTTGAGTAGAGCAAAGTTTGAGCAACTTTCCGAAACCTTGGTAAGAAGATCCATGGATCCTTGCATCAAGGCCTTGAAAGATGCCAACATGACTGCGGCAGATATTGACGAAGTGATCTTGGTGGGCGGTTCTACCCGTATCCCTAAAATCCAGGAAGAAGTAGAAAAGTTCTTCGGCAAAAAACCATCCAAAGGAGTAAATCCTGACGAAGTGGTAGCTATCGGAGCGGCGATCCAAGGTGGCGTATTGACTGGTGAGGTGAAGGATGTACTCCTTCTAGACGTAACTCCACTTTCCCTAGGTATTGAAACCATGGGCGGGGTATTCACCAAGTTGATCGAATCCAACACAACCATTCCTACGAAAAAGTCAGAGGTGTTCTCTACCGCAGCGGACAACCAGCCTGCTGTAGACCTTCATATCCTTCAAGGTGAGCGCCCAATGGCAAAGGACAACCGTTCCATTGGTAGATTCCAGCTTTCCGATATCCCACCGGCGCAAAGAGGTGTGCCTCAGATTGAAGTAACCTTCGACATTGATGCAAACGGAATCTTGAATGTGTCTGCCAAGGACAAGGGTACCGGCAAGGAGCAAAAGATCAAAATCGAAGCTTCTTCTGGACTGTCTCAAGACGACATCGAGCGTATGAAGCGTGAGGCGGAGGTGAATGCATCTGCGGATAAGGCCGAAAAAGAAACCATTGAAAAGTTGAACCAAGCGGATAGCTTGATCTTCCAAACTGAGAAGCAACTCAAAGAATATGGAGATAAACTTTCGGATGGCAACAAGGCCAATATCACGTCTGCAGTGGAAGCGTTGAAGTCTGCCCATGGATCTAAAAACATGGAAGGCATCGATGCAGCTATGGCCAACCTTAACAGTGCTTGGGAAGCGGCATCCTCAGAGATGTATGCGCAAAGCCAGGGTGAGGGTGCTGGTGCAGGTCCAGAAGCCGGAGCGAGCAATAGCACCACCGGTGACGGCGTATCCGATGTGGACTACGAAGAAGTGAGCGAAGACAAAAAGTAAATTTCCTAAGCAGCACCTATCTTGGATAGGTGCTGCCTTAGTTTAGGGCCAAGAATCAAGATCTTTTCGTCGTGACTCTTGGCCTTTTCTTTCATTCAACCAGAAGCGCATGCAATTGACTGCAGACAATAAACTGAAAAAGCTAATCATTGTGGGAGATCGGGTTTTGATCCGATTGAAAAAACCGCACGAGAAAACCGGCTCTGGGCTCTACCTCCCTCCTGGGGTACAAGAAAAAGAAAAAGTGCAGCAAGGGTATATCATCAAGGCAGGACCAGGATACCCTATTCCCATGCCGATGGAAGACCAGGAACCCTGGATGGAGACAGAGGAAAAAACCCGCTATGTTCCGCTACAAGCGAAAGAAGGGGATTTGGCTATCTTTTTACTCAATGGTGCCCATGAAGTAGTCTACGAAGGAGAAAAGTACTTCATCGTCTCCCAAGGGGCAATTTTAATGCTCGAACGCGAGCAGGAGTTGTAAAGAAAAAGCCCGAGATCGTCAGATTTTCGGGCTTATTTTTTTGTTAATGAATCCATCTTTTTCTTGCTCTCATGGACCGTGGCTGCCTGTAGGTTGCCTTTGAGGAAGTCTTGGGAGAATGAAGATCATCTGGTTTTGCATTTTTAGATTTTGGACCACTTTGATTTTCTTCCGAAGGATTAATTTCTACGGGCGAACCCACTTTTATTCTTTTCTGCCAGGGCATTATATTTTTTGCCTGGGGTCCTATAAGGTTAGTGCTGGACTTTTGAGAAAACAAGGTGATTTTAAGGGCTTTGAATTTGCCAAACAATCCAGGATTAGCCTTTGATTTTACTGCCAATTCCTGTGCTTGGCTTGCAAAAGAGAGCATGAAGAAAAATGCGAAAAATAAGACCTTTTTCACGGGCTATAGTTGGGTTTAGGATTAATATACAACGAATGCGCAGAAATGGTTTCAAATTGCCCAGAATTTTGGTTGGAAAAAGATGGTACAAACAAAAAAACCGAGGCATAATGCCTCGGTTTTTTTGTTTCAAACTTTGATATACTTAGCTCAGACGGAGAATCGAAATGGCTTAAAATGAAAATACTGCAGCCAGAAGAAAGGAAGCCAGCCCCTTACTTCCATTTAAATCTTTGGTAAGAAAAAACTCCTCTTTCATGCTATCTACCCGAAGTTCAGGGATCAACTTCAAGTTGTTACCAACCTGGATATTTCCAGAAAGGGTGCCTGCAAATACCGACCCATTTCCCTTGGAGTTCAACCCCACAACTTCCTCTAATCCAGTATTGAAGACTGAAAAATATTCTCCTCGAAATCCGATACCAAACGTATCCGAAGGCTTGGCCTGCAAGTATCCAGCAAATCCATAAAAACCAGCTCCATCACCTTGAACATTCTGAACCTCGGTTTGTGCGAAAATTTCACCCGCACTAGTGGTTTGGTAAGTAGTGTTAACACCTGCAAATACAGTAGGACTTAAATTTACGCCAGTAGTTAAATCTATTTGGAAAGATCTACCCTTGGATGTAACCCCCGAAAGCAATCCATCATTGACATTTAATCTACCATCTTGATCTCCGTAGACCACATTCAAGTAGGTATTGCCTGCATCTGTGGAATATGCTACTTGGCCTCCTAGGGTGTAGGTGCCGTTTAGATTAAATTCCGTCATATCAGTAGGATTCATCACCGCGGCGAGCACAGACCAACGATCAGATAATTGAATGTTGGCCTTTAATCCAGTATGGGAAAAAGGCCCATACGAAAATTGATAGGAGGTGGAGTAATTGAAATTGGATCTTGGCGAAATTACTTCATAGCCCAAAAAGGTATTGAAATTACCCATGGTCAAAGTGACTTTATCCGACACATTCCAATACACATAGAGCTGGTTGACCATTTGGGAACTTCCAGCCATCCCGCCACTGTATAGAGGAGATCCAAAAACAGCATCTTCTCCACGCGGTCCAAAGACTAGGTCGATCACGGCACCCACTTTTTTGGTTTGGTAAGTGGCAATGATATTGGCCATGCCGAGCGAGAAGCCAGGCAAATTGGCAAAAGAAGAAGCTGGTGCTTGTAAATTATCTCCTGAATTGGGAGCATTTAGATTGGAACGGAAGTAGGCATCTACCGATCCCGAGAGCGTAAGCGTCCCCTCTTCTTTTTGCTCCACTTCTTGGCTATGCAAAAAAGGAACGAGGCTAAAGAAAAGAAATAATAGGGTTAAGATTCTTTTTTTCATCTTAAATTTGAGAGTTGGTGAATAAATAGGTTGACCAATAGGAACCCCAAACCGGTCGAAAGAGAGTCGCATTTTTTTCTCCGGTGGGGTTCTTTTTTTTACTTCATTAAATCTCCTCGAAAGAGGATTTTCGAATGTACAGGTTTTATTGGTTAAAAAACAAACCTATTTTTATATTTATTACAAATTTTTTTTATTTTTATTACCAATTTGAAACCATTTTTTTGTTTTTGTTTATTTTTTTTCAACAAACAGGTTATTTTTTTAACCTAATTTTTCCAAAAATGAAAAATTAACCATAAAGATTTTCAAAAACAGAGCAGTAATACTTCACCCAACTTCATCCGATTGGCAACAAAAAAAGCCCCGAATTCGGGGCTTTTTTTGTTCACGCTTGGCTTGGTCTAGTGCTTCTGCTTTGCGAAATCCTTAGCAAAATAGGTCAAAATCACTTTAGCGCCTGCGCGCTTGATTGAAAGCAGCATCTCGTTCATGCTACGATCATAGTCCAACCAGCCACGCTCTGCGGCAGCCTTCACCATGCTGTATTCGCCAGACACATTGTACGCCGCAATAGGAAGTGGATGCGCCTCACTTAGGGACTTAATAATGTCTAGGTAGCTCAAGGCGGGCTTCACCATCAAAAAATCAGCTCCTTCTGCCACATCTAAGGCCGCCTCTACCAAGGCTTCCTTGCTGTTGGCAGGATTCATTTGATAGGTTTTTTTATCCCCAAACTTGGGCGCAGAGTCCAAGGCATCGCGGAAAGGTCCATAAAAGGCACTCGCATACTTAGCGGTATAGGACATGATGGACGTATCGATAAATCCATGTTGGTCCAGCAACTGGCGGATATACCCCACTCTACCATCCATCATGTCGGAAGGACCCAAAATATCTACGCCCGCCTCGGCCTGAGCCAAGGCCATTTTTCCCAAAATCACCAAGGTCTCGTCATTCAGGATTTTTCCATTTTTTACCAAACCATCGTGCCCATCACTGCTGTAGGGATCCATCGCCACATCAGACATCAAGCAGAGCTCGGGAAACTCTTTTTTGATCTGCCGTAAAGCCTTCAGGTAAAAAGTTTCGGGATTGTAACTCTCCGAAGCCACTGCATCCTTCAAGGATTCGGGATAGGCAGGAAATACATCCACAGCACTGATGCCCAGCTTCATGCAGGACTCAATTTCACGAAGCATTCCGTCCAAAGACCTTCTGTAGATGCCCGGCATGGAGGCAACCTCACTCTCCTGATCGCGGCCCTCAACTAAAAACAAAGGGAAGATCAAGTCCTTGACGGACACCTGTGTTTCTTCCACCAAGTTGCGGACAGCTTCAGATTTACGGTTTCGACGTGGTCTACGGGAATTCATCAGGGTATCAGTTGGTGTATCAAATCGGGGCCAATTTCGGAATAATCCTCGATATACCATTCGCAAGGGGGCAAATCGGATTTTTGATGAGAAGAAAGCACGGCCACTACCTTCATCCCTGCATTTTTTGCAGCACTGACACCAGAAAAAGAATCTTCAAAAACAACACAGCGATCCGGATGCAAGGAAAGATTTGATGCTGTTTTTAAATACACCTCTGGATCGGGCTTATGCTTCTGCACGTGTTCACTCGCCAGCGCGGACTCGAGATGCGGAAAAAGATCCATCTTACCTGCAATCAGTTCCATGTTGGCAAAAGGCGCAGAAGTGGCAATGCCTGTTTTCAGTCCCGCTTGCTTCAGCCCATGAAAAAAATCTAAAAATCCAGTGATGGGATCCACATGGTGCTGGTAGATCTCTCGAAACAAACTTTCCTTTTCAAATTCCAAGTCAAGGAGTTCCTGCCCTTCAATTTTTCTACCTAAAAAATGACTCAAGATATAGCCATTATTCTTGCCATACATGTGCTGGAAGTATTCCTCCTCTGTGGGAAATAGGTTTCGCTTCTCAAAAAAGCGAGAAAAGGCTTGGGCATGGTAGGGGTTGGTGTGGCAAATCACCCCATCCATATCAAAAATGACTGCTTTTGACACAACTCGATTCGTTTACTTGGAAAACAGAGTAAAGAGCGTTTTGTTAACTCAACCGTAGGTGGCGACCACAGTCTCAATGATGTCTACACATTCGTGCAGCTGCTCTTCAGTCATGACCAAAGGAGGAGCAAATCGAATGATATTGCCATGGGTAGGCTTGGCCAGCAAACCGGCTTCAGCTAGCTTCACACAAATATCCCAGGCGGTACTACTCTCGGGACTATCGTTGATGACCACCGCATTGAGTAAACCCTTGCCTCGAACTAGGCTAAGGACCTTGTATTTATCTACCAGGACTTGTAGACGGGAGCGGAATAAATCACCCAAGACTCGTGCATTTTGCGCCAATTTTTCATCGCGAACCACCTCCAAGGCAGTCATTGCTACGCGTGCCGCCACGGGATTCCCACCAAAGGTGGAACCGTGTTGACCTGGCTTCAGAACATTCATGATGTTATCGTTGGCCAAGATCGCAGATACAGGATAAAAGCCGCCAGACAGGGCTTTTCCTAAAATTAAAATGTCGGGTTGGGTGTAGGTCGCCTGCTTTTCACAATGCCCCTGACAGGTACAATTTCCACAGACGGCAAGGAGCGAACCAGTACGTGCAATGCCGGTCTGGATCTCATCCGCGATAAACAATACATTCTTCTTGCTGCAAGCAGCTTTTGCTTGGCGCAAGTAATCGGCTGCTGGCGTGTACACACCCGCTTCTCCTTGGATAGGTTCTATCAAAAAGCCAACCACTCCCTCCTGCTCCAAAGCTTGTTCAAGTGCGGCAATGTCATTATAAGGAATGGTAATGAAGCCTGGCGTAAATGGCCCAAAACTTTTACGCGCCTGTTCGTCCGTAGAAAAGGATACGATGGTCGTGGTACGTCCGTGAAAGTTACCTTCCGCTACGATGATCTTCGCCTCATTCTGGGCAACACCCTTCACCTCATGTCCCCACTTGCGCGCCAGCTTCAGGGCTGTTTCCACCCCTTCCGCTCCGGTATTCATCGGTAGCACCTTGTCAAAGCCAAAGTAGCTGGTGATGTACTGCTCAAAAGGCCCTAGTTGATCGTTATGAAATGCACGGGAAGTCAGGGTAAGTGTTCCGAGCTGCTCGATCATGGCCTCTTTGATCCGGGGATGACAGTGCCCTTGGTTGACCGCTGAGTAGGCTGACAAAAAATCATAGTACCGCTTACCTTCCACATCCCATACAAAAACGCCTTCCCCACGGGTCAATACCACGGGCAAAGGATGGTAATTGTGTGCTCCGTACTTTTCTTCTAAGGCGATAGCTTGGCTACTTGAGGTGATGGTCTCCATGATTTGGTTATTTTTGTCAACTGGAAAAAATATTTCCGAAGACAAATATAGGAATTGCCCTTGGGCTATGCCATGAAAAACGAAAAGAAGCCAGTCCCAGCTTTAACTCCAGAGGATTATTACATCAATGCCCAGGGGCTACTGGTTTTTACAGAAAAATACCATTTAAAACGCGGCTATTGCTGCGGAAGTGGCTGCAAACATTGCCCCTATCCAAAATCCTGAAAATCGAAGGAATATTTTTAAATTTGCTTATTGTTAATATCCGAAAAGTTCCGATATTTGCAGACCCAATACAGAAACGCATACCATTAAGTATACATCATCATGGCAAAAGTTTGTGACATTACAGGCAAAAGACCTCAAGTAGGTAACAACGTGTCCCATGCGAACAACAAGACGAAACGTAGATTTTACCCA
>CANGUK010000071.1 GCA_947457095.1 Cyclobacteriaceae bacterium
AGCGTACGCAATTGAGTTTCGGTGGATACTTGGGCGTATCGAATAGTACCCTAGATTTTGAGGAATTGCAGTTTGTAAACCCAGAACCTAGTCTTCCCCTATCGGGTACAGAGAGCCAGCTGGCCATGGATATGGGAGCAGGCCTAATGGTGGATCGAGGCGACTTTTATGTTGGGCTAAGCGGTAGACACCTCAATCAAGCATCCTATGATTTTGGAGATGGTAATTATGCGAATCGTCTTCAAATGCACAACTACCTGTTGATGGGATACCGAATGCGTCCCATTGGACAGCTCCGGATAGAACCGAGTATTTTATTAAAATCTTTAGGAACGCATACTTTATCCTATGAAGTCAGCGTTATAGCCACACTCCAGAATAAAGTGAATGGAGGTATAGCCTATAGAGGAGAGGAATCCGTGTCCTTGATTCTTGGTTATAGCTTATTGAAAGACAATAGCTTAAAGTTGGGATATGCCTTCGATTTAGTGGTGGGAGGGGTTGATGCCAAATCGCCAACTTCACATGAATTGATGCTCCGCTATGCCTGGTCAGATGTGTCCAAAACAGTCACTCGAGTGATTCAACGGACTCCACGATTTAGGTTTTAATCCGAAACATTCTTGCTATAGGTAGTAAACAATGTGTTCCTAGGTTGGGTTGAACTATTCTAGAACTCCATGGTATTTGTTTTATTACGCCAAAATGAGCTAACTTTCGAAGTCATTTTCTTTGTTTGGCAAAGTTTGGCCAAAAATTTGATGATACCTTAAAAATGTCATTTATGTACACTAGAATTAAAGTTCCTTTGTTGTCCTTCGCCCTAGCGCTAGTAGTGACTGCGCTTCTGCCTAGTTGCGGTCTTCTTAATAAGAAGGGAACGGCCAGTGATAAGGCGAATCGTAAAGGAGAGGTAACAGGTGTTGCGAAACGAATTCGTTGGAAGCAAAATCTTCCTGTGGATATGGTGCCTATTCAAGGCGGTACGTTTTGGATGGGACAATCAGACGAAGATATCGCCTACACCCAATCATCGTTAAATAAGCAGATCACGATTTCCGAATTTTTCATGGACAAATACGAAGTGTCCAATAATAAGTACAGACAATTTTTGGAAGCTGTGAAATCTGGGCAGCTAACAACGGCTACACCAACGACTTTAAAGGCAGAACCAAAGTTTAATCTCAATGATTTGAAGCCAGACTCTACAGTATGGTCAAAAAGCTTTGCCTTCCACTATGGGGATCCCTTGATGGAGTTTTATTTTGATCACCCTGCATTTGATACCTACCCTGTTGTCGGCGTATCCTACGATCAGGCTCAAAAGTATTGTGAGTGGAGAAGTTACCACCTTCGAGCCAATGATGACATAGAGTTTGATTTGCCAGCCTTTAGACTGCCTACAGAAGCAGAATGGGAATATGCTGCCAAAGGAGGAAAAGATATCGCCAAATATCCTTGGGGTGGGCCCTATTTGAAAAATAAAAGAGGATGCTTAATGGCCAACTTCAAGCCAGGTAGAGGTAATTACATTGATGATGGATTTAGCTATACTGCTCCTGTTGACGTATTTGCTCCGAATGCCTTTGGCTTGTTTAACATGTCTGGAAACGTGTCAGAGTGGGTTTTGGATGCTTACAAAACTACCTCCAGATCAGAAACTTGGGATTTGGATCCCGTGTATGTGGATAACAATGAGCCTCGAAAAATTGTACGTGGAGGAAGCTGGAAGGATACAGGTCATTACCTTGAGACTTCTACGCGTACTTACGAATACCAGGATGTAGCCCAGGCACACATCGGATTCCGTACCGTAATGACTTTCATAGGACGATCTGCTTCTATGGATTCAAAACTTAACAAGAGATTGAGGAGATAATCCCCTTCAGTTTAAAAATCAAATACCCTAAAAAATCAAGTTCAAATGGCAAGTAATTCTAATTTCTTTTTTACTAAGGTCATGCCAAAAATCTATGGCATCGGTGCAGCTGTCGTAATTCTTGGAGCGATGTTCAAAATTTTGGATTTGCAAGGTGCAAACTGGATGATTGGAATCGGTTTGACTGTGGAGGCAATTATTTTCTTCCTTTCCGCCTTTGAGCCAACTCCAAAGGAAGTAGACTGGAGCAAGGTATATCCTGAATTGGATGAGGAAGGTCCCGCGCAGCCTGCCAAGAAAAGAGCAGTAGCGGTATCTGGTGATCCTGTGGCAGTTCAATTGGACAACATGCTGCAGCAGGCCAATATTGGACCTGAATTGATTGAGAGTCTAGGTAAAGGAATGAAGAATCTGGCTTCCTCTGCTGAGAAAATGGGAAATCTTGCCGATGCAGCTGTGGCTACCACGGAATATGCTGCTCAGGTACAGACGGCTTCCAAAACCTTGGCGAGCATGAATGATTCTTACGCACAAACTGCAGCTGCATTGATGGCGATGTCTTCAGCATCTCAAGATGCACAAGCCTATCAAGTCCAAATTCAAGCGGTAACCAAGAACTTAACTGCTTTGAACGCGGTATATGAATTAGAACTTCAGGATTCTGCAGACCAGAAGAAAGCACGTTCTGATTTCTACAAAAACATGTCTACTGCCATGGCTAGCTTCACTGAAGTAGGGAATGAAACCCAGGCCTTCAAGGAGGAGATGGTGAAATTGAACCAAAACGTGAGTGCGCTTAGTAAAATCTATGGCGGCATGCTTACAGCAATTAGAGGGTGATTTTCCACTCAGATCCAGAATTTAGATAACTATGGCAAGAGGTAAGGAGACACCTAGACAGCGGATGATCGGGATGATGTATCTGGTATTGACGGCCCTTTTGGCTCTCCAGGTAAGTAATCAGATCCTTCAGAAGTTTGTCCTTCTCAATGATGGGATGGAGCGAACTTCGAAGAACTATGTATTGAAAAATGAGTCCATGGTAGGTTCTATAGAATATACCATCGCCCAACAGGGAAATAATGAAAAAGACCTTCCCAAGGTAGCAGCTTCAAAGAAGGTAAGAGCAGCCACCAAAGAAGTTTACGATTACTTGGAGGGGCTTAAGTTGGAACTCATCAAACAATCCAATGCTAAGGATGAGCAGGGGAATTATGTCAATTCTTCTTTGAAAAACACTGAGGTTTCAGGAAACTTGTTTGCAAACCAGGGCAAGGGAGACGAACTCAAAAAGAAATTGAATGAATTTCCTAAGACGGTAGAAGGAATTTTGAAAAGTGTAGGAATCACAAATCTCTCCTTTAAACCAATAGCGCGTGATGCCTCTGAAATCGAATTGTTTGCCAATGACTTGGAAGCAAGAAACAAAAGCTTTGTTGCCTTGAACTTTGTAAAGTCACCTGTTGGTGCTGCGATTGCGATCTTATCTCAGTTTCAAAATGAGGTATTGAATATTGAAAGCGAGTCTTTGACGACGATTGCCAATACAATTGGTTCCTTTTACTTCAAGGCAGACATTACTGAAGCAAAGATTTCTGCAATTTCCAATGTAGTTGCTGCAGGTACTAAGTTTCAAGGTACGATGTTTATTGCATCCTCTTCCTCTTCGGCAACGCCAACCATGACCTTGGATGGGCGTTCGATTCCAGTAGATGAAAAAGGCTTTGGAAAAATTGAATTTGTGGCTTCACCAGCAGCTGCCTACGATGACAAGGGTACTGCGAAAAAAGTCTTGAAAGGACAGATTGTAACCAACGTAGGTGGAGAAGATAAAGTACTTCCTATCGAATACGAATATTTTGTTGCACAGCCTGTTATCAAAATCACCTCTGAAGTGGTGCAGCAGCTGTATGCGGGTTGCGCCAATGACTTGAACATCGATGTACCTGCTCTCGGCAATTCTTATGCTCCTGAATTCAGCGTAACGAATGGAGATAAAATTAAAGGTACAAAAGCAGGCCAGGTAACCATTGTCCCTAATGCTAGTGGAAAAGTGACCATTGGAGTAAGCAGTGGTGGAAATAAAATTGGGGATGAGGTTTTTGATATCAAACCTGTACCTAATCCTACTTTAAGTGTGCTAGCTGCGAATGGTTCTGAACTCGACATCAGCCAAGCTCAGACAACCAATGTACTAAGTGGGGTAAAAATTGTAGCCAAATCTGACCCAACCTTTGCACGTACGATGGCCAAGGATGCCAACTTTGCCGTAACAGGTGGAGAAATTACCTTGGTAAGAAACGATGTGCCTCGTGGCGCTCCTGTTTCGATTGGAGCCGGTATACGTGGATTGCTCGGAGGAGCCGCTGCGGGAGATATTTTGGTGATTCGAATCAATCAAATTACCAGAACGAACTTTAGAGGAGAAAAAATACCTATGGATTTCCGTGGGGTAATTACGGTACGTGTAAAGTAACATTCCCAACGGACCCAAAACATAATTGCTATGAATTTAATTCTGAGATACACTTTACTGACTTGTTTTCTAGGCCTAGGCTTAGTACAAGAAGGTTTTTCACAAGTGGCTACTTCGGTCAATCCTTCAGGACTTGGCATTAGAAGAGATGCAATGGATACAGTCTATTCCGTAAAACGGATTAGAGAGGATGATAAAATGTTCCAAATCTCCGTGTGGAGAAGAATTGACTTGCGTGAAAAATACAATGTACCCTTGTATGGCTCTGGCGATGCAAAAGAAAATGGCCTCATCAACCACATTTACAAAGGGGTAAAACAAAATTCATTGGAGGTTTTTGCGGATGAGAATTTCACGCAGCCTATGTCCATTGCGCAATTTGATTCCTCCTTTTGGAAAACAGATTTTCAAGATTCTATTTTTGTAAAGCAATTGTATTTTTTAGACTTTAAGGAGGATTTCGTTTTTGATAGACAGCATTCTCAATTTAAGTTTGATATCAAGTTTATCCAGCTTGTCATGCCTGCAGAGACAAACGCAGATCCTAATTCAGGAGTGGGTTTTCAGAAGACAATAGGATTTATTCGTTACAAAGATTTCATCAACTATTTTGCCAAGCATCCAGATGCTCGCTGGTTGAATTTTCAAAATATCTCCAAGAGCTTGACTTACAGCGAAGCCTTTGAATCTCGTTTATTTAGGTCAGTAGTTACCAGATATACAAATCAAGAAGAGGCGTTGATAATCGATTTGGTAAATAAAAATACACCTGCCGATCGCCGCAAAATGCAAGCTTACCTCGATGCCTTAGCATTTGAGTATCAGCTATTGGAATTTGAAAATTCCGTTTGGGAATGGTAAATAATAAAGCCCCGAATTAGTTCGGGGCTTTATTTTTTGCTAGTCCTTCCATAAGGATTTTTGCTTTGGCCGCGCCAATGATTGCCGCGACTTCCTCCTCGGACGCCAAGCTTAATTTTCGCACTGACTTAAACTCCTTCAGTAATTTTTGAGCAGTCTGTGCACCGATCCCTTCAATCTCGGTCAATTGAGTTCCCAATGCTTTCTTACTTCTCACCTGTCGATGGAAAGTTATTGCAAAGCGGTGTGCTTCATCCCGAATGCGTTGGAGCAGCATTAGGCTTTCAGATTTTTTGTCCAAGTGAATCGGATATTGGTCCTCAGGAAAGTAGATTTCCTCGAGTCGTTTGGCAATGCCGATGATTGGCATCTTTCCATATATCCCCAAGTCCTGCAAGGCCTCTACTGCAGAGGACAACTGCCCCTTGCCTCCGTCAATGACTACCAATTTGGGTAGTGGAAGCCCTTCCTCCACTAATCTTTTGTAGCGCCTACCAACAATCTCCTTCATGCTCGCAAAATCATTTGGGCCTTCTACTGTCTTGATGTGGTAGTGTCGGTACTCTTTGGTAGCTGGCTTTCCCTGCTTAAAGCAGACCATGCTTGCCACTGGATTTGTCCCCTGTATGTTGGAGTTATCAAAGCATTCGATGTGATCTGGGATTTCTTGGAGGCTTAGATCCTGCTGAAGCTGTCGGATCACCCGGTCTTTTTTATCTTGATTGAGGCCTTGTAGTAGGGCCTTCTCTTTTTTGTAATAGAATGCATTCTTGAGGGACAGTTCAATCAGCTTTTTCTTATCCCCGATTTTGGGAACAGTCAAGTTTAACCCCTCGATGGGCTCAAGTTCTAAGTTGACTAGAATTTCCTCTGCATCTGACTGAAATTGATCCTGAAGTCGAATTAGGGCGGTTACGAGAAGTTCTTCCTCGGATTCATCCAAACGTTTTTTCAGTTCTACGTTTTTGGAGGTGACCATGGCCCCGTTCTTTACGCGCATGTAATTTACATAGGCTGTTTTCTCATCCGAGACCAGCGTGCAGACATCCAGGTTTGCGATGCTCGGGTTGGTGATGAGCGACTTGGCCTGGTACTTTTCTAGGAGGTCCAACTTGTTTTTTACCTGCTGGGCTTGCTCGAAAGCGAGCTTCTCTGCCAGTATTTCCATCCGCTGCTTAAAATAGGTCTTCGCAGGGGCTAAGTTGCCCTTCAGGATGTGTTTTGCCTGTTCCAGGTCAGCGAGGTAATCGGCCTCAATCTGCTTTCCAACGCAGGGCCCTTGGCAGTTGCCGATGTGGTATTCCAGACATACTTTGTATTTACCTTCCTGAATCTTGAGGTAGGAAAGGTCTAGGCTGCAGGTACGGATGGTAAATAGTTCTCGAATCAGGTCCAGTACGTTATTCATGGCCTTGACACTCGCAAAGGGGCCGAAGTAGGTTCCTCTTCTAGGAATGTATTTGCGGGTGGGAAAAAGTCTTGGAAAGTTCTCTTTGGTAAGGAGTAAATAGGGATAAGTCTTGTCGTCCCGAAGTAGAATGTTGTATTTGGGCTGGGTTTTTTTGATTAGGTTATTTTCCAAGAGGAGCGCATCCAACTCCGAATTGACCAGGGTAATCTCGATTTTGGCAATCTCCTTGACCATTCGTCTGGTCTTGAGATTGATGCCGCTGTTTTTATTGAAATAGCTGCTCACCCGCTTTTTCAGGCTTTTTGCCTTGCCTACATAGATCAATTCCTGCTCTGCGTTGTAATACTTGTATACCCCCGGCTGATCCGGCAAGGAAAGGTGATCTTCGGGCAAAAAGGAGGAGGAAAGCATGGGGTGAATTTAAAAAAAACAGCCCAACAAGTGGGCTGTTTCTTTAAAGTTTGATCCGAGTTTAGAAATCATTTTTCTTGGCATCGTAGTCAAAATCTGCAAACTGTTGACTATCCTGTTCGTATTTGTCGCAGTTGATTTCGATACTAAGCGGTCTTTCAGGCCTTGGGAAAGGTCCTTTGGTGTAGCCTAGACTTGCGTCGGCATATACTTTGGTCATGTATTTGACCCAGATGGGTCGTGCTGTCTTTGACCCTTGGCCGGCGCTCCAGCTTCGGAAGTGAATGGCTCGATCGTCACCACCTACCCAAGTGCCAGAAACCAGGTCTTTGCTGATTCCCATGTACCATCCATCCGAAGCATTTTGTGTGGTTCCTGTTTTTCCTCCGAGCTCATTCCCCTCACGCAAGGTCCAGGGAACTCCTTGGCTGGTACCTGATTCTTCTTCAAATCCACCGCGTAGCATGTAAGTCATCAGGTAGGCATGTTCCTCACTCATGGCTGGGCGCTTCTTCGGGGTAAATTGTTGAATGACATTCCCGTTTTTGTCTTCAATCCGATCGATGTAGTAGGGGGTGGTGTGCTCTCCCTTGTTGACGAAGGTGCCAAATGCTCCGATCATTTCAAAGATGGATACGTCATTCACACCTAGTGCAAGGGAAGGAACTTCCTCGAGCTCACTCGTGATGCCCAATCTTCTGGCGGTTTCGATAACGATTTTCGGACTGAGTTTTTTCATCATGTAAGCCGTCACCGAGTTGATGGATTGGGCCATGGCCTTTCGGATGGTCATTTTCTCATAAGAGAATTTCCCGTCTGCATTCGAAGGGCTCCAAGCGGGCTGACCAGGAATGTAGACTTCTACCGGCTGATCGATCACGGAATAGCAAGGGCTGTAGCCATTTTCAATGGCTGCAGCATACACGAATGGTTTGAAGGTAGAGCCAGGTTGTCTTTTCCCTTGCTTTACGTGGTCAAACTTAAAGTACTTGTGGTCCATGCCTCCAACCCAAGCTTTGATATGTCCCGTGTGTGGGTCCATGCTGACAAAGCCTGCCTGTAGGAATTTTTTATAGTAAGCCAAGGAATCCATGGTACTCATGAGTGTATCTCGCTCACCCTCCCATGAAAATACCCGCATCTTTTTCTTTTCGTTCAACTTGAAGTTGATGGAATCCGTCCGATCTCCGTAGCGCTCCTTTAGGATGCGGTAGCGTTCGGTACGCTTTACTGCCGTTTCGATGAAGCCAGGGATTACTTGCCAGCTTTCGTCAATCCATGGGTCTCGATCCCCCATTTCCTTGTAGAAGGCTTTTTGAAGCTCTACCATATGCTCACCCATGGCCTCTTCGGCATAGCGTTGCATCCGACTGTCGAGGGTCACGTAAATTTTGAGTCCATCCCCAAAAATATCGTAAGCCGATCCATCTGATTTCAAATTTTCTTTGGCCCATTTGAGGAGATCTGCCTTCACAATCTCTCTGAAGTAAGTGGCAAGTCCTTGATTCTGGTTTTGAACTCGATAATCCAGCACAATAGGGAGTTTGGAAATCGAATCGTAGGCAGACTCCTCAAGTACCTCATTTTTGACCATTTGATACAAGACTGTATTTCTTCTTCGAAGGGAATTTTCGGGATTAAATACAGGGCTGTAATAGGTAGGGGCTTTAAATAAGCCAACCAATACTGCAGATTCTTGAATGGCTAAGTCTTTGGGATCTTTGTTGAAAAAAGTTTTGGAAGCAGTCTTAATTCCAAAGGCATTGGACCCAAACTCAGAAGTATTCAAATAAAGGGTAAGGATTTCATTTTTCGTGTAGGCACGCTCCAATTGTGTAGCTACAATCCATTCCTTGGTTTTGATGATGAGCATTCGTAGTCCCGGAATGGAACTTAAGAAGCCCGAACTAGCGTCAGTTCGCGTTTTGAATAAGTTTTTAGCAGTTTGCTGACTTAGCGTAGACCCACCGCCGGAATCTTGACCCAATAGGATGGATTTAACGAACACACGTAGCATGGCTTGCAAGTCAATCCCAGAGTGGTCTTCAAAACGCTCGTCCTCAGTAGCGATCAAGGCTTGCACCAGGTTAGGAGCTAGTTCCTCATAGGTTACTGGGCTCCGGTTTTCCCGAGCGAAAGTACCAAGAAGGATTCCATCTGAAGAAATCATCTCCGAAGCAAGTTCGCTATCTGGGTTTTCAAGGGCTTTGAAATCTGGTAGTGAACCAAAAAGGCCTAGAAAATTGATACTAACCATCCAAACAAAAAGTACAAAAAACACGAGACCGCCTAAAAAGGCCATCCACAGATAGTTGATTGATTTAGATGCCCAATTTTCTCGAGTGAAAGGACCAGGTTTAACCATGATTTATCGGTAGGTAGAGGTAAAGAACTGTCGGTATTCTTCCAAATCTTTGGTTCTATTGAGCACTTGGAAGTTTTCTATGGAAATAAAGAAGGATTTGTTTTTCACTTCTTCAATCAATCCAATCGAAGTAAATTTTTCTTGAAATGTCTTCAAATAGCTTAACGCTTTTTCTGCATTTGAGAATGGGCTAATGATGTAAATGGATAGATCTGCACTTAAATTCATATTTCCAGTTCGCAATCTTGAATTTCCAAAGGATTGGGCATGGAATGCCTCTAAATCATTTAGCAAATTTTTGGCCGTTTCTACATCAGTTGGATCCAAAGCCAGTACAAATATATGGGTTTGGTCATCAGTAGCCTTGTAGGGGCTTTCCTTTGCTCCGTTTTCACTGATTTTTTCTTTTTCCGATTCTTTGGGTGCAGCAAGAGCATCGCCTACAAGGGGGGTAGAACTCGACTTAGTATCCAATTCTTCTTGACTAAGCAGGGGTTGAAGCATGGCTTTGGCCAAGGTAATTAACTCTTGCTCTTGCGCATTTTGAATAAACGCAACCAATTTGGATTTGAACTGCTCCTTGGATTCTACCTTTCCACTCACCATCGCATTTAGCAAGAGCAATTTTTCTGTATTGCGGGTTAATGGAGATTTTTCTAGCGTAGCAAAAACCAGCTCCCTCGCTTGGGAATAGTTGCCTGCATAATAAGCTTCGTAGGCTTGTTCGTAGCCTTTGGCAGACTCCAATGACGCTTTATTTCCCCCTCCAGCTTCTGGATTATTAACCGAGAAGGTGTAGGGAGATTCAGGAAATTCAAGGTTGAGGAGTTGGGCGTAGGTATTGAAGTTCCCCAATAGCTCTTTTTGTCCCAGGTAAAGCAGGTAGTATGCCTCTGCCTTTTTAACTGTTTTGGGGTACTTTTGAGTGAGCTGCTCAAGGTACTGCCCGCTTCGTTGAGGCTCCTTTAATTGGAAGTATAGAACTTTGCCCAATTCAAAATAGGATTCCTCTAACTCGGAGTTTGCTTTTTCAAGCTGCTCTGGGCTTTTTGGTAGTGACCCGAGTAGCGTTTCTACCGAAGGAATGTTAGTTGAATCGGAAGAGTCCTTCGCTTCAAGGGGGGCTTCTGAAGCATCCAGGTTGGGTAGCTCGGCCGCAGCTTGAGTCAAAGAAGCTTTTCTTCGCCAGTTGTCCTGAAGAGGGCGATTGCCCCAGGTGCGTACAAACTCAATGGCTCCTTGTTGAAGAGCGGTACTGTTGTCGAAGTAAAAGGTGGAGCCGGTGCCCTTATCTCCAAAGGCAAGTAGATTGTTGAAAATTGAAGTTGACTTGGGAGAATCGCTCTTGCTCTTTAATTCGGCCAGGCGCTGTTTTTCGTTTTCAATAAATTTTTGTGCGCGCAGAACTTGCTCCTCCTCGGGTAAGGCAGCCAATTGAATCAAGCTGTCATTTTTTTCGATGCGTTCAAAATGAAATACATAGGTGTCTAAGCTGCTCTTTTTTTCTTCGAGCTGCTTCGCCACTGGATCCTCTGCCTTGATAAACGTGAGCGCACTGTCGAGGTAATATTTGGTGGCGCGGTAATCTTTAAACTGGTTGAAATTGATATCTGCCAGCTTCTGATAAATATAGCCCTTCACTCGAGGGATGGATCCCGTCTCTTTTGCTGCTTGATGCAGCAGCTCAAGTGTCAAGGGGATATCATTTTGTTTTTCCTCAAAGAGAGCTCGCTCAAATAGGACGACATCTTTCAGGTCTTTGTTTTTGGGATCTTCGTAAAGGCCTTCGTAGTAGTTTCTAACTTTTTTTAGATCCTTGGTAGCATTTAGTTCGGCCACTTGCTGGGCATAGAGTGTGGCAAAGAATGCCCGCTCATAGGGAGGATTTCCTTCCAAAGATTTTTGAAAATAATCAAAGGCCAAGGCATCAACTCCTTCCCGTTGGTAGCGTTGTGCTAAAATGAAATAGAGTCGAGAGCGTTCTTTTTTATCCGAGGTGTAGCTTATAGCTCGGTCTAGCGCACCAATTACCCCATTTTGATCTGCTCGCGATTCATAGTAATAGGCGAGGGTTTTGTACAAATCAAAGGTGTTTTCGCTGCTGATTTCCGTTTCCTTAGAAAGGTAGTCTATTGTGAAATTGGCGTCTTCTAGGGCCTGTTGATCGATGTAGAGTCGAAGTAGGCTAATCAGGGCTTTGTGTCGGAGGTCCTTGTCTTTGCTTTGGCCATTGACATAACGAAAGGCGTTTTTGGCATCGTCAGTTCGTGCTTGCAGGTAGTCAATTTTCCCAATTAGGTAATAGCTATCGTCTACCCACTTGGATATGCGGTGCCAGTCGATGGCCTTGGAAGATAGTTCCCGAGCTGAATCTAGGGGAGTTTTATTATTTTGGATGGTTGCCGAATCAATTGGGATAAAAACGGGAAGAACTTGTGTGTAATCTTCCTTGTAATTTTCCTGCACCTGATATTCTGCTTCCTTGATTTTAGTGTCTGCTAGATAGTAGGCGTTGTAATGGGAGGTAAGGTTGTGAAAAGCGCGGTTGGTAAAGGTATTTCGTTGGGAAGAGCAGGCTCCCAAAAAAAATAACACCAATACAAAAGTATACCGAACTTGTTTGCGCATGTTGAGCTGCTACGAATCAAAGGACTAAATTAGGGCTTTTACCGCAATACAGAACGAAGGGGTATCGGTATTATTCTGAAGTGCCTGTGAATTCTTGCCGAAGGAATCCCTTAACTTTGAAAAATGACGTCAAATCAGTCCAATCCCAATTCAAAGAGGCCTCAGGTACCCACCTGGGTCAAATACATGGGCTTGTCTTTCCAGCTCTTTGCGATTATTGGTGGAGGAACTGCTCTAGGTTGGTGGATACAGCAGCAATCGGAAATGAAATTTCCGGGTTGGTTGCTAGTTTGTTCCTTCACTGCTATAGTCATCGCTTTTTATTCCTTGTGGAAGTCGATGCAACAAGATAAGTAGGCAATTCGTCAAAAACCACGTAATTTTGAGTCTTTAATTGACAGGTAAGTATGAAATTCTCGGCTTCGATTCATTTTAATTATGGAGTCATTACGGCAGTAGTGGCAGGGTTGATTCTCCTTTTTAACGCTTTCCTTCCTCAAGTCATTCATGAAAGC
>CANGUK010000072.1 GCA_947457095.1 Cyclobacteriaceae bacterium
ATGAAAGAAAACAATTTGTAAACAAAAAGGTATATTACGTACATGGATGCCATTTCCCTATATGACCAAACTACCTTAGAGTGCAGCAAGCTGATCACCCAGCGCTACAGTACTAGTTTTACTTTGGGCATCAAAACCTTAGCAAAAAAATTTCATCTCCCGATTTATGCCATCTATGGCTTTGTCCGCTATGCAGATGAAATCGTAGATACCTTCCACGATCAAGACAAAAAGGCGCTGCTCGATCGATTCAAAAAAGACACCTACGAAGCCATTGAGGCAAAGATTTCCTTAAATCCGGTGCTTCATGCCTTTCAGCTCATCGTAAATCAGTACAAGATTGACCTGGATCTTATCGAGGCCTTTTTGCATTCCATGGAGATGGACTTGGACTTCAAAACGTACAACGACTCCAAATACCACGAGTACATCTACGGATCTGCCGAGGTAGTGGGATTGATGTGCTTGAAGGTCTTTTGCCAAGGAGATCAAGCTGAATACCAACGGCTAAGAGAACCTGCCTGCAAGTTGGGTGCAGCCTTTCAAAAGGTCAACTTCCTGCGAGACATCAAAAGTGATTATGAGGAAAGAGGAAGGGTGTATTTTCCAGGGGTAGATTTCAATCGCTTCGATACGAATGTCAAATCCCTGATCGAAGAAGACATCCAAAAAGACTTTGACGATTCCCTAATTGGCATTGCAGGGCTCCCAGACGGGGCCAAACTTGGAGTCAGGGTAGCGTACTTGTACTACCAAAAGCTATTTGATAAAATCAAAAAGCTCCCTCCTGAGACGATTACGCAGCAGCGGGTACGCATTCCCAATGCCCGAAAGCTCAGCCTCCTTTTTGGAAGCTATGTGGAAAACAAACTTGGCTTCTCCTGATGGAAAAGTACCTCTACTTAGGTGTTCTCCTTTTCGCAATTAGCTATCCGCTTGCACAATCCTTTGAGCATCGCATCCGTTATGCCTCCCAATGGAAATACCTTTTCCCTGGCATGGGGCTGACCGCAGCCTTTTTTATCGTCTGGGATATCTGGTTTACGCAGCTTGGCGTCTGGGAATTTAACCCAACTTACGTAATGGGCTTCTTTTGGATGGACCTGCCCCTAGAAGAATGGCTTTTCTTCTTGATCGTTCCTTTTTCCTCTGTATTTATCTACGAAGTGCTGATTTACTTCTTTCCAAAGGATCATTTTCGTCCATTTGGGAAGGCCTTCGTCTGGATATTGGTTCCATTTCTGCTGGGAATGAGCATTCTCCACTTAGATAAGTGGTACACGTCGGTCAACTTCCTGGTAGGTGCACTAGCACTGACCCTTCACTACCTGATCTTCAAAGAAAAGTACTTGGGTCGCTTTATTTTTGCTTACCTCATTCACCTCATTCCGTTGATGATTTGCAATGGAATCCTGACTGGAGGACTTACTGAGGAGCCTGTGGTGATTTACAACAATGCAGAAAATCTTGGCATTCGGATTTGGACGGTGCCCATCGAGGACTTGATTTATTCCATGATCCTCTTGTTGATGAACATTAGTTTCTTTGAATACTTAAGGAGTAAGCAAACAATTTCACCCAATCGTGGTTAATATGAGCATGAAACACCTACAGGTTCAAATAGATGACCATTCGGGCTTCTGCTTTGGGGTAGTATACGCCATAGAAATGGCGGAAGAAATCCTTGAAGAGCAGGGCTATCTCTATTGCCTTGGGGACATCGTGCACAACGATGAGGAAGTCAGTCGGCTCACTCGGAAAGGACTCAAAATCATTGACCATGGTGACTTACATGGATTGACAAATGAAAAGGTCCTCATCCGTGCGCACGGAGAGCCGCCATCTACCTACGAACTCTCGATTAAGAATAACCTTACGCTAATTGATGCGAGCTGCCCGGTGGTGCTCAAGCTTCAAAACCGAATCAAAAATTCTTTTGACAAGGAAGACAATATCTACATCTACGGCAAGCACGGGCATGCAGAAGTAATTGGTCTCTTGGGTCAGACCAACAATAAGGCGGTGGTATTCCAAGACATTTCCGAATTGGATATCCCCAATCTCCCCAAAAACATTACCCTATATAGTCAGACTACCAAAAGCACCGACAAATTCTACGAAATCAACGAGATTTTACGGGAAAACGGAATTACGGTCAATACCAATGACACCATTTGCAGACAAGTGTCCAACCGGGATAAGGAGCTTCGGAGCTTTGCAGAAAAGTTTGACAAAATCGTATTTGTAAGTGGTACTAAATCTTCCAATGGGAAGGTGCTCTACAATGTCTGCAAGGAGAAAAATGAACACACTTTTTTTGTTTCAAACCCCGACCAAATTGAAGAAAGTTGGTTTGGACATAGCGAATCCGTAGGCATCTGTGGTGCCACCTCCACGCCGATGTGGCTCATGGAGCAGGTTCGGGAGCGTATTTTAACCTTCTAATCACTCCCTCATGGAGGCTCCTTCTCGTATACGTTCTATAGACCCAAAAGGTCTTTTGATTGGCTGGGGAATTATCCTTACCTGGGCGCTTTCCTTAGCATTCCTGCTCACCTGGGAGTTTTCCTGGGAAAATCCCTTGACCTACTTGGCCATTCTAGTTCAGACGCATCTGTACACCGGGCTTTTTATCACCGCGCACGATGCCATGCATGGCATTGTCTCGTCCAATAAGAAGGCCAACCACCTCACTGGCTGGATTGCTGCGATCTTGTTTTCATACAACTTTTACTGGAAGCTTTTTCCCAAGCACCACGAACACCACCGTTATGTAGCCACGGATAAGGATCCGGATTACCATGCTTCTGGAAAGTTCTTCCGTTGGTACCTGAGCTTTATTCTCCAATACTTGACCATCTGGCAGTTTCTGCTGATGGCCGTCACGTTCAACTTACTTAAGCTGGTGTTGCCCACCGAAAACTTGATCCTTTTTTGGATGGTTCCTGCAGGACTTTCAACCCTACAGCTATTTTTCTTCGGCACTTACCTCCCTCACATGGGTGAGCAGACCAACGAACATCATTCGAGCTCACAAGCCAAAAACCATTTTTGGGCATTTTTGAGCTGTTACTTTTTTGGATACCACTTTGAACACCACGACTCCCCCGGCACGCCTTGGTGGCGTCTATGGAGAGTTAAAGAAAAACAGGCTGCCTAGTTTGCTAGCCAAGCCTAGCCCGTCACCAAGTCATTTAATTGAAGTACTAAGCCACACCTCACCATGCGAATTATCGGTCTTTTTGGATTCTTTTTCCTCCTTTCTCTAGCCAGTTTGGGCCAAGGCATCATCCGAGGAAAAATCACCAATCCTGTCAACAACCAGCCAGTCCCCTTTGCCAATGTCCTGCTGCTCAACACGGAACTAGGCGCAATCACCAACGAGGAGGGCTACTACGAAATCAGCAACATCCCTGCAGGACTTTACAATGTGCGGGCCAGTTATGTAGGCTATAAATCGTCTACCGCTTATGAAATCCAAGTGAGTTTGGCCAAGCCTGTACTATTGGATTTTAGCCTAGTAGAAGATGCTTCCGAACTAAGTGAAGTGGTGGTCAGCAGTGAATTTACCCGATCGGAAGAAACCCCGCTCTCGGTACGCAAGCTGAATACCAATGAAATCGAGCGCTATCCTGGAGGAAATCGAGATATCTCTCGGGTAATTCAATCCTTGCCCGGCGTAGCGAGCACGCCAAGTTTCCGAAACGACATCTTGATTCGCGGTGGTGCCCCTAACGAAAACCGCTTTTTTGTAGATGAAATCGAAGTGCCCGTCATCAACCACTTCGCCACCCAAGGGTCTTCTGGAGGACCTGCAGGAATCTTGAACGTCAACTTGATTAAAAATGTAGACTTGATCACAGGTGGATTTCCAGCCAATCGCATGAATGGTCTAAGCTCCTTCTTCGAATTCCAACTGAAGGAAGGAAGGAGAGACCGGATGGCTACCCAACTGACTGTGGGCGCTTCCGAGCTAACTCTTTCCAACGAAGGCCCGCTATCCCCTAAAACAACCTATATTCTATCGGCTCGAAGATCTTATTTACAAGGCTTGTTTCGGTTACTCAAACTCCCATTTCTGCCTACTTTCAATGATTTTCAGGTAAAAACTACCACCAAAATCAACGAGAAAACAGAATTAACCTTCATCGGCATTGGCGCCATCGACCAATTTGTGCTTAACGAGGATGCACCTGAAGATGAAACTGATGCAGAAAAAGATGATCGCCTTTACCTGCTCAATGTATTGCCAGTACAAACCCAATGGAATTACACCACAGGGGCCAAATTGAAGCGGTTTCGAGATAATGGTTTTTGGACCTTTGTGCTGAGCCGAAACATGCTGAATAACGAATCCTTTAAATATGCTGGAAACCAAGAAGGCGACGAGAAAAACCTGCTCTTCAGGTACCGCTCCCAGGAGTCAGAAAATAAGTTTCGCGCAGAAAACAGCATTTTTGGAAAGGGTTATTCCCTAAAATACGGGGTCAATCTGGAGTACTCTCGCTACCTGATCGACAACTTTGACCGCGCTGCACTCTCTCAGACTGGAGGTACCATTGATATCTTGGCTACCTCCAACTACAGCAGCTATGGAGCATTCGTCTCTGGAACTAGAAATTGGCTAGGCGATCGCCTACTCCTCAGTGGAGGGGTTCGGGTCGATGGGTCAGATTTTGCCAAAACGGCATCCAATCCCCTCAACCAGCTGAGCCCTCGGTTTTCTGTTTCTTACCAACTCAAGCCCAATCTTTTTGCCACAGCAAATGCAGGCATCTACTACCAGCGGCCGGCTTATACCATTCTCGGTTACCAAAATTCGGAAGGTGCTTTTGTCAATCAAGACAGTGATGTCCGCTTTATCCGGAATGCACAGCTGATCGGCGGAATCGAATACCTGTTTCCTGAGAAAGCACGACGGTTTACTGCAGAAGCATTTTACAAGCGATACAGCCACTACCCAACTTCTATCCGAAACGGTATTTCTTTGGCCAACCTAGGGGCAGACTTCGGCGCTATCGGCAACGAGCCAGTACGCTCAAATTCCACAGGGAGAGCCTATGGACTCGAGTTCTTGGCGCAGCAGCGACTGTACAACAATTTTTATGGAATCGCTTCCCTAACCTTGGTGCGCTCAGAGTTTACCAACCCGAATTCGGAGGGCATGATTCCTTCCTCCTGGGACAATGGATTTATTGTAAGCCTTACGGCAGGCAAGCGCTTTGGCAAAAACTGGGAGCTGGGTGGAAGATGGCGTTTCCTGGGTGGAACACCCTATACCCCTGCAGATTTGAGTGCCTCCAGTCTTCGCAGCAACTGGGACTTACGGAATGCTGCCATCCTTGATTTTTCTCGAATCAATGGCGTCAGGCTAAAGTCTTTTCATCAACTTGACATCCGCCTTGATAAAAAGTACTTCTTTGATCGCTGGAACTTGAACTGGTACGTTGACATCCAAAATGCCTATAACTATAAGGCTCAACAGCCCCCACAAATAGTTCCAGTCCGAGATGGACAGGGCGCCCTGACGGTAAATCCGACAGACCCCAGTCGATACCAACTCAAATCCATCGTGAATCCTGGTGGAACTATCCTTCCTACTATCGGACTGATTGTTGAATTTTAAGGAAACAAAAACCCCCGCCATCAAGACGGGGGTTTTTGATTTAAATACGGATTAGTTTAACCTCCAGCGGGCATTGAATCCAAAGCCAGTTCGAAATTCAGTGACCTCCACCAAAAACAGATAGGGTCTAAAATCAAGCCCTAATGTAATCGGAACTTCTGAAAAGGCATATTCTACGCCTACCTCTCCCGCGCCCCCAAATCGGAAGTCCTCGGATAAATAGACCGAAGGACCAAAGCCAGCATACCACTTGAAATCGGTATCTGGAATGTCGTCATAAATCGGATTCCAGAGCGCATCCACGCCCAGACCTTTTTGGCCAAAACTAACATTGGAATGTACTCTACTGAATTCTCCTGTTGAGAAAATTCCATCTAACGCCACATTGTTTCCATTAATGTGGCCAAACCGTAAGCCAAGTTCCTGTGCCTGCGTAGAAATGGAGCCAAGGACTAGTCCGGCTAAAATCAGGGTAAAAAAAAGTGTTTTTCGCATAGTTGGTTGTGTTATGTTGTATCTAGTAACTTAACGAAAATTAAGCCAAATAACGCTTATTCGGGCACAATTATTTGGTTTCCTAAGCGAAGAACCTCCCGAACCAATAGATCCATATCTTCCATACGCGTGCGCTGGTTCGTATTGGCTACACGCAAGGTAAATTTGCCATCCAAGATTGTAGAGCTGGGTGATGCAATCCCTTCCTCTTGCAGGCGAAGGAGGATTTCCCGATTGAGCTCGCGGAGCGCTTCTTCGCTTAAGCCGGGGAAAATCATCCGAAAGCAAGTAATGCTCATGGATACCGGAGCCATCAATTCCAAATTGGGGTGCTGCTCCACTAATTTCCCCAAGTAGACTGCCTGTCGATTGTTTTGAGAAATCATAGCTGCATACTTCGCTCTACCGTGCTCTTTGAGAGACATCCATACCTTCAGTGCTTTGAAGCCGCGTGAAAGTTCAAATCCATAATTGTTGATGGAATCCAAGCCTCCGGAAAGGCCCCGCTGCTCCCGTAGGAGGTAATTGGGGGTAATGGCAAAGGAATCGCGGTGCTTTTTGGCATCACGAATCAATGTACAGCCCACTTCGTAGGGCACATACAGCCATTTGTGTAAGTCAAAGGCCAAGCTATCCGCCTCCTCAATTGCCTGTAAGGCATCGGCATAGATTGGATCGAGTTTGGCCAAGGCCCCGTAGGCCCCATCCACATGAAACCAAAGCCCATATTCTTTTGAAATCTCCAGAAGTTCCGCCATGGGGTCAATGGCACCCGTGTTGACCGTGCCGGCAGTACCTACCAGGCAGAAAGGAAGGAAACCGGCTTGAAGGTCCGCTTCGATTTGAGTTCGTAGGGCAGTAGTATCCAGTTCGAATCGTTGATTCACTTGGATTTTTCTAACCGCATCCGTCCCCAGTCCGATGATTTCGGCTGCCTTTTGGATGCAGGAGTGCGTTTCTACCGAGCAATAAATGAGCAGCTGACCAGAGGCTGCCTTCAGTCCTTTCTGGCGAATCTTTTCTTCGCCAAACGAATTTCTCGCCACCGTCAAGGCGGTGATATTTGCCATGGAACCTCCACTAACAAGGATCCCCGACGCTTCGGAAGGAAAGTTCATCAACTCCTTACACCAGTTGACCACTTGCCGATCCACATACATCGCCGAGTGCTCGCCGATGGATGCGTTGGGATTCATCCCTGAGGCAAGCAAGTCTGCAAAGGAACCCAGTGGCGTGCCCGTACCTTGAATCCAAGCAAAAAATCGAGGGTGCACATTCCCCTTGTTGTAGGGAAAAATGTACTCCTTAAACTCTTGGTAGACCTCCTCAGGCGTTTGACCGTTTTCAGGAATGGGTTGGTCCAAGAACGTCTTGACCTCCTCAGGGATGGGTCTCCAAATTTTTTCTTCTCGAATTCCCTTCCAGTAATCAATCAAGTCATCGACCATTTGATGGCCTAATTGGCGCATGGCTTCCCAATCTTTGGGGTCTAAGTTTTGGTCGGGTAGCTTGTCTTTTTGGGACATAAAATTGGGCGAAGGGTTTATTTTTTAAAGATATAGAACAAGACTAGTTCTAGAAAATTGCATTAATCAGGAGTTTGAGTTGGGGTCTACTCTTCAGTTTCTTTTTTCATCAATGGGTAAACTCAAAAAATCAACTGGTACATCTCCTCCAGCTTACTCACTTGGATGATTTGAATTTTAAACTTGCTTAAGTCTAATCCTTTGACGGCATACTTGGAAACCACTATCTTTTTGAAGCCGAGTTTCTCCGCTTCTGCGATGCGGTTTTCAATACGTGATACGGCTCGAATTTCTCCTCCCAAGCCTACCTCTCCGGCAAAGCAAATCTGCTCCGAAACGGGCGTGTCCTCGTAACTAGAAATCAAGGAAGCGCACACTGCTAAATCCAATCCTGGATCATCTACGCGTAGGCCTCCTGCCACATTCAAAAAGACGTCCTGCTGCCCGAGTCGCATGCCGCCACGCTTTTCCAACACAGCCAAAAGCATGTTGAGTCGCTTCGCATCATGACCCGTGCTGCTTCGCTGCGGCGTGCCGTAGGTAGCCGGGCTCACTAGGGACTGAATCTCAATTAGCAAGGGACGATTACCCTCTAGCATGGCGCCAATGGCCACCCCATTGAGTACTTCTTCCCGCTGCGTGAGGAGGATCTCGGAAGGGTTGGAGACTGCTCGCAAGCCCTCTGCTCGCATTTCATAGATCCCCAACTCATGGGTAGAGCCAAAGCGATTTTTTGAGGTACGCAAGATGCGGTAGGTCAAGTGCCGGTCTCCTTCAAACTGCAGCACGGTATCCACCATGTGTTCCAGAACTTTGGGTCCAGCTATGGATCCATCTTTGGTAATGTGGCCAATCAAAAACACAGGCGTGCCTGTTTCCTTAGCAAACTTCATCAGCTCCGCTGTGCATTCCCGAACTTGGGATACCGATCCCGCTGCAGATTCCACAAACTGGCTATTTAGAGTTTGGATGGAGTCAATTACCAAAAAATCCGGATTGAGCACCTCGATCTGCTGGAAAATTTGTTGGGTATTCGTTTCAGAAAGCACGTAGCAATCTGGGTTTTTGGCAGCCATTCGATCTGCACGCATTTTGATTTGCGCTTCGCTTTCCTCCCCGGATACATAGAGCACTTTCTTCCCTTTTAGCGTCAAGGCGATTTGCAGCATGAGCGTGGACTTTCCAATGCCTGGCTCACCGCCAATGAGGACAAGAGAACCCGCAACAATTCCGCCTCCAAGGACTCGATCTAATTCTGGGTCAGAGGTAATCCAGCGGGGCTGTTCTTCATAGTTGACTTCGGCTATTTTTTTGGGGGTACTTGCTTTTTTGATCCCCGAACCTTGGGGCTTCCAACTTCCTTTACCCAGCTCTTCTTTTTGGATAATTTCCTCCACATAGGTGTTCCATTCCCCGCAGGAAGGGCACTTGCCAGTCCACTTCGGGCTCTGCGCTCCGCAGTTTTGACAGAAAAAGGTGGTTTTTACTTTAGCCACGGTAGAAAGAGGTTTATTTGGAAATTGGAATGTGATTGGAAATACGAAGTACGATATACGGAATCAATTAAATAATGAACACCCAACGCTGAACGAGGAATGTTGAAGTAAGGATAACTAGCATCCGACGTCAGCAGGCTCCCTAGTCTTGGTACATTGTACTTGCCCGCCTGCGGCAGGCAGGGTGCTGCGTACAATTTCTCAAGTCTTGCGACTTGCTACTAAATACTTACTACTTTAATGCGCTTGCAGCCAATCCGTCCCCACGCCGACTTCCACTTCGATCGGTACAGGAAGAGGAATGGCATTGGCCATCAATCCTGGAATTTCTTTTTTGAGTAGATCCACTTCGTCTTTGTGTGCATCAAACACGAGTTCATCGTGCACTTGGAGAATAAGTTTGGATTTCAAATTTTTAGCCTTCATCCAGGCCTGCACATGAATCATGGCCACCTTGATCAAGTCAGCCGCCGAGCCTTGCAATGGAGCATTGATGGCATTTCGCTCCGCAAAACCCCGCATGGTCATGTTGCGGCTATTGATATCCCGCAAGTAACGTCGGCGACCAAGGATGGTCTCCACAAATTCCTGAGTTCGCGCCTTTTCAATCGCTCCATCCATGTACTGTTTGACGGCCGGAAACTCCGTGAAGTAAGCGTCGATGATTTCCTTGGCTTCCCCACGAGGAATGGATAGGCGTTGGGCCAACCCAAAGGCTGAAATGCCATAGATGATGCCAAAGTTGGCGGTTTTGGCTTTTCTTCGCATGTCGGAGGTCACCTCATCTAAGGGAACCTTGAAGATTTTGGCAGCCGTAGTGGCGTGGATATCGCGCCCTGTTCGGAAGGCTTCCAGCATCGACTCATCCTGAGAGAATGCCGCCATCAAGCGCAATTCAATTTGGGAATAATCGGCAGAAAGCAAAACGTAGTTCTCGTCTCTAGGCACAAATGCCTTGCGGATTTCTCTGCCTCGAGCGGTACGAATTGGGATATTTTGCAGGTTGGGGTTGATCGAAGAAAGGCGGCCTGTGGCTGCTACAAACTGATTGTAGGTGGTGTGAATTCTTCCAGTCTTGGGATTGATCATGGTTGGGAGTGCATCCACATAGGTGGACTTCAGCTTGACCATTTGACGATACTCGAGAATGGCCTCCGCGATCTCGTGTTCGTCTGCCATTTTACTCAAAATCTCTTCCCCTGTGGCATATTGCCCAGTCTTGGTTTTTTTGGCCTTGGGATCCAATTTCAATTTTTCAAAAAGCACTTCCCCAAGCTGCTTGGGGGAAGCCAGATTGAAGCGTACCCCTGCCAATTCATAGACCCGCTTCTCGATTTCCTTGCTTTCTTGTTCCAAGGTAACGGACAGTTCCGCCAAACTCCCTGTATCAATACGCACCCCTTCAAATTCCATATCGGTCAACACCGGAATCAATGGATTTTCTACTTCCTCCAACAATTTTTTCAAGCCATTGGACTGTAAAATAGGGTCCAGTTTACCTTTCAGTCTCAGCGTAATGTCGGCGTCTTCTGCGGCATAGGCAGTTGCCTCATCCTCGTCCACATCCCGCATATTGCCTTGACCTTTGCCCTTTTTTCCAATGAGTTCGGTAATCGACACCGGCTTGTACTGCAGGTACTGCTGTGCCAGCCAGTCCATCCCATGCTTCCCTTCCGGTTCGATGAGGTAATGGGCCAGTAGTGTATCGTAAAGAATTCCTTTGATTTCTATCCCGTAGTTTTTAAGGACCAGCAAGTCGTACTTGATGTTTTGGCCGATTTTGAGAATGGCTTCATTTTCAAAAACTGGACGAAGCAACTCCAATACCTCCTGGGTTTGGTTTGGATCAGGTCCTACCGGAATGTAATAGGCTTCTCCTTCCAAGTAAGCAAAGGAAATTCCAACCAATTCCGCACGCATGGCATCTAAATCCGTAGTTTCGGTATCAAAGCAGATTTCTTTTTGGAGGAGCAAGTAGTCTACCAGTTCTTGGATAGCGGCTTTCCCTTTTATTTTATGGTAGTTGTGGGCATTGCTATGAATCGTGTCTAGGACCACCGGAGCCGCGAAGGAAATAGCTTCCTCGTCTTCACCTTCCTCGAATTGGATCGTAGGTTGCGGAGCAGGTGCGCCAAACAGGTCCATCTGCGCGGGAGCAGGAGGCGCTACGGTCGCTTTTTTAACTGGGCCTTCCTTAAATAATCGGTTGGCCAGGGTACGGAACTCCAGTTCCGTAAAAATCGCCCGCAATTTTTCTTCATCCACACCCTCATAGCGGAGGTCTACCTCATCAAAATCCACTGGCACATCGATTTTGATGGTGGCGAGTTCCTTGGATAGAATTCCCTGCGGCCCAAAGTTTTCCACATTTTCCCGTTGCTTGCCTTTGAGTTGGTCGGCATTAGCTACCACTCCCTCCACGGTTCCAAACTCCTTGAGCAGTTTGACGGCCGTTTTTTCCCCAATACCTGGAATTCCTGGAATGTTATCCACAGCATCTCCCATCAAGCCCAAGATGTCTCGCACCTGATCGACATGTTCAATGTCCCACTTTTCACAAATCTGCTTAGGCCCCATCACATCTACTCCATTTCCCATGAAGGCAGGCTTGTAAAGAAAAATATGGTCGTCTACAAGCTGCCCATAGTCCTTGTCTGGGGTCATCATGTAAACAGTAAATAGTTCCTTTTCTGCCTTTTTCGCGATGGTGCCAATCACGTCATCTGCCTCAAATCCATCCATTTCCAAGACTGGAATTTTAAAAGCACGAACGATCTCCTTCACCCAAGGAATGGAGACTGTGATGTCTTCGGGTTGCTCCAGTCGATTGGCCTTGTAAGGGGTATACTGTTCGTGCCGAAAAGTAGGGGCCTTGGTATCAAAAGCTACTGCGATGTGGCTAGGTTTTTCCTTTTCCAAAACTTCCAACAAGGTATTGGTAAATCCGAGCATCACTCCTGTGTTGAGGCCTTTGGAGTTAATTCTTGGGTTTTTACTAAAGGCAAAATGGGCCCGATAAATCAGGGCCATGGCATCCAAAAGAAAAAGTTTATGGGCTTGCTGTTGAGACATTCGAACAAATGGTTGGGGTAAGGAAAGGAAATCTTCCGCCTCACTAAGGTACAACTTTTCCGTAGGTGAAGGATGTCAAAAGTGGTCGGAAACTGACAATTTCAGACAAGCTGAGTCAATCTTCTTTTTCGTGCTGCTTGAGGTAATTCTTCACTTGCAAACTTCGCAAGAAAATAAGGGTCAAGGGAATCAACCAAAGC
>CANGUK010000073.1 GCA_947457095.1 Cyclobacteriaceae bacterium
GAGATTCGAACTCGCGACCCCGACCTTGGCAAGGTCGTGCTCTACCAGCTGAGCTACTCTCGCATTGTGGATGCAAATGTAATCCCTCTTCATATTTTTACAAGGCAAATCCCAAGATTTTTTTGCGGGAGTTGAAATTCTTTCCGGCCATTTGCATCAAAAATCGCCTTTGTGCAGTACCTCTGTTTTGAATCCACGGAGGATTTACTCCATTTTCTTTTTCAGCTCGTGCAACTTGAGCAAGGCCTCAATAGGGGATATGGTGTTGATATCCAGCTCATCCAATAATTTTTTGGCTTCCGCCAATTTGGGATCCATCTCAAATAGCTGCAATTGAAAATTCGCTTTGGGAACCGAATTCAACTTCGCATTTTTCTCCTTTACGGATTTATCTTTTTCCAAATGGCTCATGATCTCTGAAGCACGAAGCACAATGGGGTTGGGCATGCCCGCCATCTGCGCCACATGGATTCCAAAGCTATGTTCACTTCCTCCCTCTTTCAGCGTACGCATAAAAATAACCTTGTTGCCCACCTCCTTGACGGAGACATTGAAGTTTTTGATGCGTGGAAAATCGCTTGCCAACTGATTCAGTTCGTGGTAATGCGTGGCAAATAAGGTCTTGGCTTTGCAAGTAGGATGCTGGTGCAAAAACTCCACGATGGACCAGGCAATCGAAATTCCGTCGTAGGTAGAGGTGCCTCTTCCAATCTCATCCATCAATACCAAACTGCGGCTGGAAAGATTGTTGAGAATACTCGCCGTCTCGGTCATCTCTACCATGAAGGTAGATTCTCCTTTGGAAAGGTTGTCGGACGCGCCTACTCGGGTAAAGACCTTGTCGATAATCCCTACACGGGCATAACTTGCCGGCACAAAACTTCCCATCTGCGCCATCAATACAATGAGCGCTGTCTGTCGAAGCAGGGCCGATTTACCCGCCATGTTGGGTCCTGTGATGATGAGGATTTGCTGACTATCGTGATCTAGGTAGATGTCGTTGGGTACGTAGGTTTCGCCTAGTGGCAACTGTTTTTCAATCACGGGGTGTCTTCCCTCTTTGATTTCGAGGGTTTCCGTATCAGAAATTTTTGGCCGGGTATAGTTATTGCTAATGGCCACCTTGGCAAAAGACAGCAACGCATCTAGGGTGCCCAAGACCTTGGCATTTTGTTGGATCGGTACGACATAGGCCGCTGCCTCCAAAACCAGTTCTTGGAAATATTTTTGTTCGAGCGCAATCATCCGCTCCTCTGCATGAAGGATTTTCTCTTCGTATTCCTTCAGTTCGGGGGTAATGTAGCGCTCAGCATTAACCAAGGTCTGCTTACGAATCCAGGATTCTGGCACCTTGTCCTTGTGCACATGGGTCACTTCCAGGTAGTAGCCAAAAACCTTGTTGTAGGAAATCTTCAAAGAAGAAATTCCCGTTTGCTGAATCTCGCGCTGTTGAATCTGAAGCAAAAAATCTTTTCCTGTGTTGGCCAGGCCACGGTATTCGTCCAAACTTGGGTCCACACCGTCCTTGATTACTCCTCCCTGATGCAAGAGCATGGGTGCGGACTCTTGGAGCTCCTTCTCTATTTTCTCTACCAAGAGTTCGCAGGGATGCAACTGCTCAGATAAGCGCTTCAGCGTAGGATTGGACTGGGTTTTCAGGAGCGCTTTGACGGGCACCAAGGCAAGGAGCGCGCGCTTGATTTGATTGATTTCTCGAGGGTTGGCGCGCCCTACCACTACCTTGGAAATCAAGCGTTCCAGATCCCCCGTTTGCTTCAGCTGTCCGAGCATTTCCTCGATCAGGGCCGAGTTTTGGTAAAAGAAATCCACCACATTGAGTCGTTCCTCGATGGCTTTCTTGTCTTTTAGCGGCAGCACCATCCATTTTTTCATCATCCTCGACCCCATGGGGGTTACCGTTTGGTCAAGAATCTGAATGAGCGGCACCCCACCTTCGTGCTGAGGAAAAACCAATTCCAAGTTGCGAATCGTAAACTTGTCTAACCAGACGTACTTGTCCTCGGGGATACGGGAGATGGAGGAAATGTGCTGGATGTCTTTGTGCTCGGTCTCCTCCAAGTAATACAAAATCGCTCCGGCAGCCACGCTAGCGGCAGGCAGGTCTTCGATTCCAAAACCCTTCAAACTGCTCGTGCCGAAGTGGTTTTTTAGTTTGTCATAGGTAAAATCAACCTGATACACCCAATCCTCGCAGTGGAAGGTAACGTAATCAGTTTTTAGGAGATCGGCAGCTGCTTTCTTGGCTGCTTTTGAAAAAATTAGTTCGGAGGGAGTAAAGCTTTGAAGCAACTTTTCCAAGTAGGCGGCATTTCCCTCTGCGCACATAAACTCGCCTGTAGAGATGTCCAAGAAGGCAATGCCATGCTTCTCTTTTCCAAAATGGATGGAGGCCAAGTAATTGTTTTTCCGGGTGTCCAGCACCTGATCGTTGTAGGAAAGGCCCGGAGTAACCAATTCAGTCACCCCTCTTTTTACAATTCCCTTTACGGTCTTGGGGTCCTCCAATTGATCGCAGATGGCTACTCGATTGCCCGCACGAACCAATTTAGGTAGATAGGTGTCCAAGGAGTGGTGGGGAAATCCCGCCAATTCAATGTGGGAAGCGGATCCATTGGCTCGCTTGGTCAGTACGATATCCAAAACACGGCTGGCCACGACGGCATCCTCTCCGAAGGTTTCGTAGAAATCACCTACTCGAAACAGCAACAAGGCCCCTGGATGCTTGGCTTTGATGGCATTGTATTGCTTCATCAAGGGGGTTTCTTGGCCGTCTTTGGATTTGCTCATGCGTAAATTTAGAATTGTCGTACTTTTGAATCGGAAACTAGACCTGAAAATAGCCGATTCGAAAAGGAAATAAAAGAGATGAAGAAATTAAGCATGGAAGAGCTAGAGCGGCTGTCCGTTCAGGAGTTTAAGGAAACCAAAAAATCTCCCCTCATTTTGGTGCTAGACAATATTCGAAGCCTCAATAATGTGGGATCTGCATTCAGAACTGGAGATGCCTTTCGAGTGGAAAAAATCTACCTCTGCGGCATCACAGGCACCCCTCCACACCGTGACATTCAGAAAACCGCACTCGGTTCTACTGAGTCTGTGGATTGGGAGTATTGCAGCAGTACCCTAGACGTCCTTACAAGATTGAAAGCCGAAGGCGTTCGTTGCTGTGCCCTGGAGCAGGTGGAAAACTCCACCCCGCTGCAGCAATTTCAGCCCCAGAAAGGGAATACCTATGCGTTGATATTTGGGAATGAAGTCTTCGGAGTGGAAGATGAGGTGCTCGGCGCTTGCGATGAGGTCCTTGAAATCCCTCAACTCGGCACCAAGCACTCCCTCAACATTTCCGTTACCTTGGGCATCGCCGTTTGGGATCTGATGGTGAAATTAGAAGAGCTTAGTTGAATGATTGGGTAAAGAAACAAAGTGGAAATATGATGGAAATAAACTTCGCTTCGCTTCGTGAAATAGGTTAGAAACATGAATTGTACTCCCTATTTCTACGAGCTTGCTCGTATTATTTCTATTGTATTTCCACTGTATTTCTTACCCTATACTTAAAAAGGATATTTCCCTTCTGCAATCATCACGTCCGCTACTTGTCTACGAAGCTCTTTAGTATTGATGAAGTCAGGTTTGGTAAATCGCTTCAAGCCCATCAACAACACTTTTTGTTCATCGCCTTTGGCAAAGGACACAATCGCTTCTTTCGCCGCGGCCTCCACCTTGTCAATCGCTTCGTACAAGTAAATTTTTGACATTGCGATTTGCGCAGCGCAGGCAGCTTCTCCTCGGAGACTTACTAGCTTTTCAGTACGTAGCAAAAGCGACTCGGCTGCGTAAATTTCAATCATTACATCTGCCAAGTTCATCATGATTTCCTGCTCGTCTTCAATGCGATCCTGTAAGGACATGGCCGCCTTACCGCCGACCATCAAGAATACCTTCTTGAGTTTGTGGACTAGATCTTTCTCCATGGCAAATAGCTCCGAGGTGTCGATGCTTTCAAAGGAAGGTACTGAAACTAGTTCTGCCGCTACAGCCATCGCCGGTTCGAAAAGGTTGATTTCTCCCTTCATTGCACGCTTCAGCACCATGCCCACCATGAGCATGCGGTTGATTTCGTTGGTGCCCTCGTAAATTCGAGAAATACGCGCGTCTCGGTAAGCTCGTTCCATTGGCGCATCGGCTGAGTAACCCATGCCTCCATAGATTTGTACCCCTTGGTCTACGATGTAGTCTAGCACTTCTGAGCCATGAACTTTCGCAATAGCACATTCAATGGCAAACTGTTCCATGGCCTTCAACTTGGATTCTGAATCAGAGAGACCTTGAGCGGCCAAGGCGCCCATACGATCTTCGATATCTTGTCCTGCACGGTAGCAAAGCGACTCGGTCGCATAAATTCGTGTGGCCATCTCGGCCAATTTGGCTTTTACTGCTCCAAAAGTATTGATGGCTACCCCAAATTGCTTTCTATCGGTGGAGTAAGTAATGCATTGGCTTGTGACCGTACGCGCTCCTCCCAATACCCCTGCGCCCAACTTCACGCGTCCAATATTGAGAATGTTTACCGCGATTTTAAAGCCATTTCCTCGATCCGAAAGCATGTTGGCTACAGGGACCGGGCAATCATTGAAAAATACCTGGCGCGTAGAAGAACCTTTGATGCCTAGCTTCTTCTCTTCCTCGTTCATGGTAATGCCCCCGAAGGTCTTTTCCACAATAAATGCGGTGAGGTTTTTATCCTCCTCAATCTTGGCAAACACGATTAATAAGTCCGCAAAACCTGCGTTGGAAATCCACATCTTCTGGCCGGTGATGAGGTAGTGGGTTCCATCGGCAGAAAGAACTGCTTTGGTTTTGCCAGAGTTGGCATCCGACCCTGCATCAGGCTCAGTCAAGCAATAGCAAGCCGCCCACTCGCCGGTAGCCAACTTGGGGAGGTAGGTTTGCTTTTGCGCTTCTGTACCGTAGTACAAAATCGGAAGGGTACCAATTCCCGTGTGGGCCCCATAAGTGGTGGAAAACGACCCCGATGCGCCGATGATGTCCGCAATGAGCATGGAAGTGTTGAAGCTCATGCCCAGCCCACCATAGACTTCCGGAACAGCGATACCAAGCAAGCCCAGGTCGCCCGCTTTTTTAAAAAGTTGCGGAACCAACTCTGGGTGCTTCATGCTGTCAATTTTCTCCACATTGGGATTGATCTCTGTGTCAATAAAATCTTGACAGGCTTGAGCCATCATTTTTTGCTCTTCACTGAATTCTTCAGGAATAAAAATATCCTGCGCTGGGGTTTCTCGAACAAGAAACTCTCCGCCCTGGATGCTGTTGGTTTGTGTTGACATTTGATTTTGTGTTTATAGGATCGTTTGTTAAGTATCAAGTAATCAGTATCAAGTATCAAGACAGATTTTGTACGAAGTACCCTGCCTGCGGCAGGCAGGCAGGCAAGATCCTTCTCGAGCAGAATTCATGTCCTGATGCAAATCTTTACTTCGACATTCTTCAATCGGCGTTCAACATTAGTTAAATACCGTATTTCGTATCTCGTACTTCGTATTTCTAGTTATTTCAGCAGCTCATAAATCCCCGCTACTCCTTGTCCGCCGCCAACGCAGGCGGTCACGAGTCCATATTTTTTATTTTGCCTACGTAGCTCATTGAAAAGTTGAACGGAAAGCTTGGCTCCGGTACATCCAAGTGGGTGACCCAAAGCAACTGCTCCTCCATTTACATTGACCAAGGATGGGTCCATGTCTAGCGATTTCATCACTGCTAGTGCTTGGGCCGCAAATGCCTCGTTTAATTCGACCAAACCTAGGTCCTGCATGCTGAGACCCGCTTGCTTGAGTGCCTTAGGCACGGCCTCCTTGGGACCAATACCCATAATGCGTGGATCTACGCCTGCCACGGAGTAGGAGAGCATGCGTGCCACAGGGTCTAGACCTAAGGACTTCATCAATCGCTCGGACATCACCACCACAAAGGCCGCTCCATCCGAAGTCTGGGAAGAGTTTCCTGCAGTCACCTGGCCGCCCATTCTAAATGCTGGCTTCAGCGCTGCAAGCGCTTCCATCGTGGTGCCTGCACGAGGCCCCTCGTCCGTGTCTACGGTAAACTTTCGAGTTTTCTTTTTTCCCTTCTCGTCCAAGTAGGTTTCTTCTACCTCCACAGGTACGATTTCATCTTTAAATTTGCCTGCGGCAATTGCTGCAAGCGCCTTGTCGTGAGAGCTCACCGAAAAAGCATCTGCCTCCTCCCGAGTAATTCCGTATTCCTTGGCAAGTTCCTCAGCGGTCAAACCCATATTCAAGTAGTAGGAGGGATTTTGGGAAGCAATTTTCCAGTTGAGTGCAGTCTTGTAGCCCATCATGGGCACCAAAGACATGGACTCTGTGCCTCCCGCAATGATGCAATCTGCCATTCCTGCTTTGATTTTGCCCACGGCCAAGGCAATGGCTTCTAGGCCCGAACCACAGTAGCGGTTCATCACAAATCCTGGAGTGTCGATGCCCAAGGCAAAAAGAGAAATCATTCGGCCCATTTGCATGCCCTGTTCTGCTTCGGGCACGGCGTTGCCGACAATGAGATCATCGACCATTTTGGGTTCGAGGCCCGGTGTATTGGCCACTAAGTGTTTGATGACATCAGCAGCCAAGTCGTCGGGGCGGTAAAACCGAAACCCTCCTTTTTTGGACTTTCCAACTGCGGATCTATATCCGTTAATAATGTATGCTTCCATGTTAATATGTTTTGAAAGATTTTATGTCGTTGTAGTGGTTAGTATCAAGTATCAAGTAATTAGTACCTAGTTAAGTCAGTGGTGCCAATGAGGCTTTTAATCCATTGATCATTCGTTGAAGTTCCGAAAGATTCTCTTCCAGTTCTTTTACTCGTTTTGCCGTGATCAAGCCTGTTCGATGAGCGATAATCAATTGTGTTTCCAATTCAAAACTCTCTCCTAAACTTACCTCAAGCGACTGTGAAAACTGCTTTGTCGAAGTCTTCCCACATCCTTCTGTATTGGAAGGAATGGAGACTCCAGCTCTTCTCATTTGTGAGACTAATCCAAACTTCTCCTCTGAAGGAAACACTTTGGTGACAGCATATATTTCTACTGCGAAATCAACCGCTTTTTGCCAAACCTTAAGTTCTTTAAAATTATGCACAGTCAGGGTGTAGAAGTACTTGATACTTGATACTTGATACTTGATACTTGATACTTGGTACAAATTTTATCTTGATACTTGCCTCTAGTTTCTCAATGGTTTTCCCTTAAACAAAATACTATGTATTCGTTCGAGGGTCTTTTTCTCACCCGTTAAACTCAAGAAGGCTTCCCGCTCTAGATCCAACAAGTACTGTTCGGTCACCTCTGTTGGCGCGGATAAATCCCCGCCCGCCATGACATTGGCCAGTTTCTTGGCAATCTTGGCATCATGCTCAGAAATGTAGCCCCCGTAGATCATGCCCATGACTCCCGCCTCAAAGTAGGCAAGGCCACTTTTGCCCAACACCTTGATGTTACGCTGAGGAATAGGTTGGGTATAGCCCAAGTCAGACATAGAGATTACCTTGGCTTTGGCGTCGGCCAACTGTCTCTTCCTGTTGAGCGAAATTCCGTCGCTGGCACGCAAATAGCCCAGGCCTCTCGCCTCTTCTGCAGAGGTCGACACCTTGGCTGTAGCAATGTTCATGAAGTATTCTTGCAACTGGTTGAACTCCACGTCTCCACCGATGATCCCGTTTGAGAAACGGAGCGTCATCTCCTTGGTTCCACCACCGGCAGGGATAAGCCCTACCCCCACTTCCACTAAGCCCATGTAAAGTTCAGCATGTGCTTGAATGTGGTCGGCATGAAGCGAAAGTTCACACCCCCCGCCTAAGGCCATATTGTGCGGCGCTACGACCACAGGTACAGACGAGAAACGGGCACGGGTCATCGTGTTTTGAAACTGGGCAATCATCAAGTTGATTTCATCAAACTCCTGATCTCCGGCAAACATGAACAACATGGCCAGGTTGGCGCCCGCAGAGAAGTTGCCCCCCTCGTTGCCAATCACCAATCCTTTATAGGATTTTTCCGCCATGCCGATGGCAGTATTGATCCCTTCAATCACCTCGGCGCCCATGGAATTCATTTTGCTGTGGAACTCTAGGCCGATTACCTCGTCTCCCAAGTCCACAACAGTCGCCCCGGCATTGCCCCAAACTTTCTTACCAGCAGCCTTGAGTGTATCCAAGATCACAAACTCCTCCAGTCCAGGAACCTCTTTGTAGGTCTTAGATGGGATGTCGTAGTAGGTTTTTTTGCCGTTTACAATCTTGTAGAAAGACTCGTGCCCTGCAGCAAGAAGTTCGTGCACCCATGCAGCCGCCTTTTCGCCAGCCGCTTCCATCTTAGCCACAGTTTCTTTTACGCCGAGGGCATCCCAGGTTTCGAAAGGGCCCAGTTCCCAGCCAAAGCCCGCACAAACCGCCTGATCGATGCGATACAGTTCGTCGGAAATCTCCGGAATGCGGTGGGAACAATACTTGAATAAGTCGTAAAAAGAGGCGCGGTAAAACTCTCCGGCTCGGTCTTCGAAGTTGACCAAAAGACGCAAGCGCTTTTTCAAATCCTCCACTTCTTTGGCTGCCTCAAGAGCCTTAAACTTCGGCTTCTCAACATCCTTGTAGGTAAACGTCTTCAGGTCGAGTTCCTGTAGTTCCTTTCTACCGTCTGGGAAGCGAGTCATTTTGAAGTAGCCTTGACCTGTTTTGTCCCCAAACCATTTGTTGTTGTAGAGCACTTCAACAATCTTGGGAAGGATAAACTTGTCTCTGGATTCGTCGTGCGGTAGGGCTTTGTAAAGGTTGTTGGACACATTGACTGTGGTGTCTAGACCGACCACATCCATGGTGCGGAAGGTGGCTGATTTGGCTCGGCCGATAACTGGACCGGTGAGTTTGTCTACTTCAGACACCCCAAATCCCATTTTTTCAATGGCATGCATCCCCGAAATAATGGCATAAACACCAATGCGGTTGGCGATAAAGGCCGGGGTATCCTTACAAAGGACCGTTTCCTTACCCAGGTACCGATCCCCATAAGACATCAAAAAGTCAATCAGTTCAGGTTTGGTTTTTGGGCCCGGAATAATCTCCAATAATTTGAGGTAGCGGGGCGGATTGAAAAAGTGCGTTCCTGCAAAATGTGCTTGGAAATCTTCTGAGCGACCTTCAGACATCAAGTGCATCGGAATGCCAGAGGTATTGGAGGTGATAAGTGTGCCCGGCTTTCTGTATTTCTCTACTTTTTCAAAAAGTTGCTGCTTGATGTCCAAACGCTCCACAACCACTTCAATAATCCAGTCATAGTCCTTGATTTTGGGAAGGTCGTCGTCAAAGTTGCCCGTCGTGATTCGGGAAGCAAAAGCCTTCTCGTAGATCGATGATGGGTTTGCCTTGAGCGTGTTTTGAAGTGCTGTGGTGACGATTCGGTTGCGAACGAGTGGAGACTCTTTGGTCAACCCTTTCTTTTGCTCCTCCTCATTGAGTTCAAAAGGAACGATGTCCAGAAGCAGCACCTGTACGCCAATGTTGGCGAAGTGACAGGCAATTCTTGACCCCATTACTCCTGAGCCCAAAACGGCCACTTTTTTAATGGTTCTATTCATGGTTTGTGTATTAAAATGCGTTGCTGTCGGTTTATTGTTTCGGTTAGGAAGTGGTTACTTCCTTGGTTTGGATTTGATCGATTACTTTTTGGATTTTGGTGATTACACCAAAAAAACTGGCGAGTTCTTTTTCGCTAAGCGCTTCACGAACCTGCTCATTGAATCGCTTTACACTTTGTACGGAAATTTCTTTTTTCCGTTTCCCTTCCGGGGTTAAGAATATACGTACCGAACGCTTATCGATCGGGTCTGCCTTCTTGAAAATCAAGCCCTTCTCCTCCATGGTCTTCAGCATGCGAGTAAGGCTCCGGGTCTCCAAACCAATCAAGGGGGCGATTTTCGTCGCCGGCGTCCCTTCTTTAGAGTTTATGTTAATCAACACAAAGCCGATTGCTGTGGTAAATCCCTCTTCTGCCGCCTGTTGGTTATACATCCTCGAAATCGCATGCCAGGCACTTTTGATGGGGTAATCCACCGTCTCTTCTTTTTTCATGGGCACATTGTGGGGAGAATAACGGACCTAAATTAAAAAAATTTTGTATGCATGCATACTATTTTTGAGAAAAACACGAAAGAGTTTTGTACAAAGTACCAAGTACGAAGTACAATGTATAAAACCGCTTGTCAAATGGCTTCATTTCCGTAGGCCTGCAGCAAGCATGTTTTCTATTTAATAGATCACTTGGAGGAAAAGTTTAAAAACCACATAGGCACATAGTTTAAAATCTATGTGCCTATGTGGTAAAAAAAACATCTTGCCTACTTCTGTAGACAGGATACTTCGTACAAATTTTGTCTTGATACTTGCCTGCCTGTCTGCCGACAGGATACTAGTTATACAATTTCTCCACCCGATCGGCGTACTTTTCCATGATTACCTTACGCTTCAGTTTCATGGTAGGCGTGAGCTCCCCTGTTTCAATTCCCCAAGGAGTGTCTAGCAATTCAAAACGCTTGAGTTGCTCCCACTTTCCAAAAAGTTGGTTGAACTCCTCCACTTCGCTTAAGTATTTCTCTTGCACCTCTTCGTTGTGGATCATTTCAGCATCCGTAGTGTAGGGAATTTCCTTGCGCTTGCAATACTCACGCAAGCCATCAAAACTTGGCACAATCAAGGCGGCAGGATAATTGCGATCAGCGCCTACTACGATCAATTGTTCAATAAGTGGGGATTCTTTAAACTTATTTTCCATCGCCTGTGGAGCAATGTATTTGCCTCCAGAGGTTTTGAACATCTCTTTCTTGCGGTCCGTGATTTTTAAATAGCGTCCTTCCAAAACCCCAATATCCCCCGTGTGGAACCAGCCGTTTTTGATTACCTCCGCAGTCATTTCTGGTTCCTTGTAGTAACCCTGCATTACATTTGGCCCTTTGACAAGGATCTCTCCATCTTCGGCAATTTTCACTTCCACATCTTTCACAATCTTGCCTACATAGCCGATTTTGATTTCTTCGCGAGTTCCAATGGAAGCGGTCACTACAGGAGAAGTTTCAGTCAATCCATAGCCCTCGCAAACTCGAATTCCAGCCGCCCAGAACACGCGAGCTAGACGGGGCTGAAGCGCAGAGGCACCAGAGTTAATCTGCATGATATTTCCTCCAAGTGCCTCTCTCCATTTGGAGAAAATAAGCTTGTTCGCCAACTTCAATTGGAAGTCATACCATCCTCCCATATCAGCAGCAGGATCGTACTTAAGCCCAAGTTCCAAGGCCCAGAAAAACAGTTTTTTCTTAACTCCAGTAAGTTCATAGCCTTTGGCCACAATTTTATCATACACTTTTTCAAGCAATCGTGGTACAGTGTTGAAGAGATGCGGCTGGACTTCCTTCAAGTTGTCTCCGATGGTCTCCATGTTTTCTGCATAGTAAATGGAATAACCCATGTACATAAAACAGAAAGAGGCGGTACGCTCAAAAATATGGCAGAGTGGAAGAAAACTCAATACCTTGGATGTGCCCAAAGGAGGAGACATGATGTGAGATACAGACATCAAATTGGAAAGCACATTGGCATGATTCAACATCACCCCTTTCGGTTTGCCAGTGGTTCCTGAGGTATAGATAATCGTGAATAAATCTTCTGGTTTTACATTGGCTTTATGTCCAGTCAATGCAGCATGATCGCCCGATTTTCCTGCTCCTTGCAATTCTGTCCAATGGGTAACACCAGACAATCGGTCAAAAGAATAGATCTTTCGATCCTTTCCTGCTTGTGCTGCCTTATCGTAAATGGTTTGATCCCCTGCAAAAATTATTTTTACATCAGCATGATCGAAAATATACCCATAATCGGCTACCGTAATGGTAGGGTACATGGGTACAGAAATTACCCCGATTTGCTGCAAAGCCAAATCAATGAAATTCCACTCCGGACGATTTTCTGAAATGATGGCGACTCTTTCTCCAGGTTGAATTCCCTGAGCCAAAAAACCCAAACTCAACTCATCGATGATGCTTTGCGCTTCTTTGGAAGAATAGGTTTTCCAAACCCCCTCTTCTTTTCGGCCAAAAGCAATATCCTTATTGTATTTTTCAATTTGATAGGGAATAAGATCAAATAGTCTGGTGAGTTCCATTTCTTAGGTCAGTTTGGGTGGATTGATTTTTAATATTAACAAATCATTAGCGATTCCAC
>CANGUK010000074.1 GCA_947457095.1 Cyclobacteriaceae bacterium
GAGCACACCAGACATTTTATTTAATTTCTACTATTATCATTTTGCGCCTCCGGAGCAGGTTTTAGAAATAACATAGAAATCGAAAAAGGAATATTTGCCCCAGAGGAGCCTACCCCGTAGAATTACGGGGGTAATATGTTAATAGTACTAGTTATTATTTGGTCAGGTGCGCTCCGGAGGTGCGCTATAATTTAAAATAGATTGTACCTCTTTCATCCTGGTGAATGTCGTCTGATCTCAACCTTTAACCAATTAAGCTACCTTCGGTAGGCAGGCCCAACCACCTACGGCAGTTCTTCCCCCTTCAAAAAACTATAATAAATCGTGTCTCTCCTGCGGCTATGGGTCATCAGGGTATGGCTACGCAAAATCCCTTCCTCGGTGGCGCCGAGTCGGAGTAGTGCCTTTCGGGCAGGGAGGTTGAGCACGTCAGTTTTGAATTCGACCCGTAGCATACCCAACTCCTTAAAAGCATAGCCAAGCATCAGGGACTTCATCTCTCGGTTGGTACCGGTGCCCTGGGCCGCACGACCGAGCCAGGTCCAACCGATTTCGATGCGTTGGTCCCGAGGGAAATAATTTCCAAACCCTGTGGACCCTAAATATTGCTGGCTGGCTTGATCTACCACCACAAATTGAAAGCGATCTCCCGAAAAATGCCCTGCAGCCCAGGCTTCCAGGCCTGCAAGGGTACTCAAATCATGGGTAAAATACGTCCATAGCGCTGGATCCTGCGTCAAATCCAGCAAGGGGGACAAATCTTCCCGCTGAAGTGGGCGAAGCAATAGCCGATCACTTTCAAGTTTTAGATCGGGGGAAAGCATCAGCCTAGCACTTCTTTGAGGGCCTTTACGCAAAGGTCCATTTCCTCAAGCGTACCTGTGGAGATGCGGCACCAGTCGTTGAGGGGAGGAAAAGGCCTGCCTACTACCACGCCCTTTTTGGCCATCTCGGCATTGAGCTGGACGATGTCTCGGCCGGATTGGAACAAGACAAAGTTGGCATGGGAGGGAAGGTAAGGGAGTTTAAGTTCGTCCAGGGCTTGGGTGAGGATGGCCTTGGCTTCGGTATTTTTCTGTAGGGAAAAGTTGTAAAAATCCTGGTCTTGCAAGGCGGCTTTGCCCGCTTCAATGGCCATGATGTTGGTATCTGCGACCACCCGTTGCCGGAGTTTGGCTGCCAATTCAGGTCGGGCGATCAGGTATCCCACACGGATACCTGCGAGTCCATAAACTTTGGAAAGGGTGCGGGAGACGACCACATCCATGCCTTTTTTGACCAACTGCACCATGGAGGGGTAGTTGGGCTCGGTGATGTAGTCTGAGTAGGCCTCGTCAGAGAAGACTACTGTGCGCTTGCTGACTGTTTCGCAGAAGTCGAGCACCTGGTCTGCAGGAAGGAGTTTACCGGTAGGGTTATTCGGGTTGCAGAGGAACACGAGGCCTGTTTCGTAGGAGACGCGCTTTTCAATTTCTTCGAGGTTGAAGTCCATGTCCTTGGTCAAAGGAACCCAGTTGATGTCCGTACCCCAGAGGGAGGCAAACTCCATCATGGTCAAGAAGGTCGGGGAACAGGAGATGATCTCTCGACCCTGCCCGAAGGTGAGGCCTGCCACTTTCAGTCCCTCGCCCGAACCGGCAACAGTGACGATGTGGTCCTCGGGAACACCCTCTCTAGCGGCGATTAACTTGACCAGGGAGGCATTGGATGACCATGGGTAGCGGCATCCTTCGTCAAGTGCAGCATTCATGGCCGCCCGCATGGATGGAGAGGGACCGTATGGGTTTTCGTTGGATCCGAGACGGATCATCCCCGCAAGAGGGCGTGGGGTGTAAGTAGGGGCTGCTGCCGCATGCAGCGGGTTGAGTAGGGAATTTCCTCCCAATAAAGCCATTCCACTGCTGACTGAGGCAGTTTTGATCCAATCTCTTCGTGTGATTCCCATGGTACGGTGGTGTTTGTGTATGGGAAAATAGGAAAAAATCTTTCAATCATGGAACAGGGTGAAGAAGAATTTTTTAGCTCTTATAGGCAAGTTGAATTGATACCGCAGGATTTCATGGAAAAGACAAAAAATATCCAAATGCCAGATCCGGAAGATCTTAACATGTATTACCCCCGGTCCCGCCGCGGCGGACGCTACCATTAACTTTTTGTGTCGCCGCCTACGGGGCTCTCCAATTCATTAGTTCAGGCTTACCCCGGGTTTTACCCGGGGTCATAATCGTGTCGCTCCTACGGAGCTACTTTCGTATTAAGTTTTTATTTCACGCAGATAAAAAAAGAAAAAGACGCTGATTTAAATCCCTTAATCTGTGGGGAAGAAAATTTGGTATCATTAAATCCCCCTAGCCCCCTTTCAAGGGGGAATCGCATCTTCTGATCCTCAGAAACTGAATTAAGAATTTAATAATTTAATTTTTCAACCCAAAGTACCTTTAATCCTTAGGAATTGTTTGAATCTGCATTGGGTTACTCCCCCTTACCAAGGGGGCAAGGGGGATTTTTTTAATCTGCGAGAAGAAAAAAACAACCCAACCCCCACCACTGGACCTAAGCACAGCAAGCCGATAAACTGATTAGGAGAGAGGAAGCCGGCGGCAAATTGGGTGACTTGGATGCTCACAATCGTCAGTCCAAATCCCAATCCATTCACCAGGGTCAAGGCGGTGCCCCGGTCCTCGGGCGATACGCTCTGGGCAACCAGGGTGGAAAATTGTGGGGAATCGGCAGTAACGAGCATCCCCCAAACCAGAAGAAATGGAAGTACTGCCACCAACGGAATTTCCGGAAGGAACAGCAAGAGCAGCCCACAGACGCCCGAACCGACTAAACTTCCCATCGCAACGCGAGCACTGCCTATCTTCTTGGAGATCAATCCACCCACCGCACAGGAGATGCCTCCCGCCGCAATGATCGCAAAGGTCCAAGTGGATTCAGCTACAGAGGACAAGGAATCTTTGGTTAAATAGGAAATCAGCAGCGGCAGAAAAGCCCAAAAAGTATACAACTCCCACATGTGTCCAAAATAGCCTCCCGCAGCACCTTGCAGTTTTTGGTTTTTAGCCAATCGGGGAATCAAGCGTAGGTTTAAGCCATTACTTTTCTTCCGATAGGGCCCATCCGGGATACCATATCCCACCAATCCCCCTGCCAGTATAGCCAAGCCCGAAGGAACGGCAAAGAGGAGGGGATAGGAAAGGTTCCAATCCAAGGCTTGCAGTAAAAAAGGGAAGGAGGTCCCGAGCACCAATGCCCCCACCAAAAATCCCAAGGCCATTCCCAGGCCATCTTCCACATAGTCGGCAGCGATCTTCATGCCCACAGGATAGATGCCCCCAAGGAAGATTCCGGTCAGAAAACGCCCTCCAAGCAACACCTCAAATTGCATGGGAAGAAAGAGTAAACTCAGATTGGCCAGCGCAGCAGCTACCGCGCTCCACAGAAATACCTTGGAGGGAGAAAAGCGATCGGCAACCTGAAAAAAGGCATAACCGAAGGTGCCCAGAATAAAACCCAATTGCACGGCGGAAGTAATCCAAGGAACCAGTCCCGTATTCCCCAAGAGGCTTTCCAGTTCGGGTGCAGCGGCATTGCCGGCAAACCAGAGGGAAGTGCCCATAAATTGGGCTAGCACCAGGACCGTCAAAATCCCGAGATTACTCCTAGGGCGACTTGCCATTAACTTTTCAAAATGCGCTCGATCTCCGCTAATTCCTCCGCGCTAAACCGACTATTTTGGATGGCGGCTACATTATCATCCAACTGCTCGGGACGGGAGACACCCACAAGCACGGAACTAATGCGCGGATCTTTCAAAAGCCAAGCGATGGCAAGCTGGGCCAAGGTTTGTCCTCGACGCAGGGCTATTTCATTCAGTTGCTGAATGACCGCCAATTTCTCCGGAGCAACCTGCTCGGGCTTCAGGTAGCGGCCATCCTTGGCTGCACGGGAGTCAGCAGGGATTCCTTTCAAGTACTTGTCGGTCAGCAAGCCTTGCTCCAGAGGAGAGAAGGCGATGCTTCCTATTCCTTTTTGTCCCAAAACATCCATCAATCCATTTTCCACCCAGCGGTCCATCATGCTGTAGCGCGGCTGGTGGATTAGTAGGGGCGTTCCCAAGGACTTTAGAATTTCATAGGCGCGTGCAGTGTCCTCGGCGCTGTACTGGGAGATCCCTACGTAGAGGGCTTTTCCCTGACGAACCAGCAGGTCCAAAGCACCCATAGTCTCTTCCAAGGGGGTGTTGGGATCGGGACGGTGGTGGTAAAAAATATCTACGTAATCCAGTCCCATACGCTTCAAACTCTGGTCGCAACTGGCAATCAGGTATTTTTTGGAACCAAAGTTACCGTAGGGACCGGGCCACATGTCCCAGCCTGCCTTGGAGGAAATCAGGAGTTCGTCTCGGTAGGGAAGAAAATCCTTCTGAAGCATGCGTCCAAAATTTTCCTCTGCCGATCCAAAGGGAGGACCGTAGTTGTTGGCGAGATCAAAGTGGCAAATCCCCAAATCAAAGGCTCTTCTCAAAATCTTTCTTCCCAGGGTGAAGTCGGCATTGTGCCCAAAGTTGTGCCAGAGGCCCAAACTGATTTCTGGAAGTTGGATGCCACTATTTCCGCAGTAGCGGTACTTCATGTGATCGTAGCGATCTGCTGCGGGAACGTAGGGAAGGAGGGGGTTATGGTCGTTGATGTGCATGGCTGGATTGGGCTAGGTTTGAGGTTTGATAGGTTTTTTGAAAAGGAAAGATGCCTTAGGCAGGGGTAAGAACTTCTGGATTTTTTGGCTTTTTGGAAACGTAGTTTTTAGGAAGCTGCTGCTTCAAGGCCTTGACAAAGAGGTGGAAATCCACCGTGATCGTGTGTCTTGGGGTATTCACTTGCTTGTAATGCGGGTCGGTTACTTCTTTTTCACAGAGATCGGCCAAGTTCTTGGGCCGCTTCCACGCGCCAATTAGTTCCTGCGCCATCAGTTTACTCTGCAACTCCGCACCCGGCCAGATGCAGCCCAGCGGCTGAAACATGCCGATAAAGTACAGGTTGGACAGCGTAGGGTGGAACATTTTCAAATACAGGGGCACAGGTCCTGTGCTGTAGTCAATCAATTCCTTCTCGAAAAAGGGATGTGTGAGCCAGTAACCCGTGCAAGCGATGACGCTGTCGTATTCTTCCTGACGTCCATCTTCAAAGACCACGGTGTTGCCTTCAAATCGGGCGATATCTAGTCGTGGGCTTACCTTGCCGTGACGGATTTTGTGGAGGAGTTCGTCGTTGATGGTGGGGTGAGTTGCTCCAAATGCCTCGGTCACCGGGCGGAGTCCGTACACGGAATTGTCTCCCACAAAGACTTTGAGCATCAGTTTGTTGAAGAAACTGCGCACGGCCAGTGGTAGCCATTTGGTACCTTCGGCCACCTTGTCGGAGGGTTTGCCAAATAGGAATTTGGGTACAATGTTATACCCTCTTCTCCAGGAGATGGCGGTAAAGGCAGATACGCGGCTGGTTTCCACGGCTACATCACAGGCAGAGTTTCCTCCGCCGATCACCAACACCCGTTTTCCTGCAAAAGGAGCGGCCTTTTTGAAATTGTGGGAGTGGAGGAGTTCACCGGTAAAGTTGCCCGGATAGTTGGGCATTCGAGGCTTCCAATGGTGTCCGTTGGCGACGACCAGGTGCGTGTAGGTTTCGATCCTGACTTGCCCATCTTTTTCGGTGGTCACTTCCCAGGAGCCGTCGGGCTTTCGTTGGCAGGAAGTCACTAGGGTACCAAAGCGAATGTGAGGCAGTAGGTTGAACCGTTCGGCATAGGCCTGAAAATACCGGCGAAGCGTATCGTGGGAAGGGTAGTCGGGAGTATTGGGGTCAAACTCGTCGAAGGTAAAGTCCTCGTATTGAGAGAGGGTCTTGGAAGAGATGATGTGGGTGGTTTCAAAGACGCTGGAGTGGCTTTCCTTTTCGGAATAGATCCAATTGCCGCCTACGGCGTCATTTCGGTCAAAGGCCACCGCATCGAGCCCTTGATCCAGTAAATTTTTAAGTGCAGTAATGCCCGAAGGGCCAGTGCCAATGACAGCTATTTTCTGATGCATGGAAGAAATTTTGGGTACAGGGGAGGATGTAAAAACACCTCTCGAAAAATAAGGAATTTTTGGGGAAAACCTTCCTTTGAGGTCTTTTTTAGACCTCGAAGGATTAATTTCTTAAACCGTAGATACGTCGCGGCACATCAACGGTTTTATTACCTAAGTCGATTAATCTTTTTTATTTGTATCGTCCGCGATGCGGACTTCCCAAGCCTAGGTTAGCATCTAATTACCCAGGATAAATCCTGGGGTTGGAATTGAATCGCTCCTACGGAGCTGACTTACCCGATCTATAAAAGTGGTTTTAACGCAGATTACCACGGAAAAGGCAACCAGATAATTGGATTAGTTATTTTTAGATTAAATCCTTGTTTTAAATAACCTCGGAGAGGTGGCACAATTATAACCCCCGGTATAACCGGGGGTAAGTGAACCCCACAAGGCCAAGTGTCCGCCGCGGTGGACGATACAATTTTTTGTATCGCCGCCTACGGGGCTCTTGACTTTGTGTAGTTCACTTACCCCGTCCGCCGCGGAGGACGGGGTTATAATCGTGACGCCCCGCAATCCTGCGGGGTAAACTTCCTACGGAGCTGTATCTTCCGATCTAAAAAATTCAGACTTTTTTGACTTGGTTAAATTGCTCCGGAGGAGCAAAATGGTAATAGAAAATCGTATTTCTAATTGTTTCTTAGCTCCAGAGGAGCGACATAGCTAAATAGAACCATAGCGCACCTCCGGAGCGCGGTTGAGGTTCGTTGTAATTTTTCTATTAACATGTAGCCCCGCTGGGGCAAAAAAAGTGTTGACCCTATTTTTAGTCCTTCTCGGCTGAAGTAACAGGTTAACAGTTATTCAACTAGCCTTTTCCTTACTTCTTCTTCCCCGCAAACCTACCTTTTTTCTTGCCGGCGTCGGGTTGGGATTCGATGATGTCGAGGGTTTCGGCGTAGGTTAGGTCTGCAGCTTCTTTGCCCTTCGGGATCTTGTAGTTGTTTTTCCCAAACTTGATGTAGGGTCCCCAGCGTCCATTCAAAACCTGGATCTCTGGGTTTTCAGCAAAAGTTTTGATGTGCTTGTTTGCATCGGACTCCCGCTTGTCCACGATCAATTGGATGGCTTCCTCCTCGGTGATCAACATGGGGTCTTGTTCCTTCTGCAAAGAATAGAAAGCGGAATCGTGCTTGATGTAGGGTCCAAATCTCCCCAAGGCAGCCACCATCTTCTTGTCTTCAAAGACGCCGACCTCACGTGGGAGTTTAAACAATTCCAAGGCGTCTTCAAGGCTGAGATTTTCGATGAATTGCCCTTTTTTCAAACTGGCAAACTGCTTTTCCTCGTCCTCGTTGTCGCCAATCTGGACCAAGGGTCCAAATTTGCCCAAACGTGCAAAAATCGGTTTGCCCGACACGGGATGCACACCTAGACTTCGGCTGGTATTGATATCCTGACGGGATACCTGCTGCGTTTCTTCCACGCTCTGGTGAAACTTGCCGTAAAATCCGTCAATCATGTCTTGCCAATCTTGGCCTCCTGCCGCAATCTCGTCAAACTCCTTCTCCACCTTGGCAGTGAAGTGGAAGTCGATCACATTGGGAAAATGCTCGACCAAAAAGTCGTTCACGACCATGGCGATATTGGTAGGGAAGAGTTTGTTTTTCTCTGCTCCCGTAATTTCTGATTTGCGTGCTTCCTTAAATTCTCCTCCCGAAATGACCATCTCCACGTAGGGACGCTTGGTTCCTTCTCGGGCTTCTTTATTGACGTAGTCTCGCTTTTGTATGGTGGAAATCGTCGGCGCATAGGTGGAAGGTCGGCCGATGCCCAATTCTTCCAACTTTTTCACCAAGGAGGCTTCCGTGTAGCGCGGGGCAGGCCGGCTGAAGGTTTCTCTACCCTTCATTTCCTTCAGGTGCAATTCTTGGCCGACGGTCATGGGAGGGAGGAGGGAGGTGTTGCCACTTTCCTCATCTTCGGGCTCCTCGTCGGTATCTTCCAAGTACACCTTCAAAAATCCATCGAAGGTGATCACTTCCCCCGTAGCTTGGAGTTGCAGGGGGGAATTGGAAATGCCCACCGTGATCGTGGTGCGCTCCAAGGCAGCATCGCTCATCTGGGAGGCGATGGCACGCTTCCAGATCAACTCGTACAAGCGCTGTTCGTTGCGGTCGCCGGATACTTGGGCTGCGCCAAAATCCGTAGGTCGAATCGCTTCGTGCGCCTCTTGGGCACTTTCATTTTTGGTAGCGAATTTTCGCTGAGTATGGTAGCTGGGCCCAAAAGCCTGTTCGATGGCAGACTTGGCTGCGGCCAAGGCATCTTGAGACAAGTTGGTGCTATCGGTACGCATGTAGGTAATCTTTCCCGCTTCGTAGAGTTTCTGAGCCACCTGCATGGTCTGTGCCACAGAAAAATACAATTTCCGAGAAGCCTCCTGCTGAAGTGTGGAGGTCGTAAATGGTGCTGCAGGGGTCTTTTTGGCCGGTTTCTTTTCTAGATTGGCTACGGAGAAACTCGCGTCTAGGCAGTTTTTAAGAAAAGCCTCGGCTTCGGCCTTGGTTTCAAACTTCTTGGGCAACTCAGCCTGGAAGGACTTGCCTTCCACCTCAAAGAGTGCGGTAATGCGGAAGGCGGATTTGGAATTGTGTGCCTCGATTTCTCGTTCGCGCTCCACAATCAAGCGAACGGCTACTGACTGCACGCGACCGGCAGAAAGTCCGGTTTTGATTTTTTTCCAAAGAATAGGCGAAAGTTCAAAACCCACCAACCGATCCAAGATGCGTCGTGCCTGCTGGGCATTGACAAGGTCGTAGTCGATGGTTCGTGGGTTATCGATGGCTTTTAGGATCGCATTTTTGGTGATCTCGCGGAAGACGATGCGCTTGCAATCTTGCTCTTCCAACTTTAAAACCTCTTTCAGGTGCCAAGAAATGGCTTCTCCTTCGCGGTCATCGTCACTCGCGAGGTAGACCATTTCGGCATCCTTCACCAGAGACTTCAGGTTTTTGATCACCTCTTTTTTATCTGCCGTCACCTCGTAGGTAGGCTTGAAGCGATTTTTGATGTCAATGGCCTTGTCGCCTTTCGGCAAATCCCGCACATGCCCGTAGCTGGACACGACCTTAAAGTCCTTTCCCAAATACCCTTCGATGGTTTTGGCTTTGGCGGGGGATTCTACAATGACAAGATTTTTTGACATAAAAGTGTTGGTTTAGGGAAACGGTACCCTAAATGAAGGGCTAAAAATAGAGGGCATTGGCTTCTCGTCCAAATTAATACTTCTGAAGGCAGGTATTATTTGTGTGGGAAGATAGGTATTTGTACCAGCAATTGTACAATGTACTAAGATTCTTAAGTAGCAAGTATCTAGTATCAAGTATCAAGATCCTAAAGAAGCAGGATTCATATCCGTATTGAAATCCCTACTTTGTACTTTGTACTTGGTACTTTGTACCTTGTACCTTGTACAATTTTTACCGGATTTCCCTATGTACATCTGCCTCCGTATACCGCGGCGCTCCGCCTTTTTGCGTAGCGACGTAGCCACCTAGCTTGCAGGCGAAGTCGATGATTTCCTCTGGGGATTTTTCCTCCAAGTACATCTTGATGAATCCACTCAAAAAGGCATCGCCTGCTCCGATGGAATCCTGGAATGCCACCTTGTAGCCAGGATGCTCCACAATCGCTCCCTTTTGGTAAATGGCCGCACCCTTGGAACCACGGGTGATGCAGATGATGGAAATGGGGTACTGCTGATCCAAGTAGTCACAGAGTCCAGGAATGCTTGCTTCGGTGCCGAAGTGCGCGGCAAATACCTCCAACTCGTCCTCGTTGATTTTAAGGATGTCGGTGTAGCCCAGAAGGGTTTCGATTACATCAAAGGAATAGTGGGGAGGACGCAAGTTGGCATCAAAAACCCGCAAGGTAGGATGGCGGAGCAGCTTCAACAGGGTGGCCAAACTCTCGGGATGACGTGCGCCCAGCGTGCCAAATAAAAAGGCATCTGCCTCGGCTACGATTTGGTCTTGCTCGGGAGACCATTCCAAAAAATCCCAGGCCACAGGAGCGAGGATGTCGTAGCGGATATTTTCGGGATCACTGGTATCGACGACCACCTGGGAAGTTGCCTGGTCGTCCTTTACTTGCACCATCTCCAAGGGTAGGTTGAAGGAACGCAGGAAGTCGAGCAACTTTTCACCGTCGGCATCCTTACCCACAGCAGAGATCAATCGGGTGGGAAGACCCAATTGGTGCAGGTGCAGGGCCACATTCATGGGTGCACCACCCGGCACAGCACCGGTAGGGAGGCAATCCCAAAGCATTTCACCAAAGAGGACTACGGGTTCAGACATTGTTTTTTTGTAAGGCTTGTTGAATTTCTTCTAGGGATCTTCCCTTCGTTTCCGGCATCGCAAATCGTACCCAGGCCAACTGCACCACCATCATCAGGCAGAAAAAGGCGAAGATATAGCCAGGACCAAACTGGTTGGCAAAGAATGGAAACACGTTGGCAATCACCGCTGCCAAGATCCAGTGGGTAAAGGAACCTAGGGATTGTCCATAGGCTCGGAGTTCGTTGGGGAACATCTCGGAGATAAACACCCAGATCACCGATCCCTGACCTACGGCATGGGAGGCGATAAATCCAAATACGAAGATGGGCAACCAGAAACTTGGGATGCCTGGCCCGAGAAAATTGTAGGCCATCAAGGTCAGGGAGATGATGTAGCCGAAGGAACCGATGTACATCAGTTTCTTGCGTCCGATACGGTCGATGAGGTAGAGTCCAAAGAAGGTAGCAAATAGGTTGACCAGTCCAATACCGATCGTGGAGATCAAGGCATTTTCCGTAGAAATCCCTGCCATCTCAAATACCCGAGGGGCAAAGTAGATGATGGCATTGATGCCAGAAACCTGGTTGAAAAAGGCAATGGCGATGGCCAGCAGCGTGCAGGAAAGGTACTGTGGGCGAAATAGGATGCCGAAGCCGATAGATTGTTTGGCTTGGGTGGATTGGCTTTCGGCGATTGCCAAACGCAGCGTTTCTTCCACCCCTTCAGGATCCGTGCGGGTGAGAATGGCTCTGGCTTGGGTCAGATCATTGAACTTGGTGATCAACCAGCGTGGGCTTTCAGGAATTCGGATGATTAATATTGTGTACAGGATAGCCGGAATGGCTTCCACACCGAGCATCCATCTCCAGTCTTCGGGAATGCCGGCGGTGCCAATCCAGTAGTTGGATACGTAGGCCATCACAATACCAAAGACAATGTTGAACTGATATAGGGCTACGAGCAAGCCACGGCTTTTGGCGGGAGCGATCTCGGAAATGTACATCGGTGCCACTACGGAGGAGGCACCAACACCCAGGCCACCCAAGAAGCGGAAGAAGGTAAAGGAAGTTACATCCCAGGCGATGCCGGAGCCTACCGCAGAGATAAAGTAAAACATTCCAATCCAAAAAAGGCTCTTTTTGCGACCCATGCGGTCTGCAGGGATACCGCCAAGTAGGGCGCCGATCACCGTTCCATAGAGGGCAGAGGCAATGGCCAGTCCATGTACCCAGTCGTTTAATTTCCAAACCTCTTGGATGGCGCGTTCAGCTCCAGAAATCACGGCCGTATCAAAGCCAAACAAAAAGCCGCCTAGGGCAGCAGTGAGGGAGATCCAAAAGGCATAGGTTTTCGAAGACATGAGGCTCGCTGGGTTATTGAATCCACTAAACTAAGGAGAAGCACTAGATTTCAAAATAGGATAGGCCATTTCTCTGGTTTTTCAGGAGATGCTGTAACCGAATCCCCTTCTTTTTCGTGTGGGTAATTGGGCCCTCAATTTTTGTATCTCTGCCAAAAACACAAAGACCCACACCGTAGTTTTTCCTATATTCGCAGGTGTATTTAAGGAGGTAAAAATTGCTTTTTCAGCCCTTGAATCCAGAATTGAACCCAAAACCATGACTTTACCAACTTCCAAGTACCAACCCCAGCACCACATCCGCATCGTCACGGCGGCCTCGCTCTTTGATGGGCACGATGCCGCGATCAACATCATGCGGCGCATCATCCAAGCCACA